>JASMLW010000265.1 GCA_030748485.1 Pirellulaceae bacterium
GTCAATCCAGGCAATCGTCAAACACATCCGCAGCCACAAAAAAGCTCCGCTACCAACCAATCCGAATCAGAAAACCCTGTTCTTTTAGCCACTTTCGAAAGAGTGCATCAATGTCCGACGCTCGCCAGAGCGTGGAATCGATTCACCACTTCGCAAGGTCGTCCACGATGCCCCACCGTCTGGCGACGGTAGCTACAGCGTAGCTACGGTTCGCATAACGTGGCGTCGGTGCTGACCTTGCGATCAAACGAACAGCCCCCACGCGCTGGCGAATGCAGCCACAAACTGGACGGTCTAGGAAAACTGGGAAACCGTCTTTTGGTAAGCTGTGCGGGTTGTGCTGCTTTCACGGCAGATTCTGGTCGTGCGGCCCCGATGTAGGGGATATGAGTACCGGAAATCCGCTCGAATTCAGCGCTGGCTCGTCGATCCCCTCCGCCAAAGCGGTGGTTCCGCCACCGGTCGGCGCCGACACGCAATTGGTCCAAGAGACGAAGGCTGAGATCCGCACGCTGGTGCACGAGATCACCCGCCTGGCTCAATCCGATCTCGACGTCGATGAGTTTTTCGGAGAGTTTCTGTCGCGAGTCGTTTCCGCTCTGGCTGGTGTAGGGGGCGCGGTTTGGGGCGTGGCTGAGGACGGGCGTCTCGAGTTGCGGCACCAGGTCAACATGCCCCGTACCGGTTTGTCGGGGGACGAGCAGGGGCAGCACCGACACACACTGTTGCTGAGGCGCGTCTTCAGTGAAGGTGGTCGACCGCAGATTGTCGCGCCCCATTCGGGGCCGGTCGACGATGAGGAGGCGGGGAATCCGACCGAGTTTCTGTTGGTGTTGGGGGCGGTTCAAGTTGAAGGCCGAGTGAGCGAAATCGTCGAGGTGTTTCAGAGGCCGACGGGGGGGCCGACGACACAACGCGGTTACCTGCGGTTTCTCGCCCAGATGTGCGACTTGGCGAACGACTTTCTGACTCGCCGACGTTTGCGAATGTACAACGAGCGGCAAGCATTGTGGGAGGACCTGGAGCAATTCATTCGTTCGGTTCACGCGCGGCTCGATGTCAGCGCGACTGCATACACGATGGCGAACGAAGCGCGGCGAATCATCGGTTGCGATCGCGTGGCGGTCGCCGTCGCGAAGAGTCGCCGTTGTCAGATCGAGGCTGTCAGCGGGTTGGATTCGTTGGACCGCCGCGCGGAAGAGGTCAGTCGTCTCAGCGCGTTGGCGACTCGAGTCGTCGCCGCCCGCCAGCCATTGTGGAGTGCGGACGAGAACGATCCGCCCGCGCCCCAAATCGAACTCGCACTCGACGCCTACCTCGACGTCTCCCACGCCAAGAGCGTGGCCGTCATTCCGCTGTCTGGCGACAGATCAGGTTCCCAGGCCGATGGCGGGAGCGACGAATCGCACGACGACGCCAGGACTGGTGGAGCCCGGGACGAGATCGTGGGTGCGTTGATCATCGAGCAATTGAAGGACGCGTCTTTGACCGCGGGCGGGCGTAGTCGCGTCGATGTCGTCGCCGAACATTGCGGGTCGGCGCTGGCCAACGCCGTCGAACACGATCGGCTGTTCCTGATGCCGCTGTGGAGAGCGCTGGGGAAAGCCAAGTGGATCGTGTCAGCTCGCAACTTGCCCAAGACATTGCTGGTGGCGGCCGCGATCGCGGGCGTGTTGGCCGGGCTGGTATTGGTTCCGGCCGAACTGAACCAGTCTTGTCCGGGCCGTCTGCAGCCGGTCGTCCGCAACCACATCTACGCCAAGGTGGACGGAGAAGTTGAACACGTCGACGTGAGCCACGAGCAATCGGTCGCTGCAAACGACTTACTGGTCAGAATGAGCAGCCTGGAGTTGACCAAAGAGCTGAACCAATTGGGCGGCGATCTGGCGAGCGTACGGGAGGAGATTCGCGACAAGCGAGGCTCGCAAACCGCCCGCCTCACCGATGTCGAGCAGCAGCGATTGGAAAACGACATCGCTCGCCTGGGGCGGACGGCGGCCAGTCTGGAGGACCGCATCCGCTTGCTCGAGACGAAGGAACGCAAACTTGAAGTCCGCAGCATCGGCCCCGGCCAGGTCGTCACCTGGAAAGTCGCGGAGCGACTAGCTCACAAACCCGTGCAGCGCGGCGACCTGTTGATGACGCTGATCGATCCGAGTGGACCGTGGGAGCTGGAATTGGTCATGCCCGAACGCCGTGTCGGTCACGTGGAGCGAGCGTTCCGCGAATCGCCTGACGGTTTGCCCGTGACATTTGTCCTATCGACTCATCCAGACCGCGAGTTCACCGGGCGATTGACGGAGATACAGAAGACATCGGACGTGGACCAGGAGCAAGGCAACGCGGTGCGGATGAAGGTCGCCATCAATCGCGACGACCTCCCGTTGCTCAAGAACGAAGCGACGCTGACCGCCCGCGTGTCCTGCGGATCGACATCGATCGGATTCGTGTGGTTTCAAGACGTGATCGAAACGGTGCACCGGACGTGGTTGTTGTGGTTCTAGAGCGCATTTCAAAACCGATGTCTTGCCGTACGATGGCCTTCCAAGGCCGTCGTTTGCCGAGGATTTCCAAATTCGACGGGCCTTGGAAGGCCATCGTACAAGGTTTTGAAACAGCCTCTAAGCAATCGCCCGTCCGCCAGCCTCAAAGCGGGGTAGAGTTTGCTTGGCGAGTTGCGCGACGAAGCTCGTGTGAATTGAACGGGATATGAGAAGCCGGCGGCAGAAACGCTGCAGGCGTCATAATTGGGAGTACTTGGTGTCATGCAGACGACGATGGTGGCGATCGTAGCCGCGCTGGCTCTTACCGGACCACTCGACGAGCGGCGGCGGGGCGACGTAGTGGAGATCGAGTTGTCGCGGGTCTTCCTGATCAAAGACCTGCCGGCTCCGGCTCGCGAAGCGGGCGTATTGAAGTCGATGCGAGCCAAGGCGGGCGACCACGTCCGCGCCGGAGACGTGATAGCGCAGATCGATGACGCCCTGCCGCAGTTGGAAAAACGCGCCGCGGAACGCGAGCGAATCGCCGCGTTAGCGCTGGCCGAAGACGATATCGACGTTCGCTACGCGCGAGAGTCGGCTGAGCTGGCCAAAGAGGAATTCGAAAACACGCAACGGATCAACGCTCGATCCCAAGGCACGATCGCGCGGTCGGAAGTGCGAAGAATGGAGTTGGCCGCCAGCCGAGCCTCGCTCCATGTCGGCAAGAGTGAGTTGGATCAGCGAGTCGCTCAGCTCAACGCCGACAAGCATCTGGCCGCGGTCGAGGCAGCCAACGAGAAGATCCAGCGGCACGTCATCAAGTCGCCGTTCGACGGCATCATCGTCGATGTCTTCAAGCAGGAGAACGGCTGGGTCAACGCGGGTGAGGCCGTGGTCAGGATTGTTCGACTCGACCGACTCTACGTCGATGGTTTCATCTCCGCCGCTGACTACGATCCGCACGAAGTGATGAACAAGCAAGTGACGGTGGAAGTGGCGTTGGCCCGCGGTCGCAAACTGACGTTCCCGGGGGAAGTTGTCTTCGTCAACCCGCAGATCCAAGCCGGAAATCGATATCGACTGCGAGCCGAAGTGCAAAACCGCAAGGATCGCGAGCAGTGGATTCTCTGGCCCGGAAAAGACGTTACGACGTTCGTTCATCTTCGTTAGGCGCAGCGCTTGGCGGAACGTCCGCCGCCTCGACTCGATTCAGTGGATCGGAAGCGACAAGGATGTCCTCACTGGCGGCTACTTTTGTCTGCAGCGCCAGTCGGCCGTTGCAATTGCAACTCCGTCAGGACCTCGTCGCGCGCCGCCAAGACTATCTCGGACGACGCTATTGGGTCGTCAAGGATCCACTCGCGCTGCGCTATTTTCGGTTTGAAGAGGAGGAGTACGAGCTGCTGCAAATGCTCGACGGCCGCAGCAGTCTCGATCAAATCCGCCGGCGTTTCGAAACGCAATTCAAACCTCAACGCATCTCAATCGAAGAGTTGCATCAGTTCTTCGGCGCGATGCACCGTAACAACTTGGTGACTTCCGCCGCGGTCGGGCAGGGCGACCAATTGCGACAGCGGCGCGCCGAGCGCGAAAAGCGCGAGCGCTGGGCGACGTTCAGCAACATCCTCTGCGTCAGATTCAAAGGCGTCGATCCCGACCGCTTTCTCACTTGGCTAAACAGGCGCGCCGGCTGGTTCTTTTCGCTGCCCGCGTTCTTTTGCTGTCTGGCGTTGGCCTTGTCGGCCTTGACTTTGGTGGCTGCCGAGTTTGAGACATTTCAAGCGCGGATGCCGTCTTTCCACAATTTCTTTGCGGCCAAGAATTGGGTTTGGCTGGCCGCCACCCTGGCGATCACCAAGGTAATGCACGAAATCGGGCACGGCCTGGCGTGCAAACGCTTTGGCGGCGAGTGCCATGAGATGGGCATGATGCTCCTCGTCCTGACGCCTTGCCTGTACTGCAACGTCTCCGATAGTTGGATGCTGCCCGACAAGTGGAAACGAGCGTTCATCGGCGCCGCCGGTATGTATGTCGAGATCTTCCTGGCGTCCATCTGCACGTTTGTGTGGTGGTTTACTCATCCGGGCATGTTGAACTACCTGGCGTTGAACATCATGTTCGTCTGCTCGGTGAGCACGCTACTGTTCAACGCCAACCCGCTGATGCGCTACGATGGTTACTACATTCTGTCGGACGTCATCGAGATTCCGAATCTGCGACAGAAGGCCACGACAATTCTGCAGCGCTGGTTGTGTGAGTGGACGCTCGGCCTCCCGCAAGCGGACGACCCGTTCCTGCCGCAGCGACGTCAGTGGCTGTTCGCGCTCTACAGCATCGCCTCGGTCGTCTATCGCTGGTTTGTCGTGTTCGGGATTCTGTGGTTGTTGAATCGTATGTTCGAACCCTATGGTCTGCAGGTGCTCGGCCGAGCGATCGCCTGCCTGTCCATCTACGGGATGATCATTCACCCGCTTTGGAAACTGGCGTCGTTCTTGCGAGCGCCGGGGAGGATGGAGCAAGTGAATAAGTTTCGCCTTTCGATCAGTTTGGCCGCCGGCGCGGGGTGCCTGGCGGCGATCTTGTGCATTCCCCTACCTTATTACGTCCGTTGTACAGTGCACGTCGAACCGCTCGACGCGGAACCTGTCTACGTCGAGGCCGGGGGCGAGGTGCAACAGATTCTGGTGCGGCCCGGCGATCGCGTGGTCGAAAACCAACCCCTCATGCAGCTCGACAATATCGACTTGCGGATCGCAATCCGCGAAGCCGTCGGGAGGCGCGAGGAACTGCTAGAGCAGATTCGCAGCATCGAGCAACTCTACTTGCTCAACGCCAAGGAAACGCAGGTTGCCTACGAGATCGATCAATTGCGCAAGACGGTGGCGACGGTCGAGCAGCAGATCCGAGATTACGAGGAAGATCTGGCGCGGTTGGTGATCCGCGCTCCTCGCGGCGGCGAAGTGCAGGCGGCTCCGCGCATGCCGGCCAACGAACGAGACGACCGACTCGGCCAGTGGCGCGGCTTGCCGACCGACGCGGCCAACTTGGGCGCCTTCTATCGCAAGGGTCAACTGCTCTGCCGTGTCGGCAATGCGCGCAACCTGCAAGCTACGCTGCTCGTCCCGCAAGAAGAAGTAAAGCGTCTGTTCGCCGGACAGGATGTCGAAATGGTTCTCGATGGAGCCCGCGGTCGGATGTGGCGTTCGAAAGTCGAGTACGTGTCGAATCGCCCCGCCAAACAGATCGCCCTCAGCCTGTCGGCCAAATCGGGGGGACCCGTGCCGACCGAAACAGACGTCGATGGACGCGAGAAGCCGTTGGAGCCGATGTACCAAGTTAGCGCTCCGCTAACCGACGAGGTCGGCGACCTGTTCATCGGAGCGACCGGTGCGGCGCGCGTCCGGGCGGGATCCGAAACAATCGCCCAGCGGATCTACCTGGCCGCCGCCCGCACGATTCGGTTCGAGTTGTAGACGGTGGCCGAAGTACAATTGGCCGTCGCTACTTAACATGATGTTGAGGTTCGACGAATCGAAATGGAAGGCTAGAATGGGCGTTCCGAACTCGGGTCGACGCCCAGTGGAGCGGGCGTAGCGGAAATCGCCAGAATTCCCTGTTTGATAAGTGGGGAATCAAACTTTTAATTCAGGTTCAATGCGGTTCGATTACCCTTGGTCGCTGCAGTTTTTGTGGTTGGCTCCGGTCGTCGCGGGTCTGCTGATTTACGCGCACCGCCGCCGCTGGCGGGGATTGACCAGATTCGTCGACGCCGGCATGGCGGAGAAACTTGCTCCCCGCCCCTCCGCTGTGCGAGCCGCTGTGAAGGGCGTCTGTGTCGTGGCGGGGCTGTCGCTGTTGGTGATCGCCGCGGCTCGACCGCGCTTTGGAGCCTACTTCGACGATGTCCAGTCGCGCGGCGTCGACCTGATTGTCTTGCTCGACGTTTCCCGGTCGATGCTGGCGGAAGACGTGTCGCCCAATCGACTGGAGCGAGCCAAATCGGACATCGAAGACCTGTTGCCTAAACTCCGCGGCGATCGCGTCGGGCTTGTCGCTTTCGCCGGAGCCCCCGTGCTGCTGTGCCCGCTAACAACCGACGCCGGGTTCTTTCGCGCGTCGCTAACCGACGTCGATGTGGGGAGCGCGCCGCGCGGCGGCAGCATGATCGGCGACGCAATTCGGAAAGGCTTGACGACATTGGAAGAGCGTGATGACCGCGATCAAGTGATGCTGTTGATCACCGATGGAGAAGATCACGAGTCGTTCCCTGAACAGGCGGCTCAGCAGGCGGCGCAGCGAAAGATCAAATTGATCGCGATCGGGCTGGGCGATGTCGCGGACGGGTCGCGGATACCGCAACCCGGCGACAACTCGAGCGGCTTTCTCAAGTACGACGGCCAGGACGTGGTGTCGAAGTTGGATTCGACACTGCTCGAGAAGATGGCGCTGGCGACCGGCGGCGCTTACATTCCCGCCGAGACGCGAGCCTACGATTTGGGCGACGTGTACGAGCAACATTTGGCTCCATTGACCCGCGGCGAAACATCCCAATCTCGCCAGAAACGGCATCGCGATCGATTTCCGATCTTTCTGTTTTTTGGCCTCGTCCTGCTCCTCTGCGAACCATTAACATCGTCGTTCTCAGCCGAAATTCGCAAGCCGGCGGCGACCTGAACCATGATCTCGAACCGCTTTCAACGCACCGCTTTGATCTGCGCCGTCGCTGGGGCGTTGTCGCTTGTCGCCGGCCGCGCGGAATGCCAGTTGAGAGATTCTCGGGTGAGCGACCGCGAACGGCGGGCGGTCGAGTTGTATGAGGCGGGCGATGTGGCGGCCGCCAGGGCGTTGCTCGACGAAGCGGCCGAGATGAGTCCCGCGGACGACCAGCTGGCTTTCAATCGCGGGTCGCTGCTCGCCGCCGCAGGAAATCTGAATGAGGCAGCTCCCCTGTTGCGCCGCGCCGCCGCGTCGCGGGATAAGTCGATCGCCGTCGCCGCCCGCTACAACCTGGGATGCGCTTTCGCCGCCGCCGCCAATCGCACCGCCGGCGACGATCCGCCGGCCACCCCCGAAAGCGACCGATCGGAGGTGCTGGAACACATCGCCGCCGCCGCACAGGCGTTCAGCGATTGCCTGCTCGTTGCGCCGAGCCACGAACGAGCTCAACAGAATCTCGAGATCCTCCGACTCTGGACGGCGCGGATGCAAAAGGAATGGGCCGAACGAGACCGGGCCGAACGTTTGGCCAAACTCGACCTGTTTGAACTATGGAAAGATCTCAACAAACGACAGCTGGAATTGCACGGCGAGACGCTGCGGCAACTGGCGGCCGCCGACTCAATCAAACGGCAGGTTGCGCTCAAGCGAATCGGACGCGACCAGTACGAATTGCTCCGCGATACGAATGAACTTCCACCCAAACTGCAGCAACTCTTGCTCGCCAACGCGCCAGACCAGATCGACGCTGACCAGATCGACGCCGGTCGGATCGAAGAGATCCGGCGTCAACTAGACAAACTCAGCAGCGCGGCGGCCGAGTCGATGCAGGCTGCCGCGACATCGCTCAACTCGCAAACGAATCCTCGCAGCGCGCCGAACAGCCAGCTCAACGCGCTCGATCAACTGGATGACTACTATCTGTCGCTGGCTCCTTTCCTGGAGATTGTCAAAGAGGCGCTCGATCGACAAACGGTGCTGCTGCAGTCGCCCGAACCGCCGGACGCCGGACGCATCGCCAGCGACGCTCACCGACAAGCGACCCTCGCCAAGCTGGTGGACGCGTTCGCCGCCCGCGCCGAGCAGGAGCGGCAGAGGCCAGGCGACGCCTCGCCGCCGGATGAGAACTTGGATCCAGAGGCGGCGGCCCAAGACCAGCAGTTACAACAGTCAGTCGCCCGGGCGATTCAATATGCTCCACAAATCCGGCGGCTCAGCGATGCCGCGGCGGAGTCGATTCGCGGCGGCCAATTCGCCGCCGCCCGCACGGCGCAAGAGCAGGTAGTCGAACTACTGAAGAAGATTCTCGAGTCGCAACAACAGCAACAGAATCAACAAGATCGGGATTCACAAGAACAGAATCCGCAACAACCTCAAGACAATCAGTCGGACTCTCAGAACAATCCACAGCCCGGCGACCCACAAGACAATCAGTCGCAGCAGGATTCTGAAGATCGGCAAGATCAACAAGATCAACAGGATCAACAGCGCGGCGATCAACAGCAACAACAGGAACAAGACTCGAGCGCCGCGTCGGAAAGTCAACGTGCGCGCGGTGACGCGCGGCAACTGGTTCAGGATCGGGCGGAGGCGATGCTGCAACAGGTCCGCGAGCGCGAGCGGAAGCACCGTGAACAGAAGCGAGCGCTGCAGATTCTGTTGCGTGGTCAGCGAGTTGAAAAGGATTGGTAGCGGTGGCTAATCGATGAGTCACATAGTTCGGCTGAGAAGCGGGCGTCGGATGTTGGCCGCGTTCGCCGGCTTTTTGTTTGCCGGCGCGTTGATGGTTTGCGCGCCCGCGCGCGGGCAGGATCAGCCGGCCGTCATTGCGAAGGTGGAGTCCGACGGTGTTTACCTCGGTCAGCCGGTGACTCTGCACGTCACACTTTCGCAGATGATGGATCCGCCGACGCCGCCGCCGCCGCGCGTCGAAGGTCTCACGATCACGCTGGTGGGGCGTTCGCCGATCAACTTTCGCCAGGTCATCAACGGCCGTTTGGTGAGCAACAAGTTCGGCGTTCGCCTGACGTACCAGTTGGTGGCGGACCGGGCGGGTGATTACGAGATTCCAGGGCCGTCCGTCGAGTATGAAGGAAAGCAGTACTCGGCGGATCCGATCCGCATTCGCGTCGCCTCTCCGCCCAGCCAGGACGTGGCCCGCGTCCAACTCACGGTCGAGCCCGAGTCGCTCTACATCAGGCAACCGTTTCGGCTCCGTCTGCGGATTTCGGTTCAGGCGATCGACGATCCGCAGTTCGCCAATGCGGATCCCCTGACGCTCAACCCCCGCGCCCGCGCCAAGTCGCCGGTGATCATCGCTCCGTGGGCGGTGGACCACGGACTGCCGGACGAAATTGAGCCGCAGGTGACCTGGCGTCGTTGGTTGGCCGCGCTCCGCAGCGAGGAAGGCGGCTTCGGCATCAACAACATTCGCGACGGCCGCAGTGCGATTGCGCTGTTTCGCCAAGAGCAGTTGAGTCGTTTCTCACCTTCTCCCAAACGCGAGTTGCAGCGGGATGACAACAAGCGGATGCGCGAGTACTGGGTCTATCGATTCGATCGCGTGATGCGAGCCAATGAGGTGGGCGACTTCACGATCCCCGGTGTGCGGCTCGAGGGCCTGCTGCCGACATCGTCGCGCGGCAACGGCCGCGTCGAATTTCAGGAGGTGTACGTCTACGCCGCACCGCTGACGATCAACGTGCGGGAACCTCCGGACAAGAACCGGCCGGCGGCTTATACGGGCGCGGTCGGGAAGTTCGATGTTTCCGCCTCGCTGACTCCCCACGAAGCGAACGTGGGCGAGCCGATGACGTTGACTGTCGCCGTGCAAGGCGACGGGTCGATTCAACGCATCCAGCCGCCGCCGCTCGAGACAATCGCCGCCGTCAACTCCCGATTTCGCGTCTACGAGCCAACGGTCGAAACGGGTGACGCGTCGCGGACGTTCACGTACAAAGTCCGACCTCTATCGGCCGACGTTTCCGAATTTCCGTCGGTGCCGTTCGCCTTCTTCGACGTTGAGAAAGAGAGGTACGTGACAAAGGCCACGGCGGCGATTCCAGTTGAGATCGCCGCCGTGGAATCGCTCAGCGGATCTCAAATCGCCATCGCTGATTCCGGTTCGGCCGCGGGCGGCGCGGAGCTCGAGAATACGGCGGGCGGAATCTTCGCGAACGTCACCGACGTCGGTCAACTGCGGGACGAGCGCGTCCGGCCGGCTCCGTGGTTGGCGACACTCGCCGTGTTGGCGGGAGCTTACGCGGGGTTCGCGGCCGTGGTGCTGCAGCGGCGACGCCGCGACCGCCTCGATCCTCAACGGCAACATCGACGGGCGGCGGCGAATCGCTCCGCCGCCTGTCTCGAAGAAGCGCGGTCCGCGCGGCGCGATCGACCACAGCAGTGCGTCGATTCCGTCCGCGGCGCGTTCGCGGAGGTTGTCGCAGCCCCGACCGGCTCGCTGGCGGCCTCGCTCACGCCAAACGATGTTCGAGAATCGCTCGAACAGTTCCAACTTCCCGCCGAGCTGGTCGCGGACGTTGTCGAAATCCTGGAATCTTGCGACGCCTATCGGTACGGGGCTCCAGTCGATAGTTTGGACGGTTTGGTAAGAGACGCGGAGCGGACGAGCCAACGATTGATCGATGAACTGCGCCAGCGAAAGTTGTTGTAGCTCGATGAGTTATTCTGTTGAGACGCGCCGATGGAAACGACTGCCCGCGACGGCGTTCCAGCTGCTCGCACTGACGGCGGCGCGGACGACGTGTTGGACGATGTGTCTGGTGATGTGTCTGGTGATGTGTTTGGCGTCCGGTTGCGCGCGGCCATTCGACGTCGGCCAGGTCGAACGATTCCAAGAGGCTCAGCAGGTGTTCGCCGCCGCGACGACTCGCGACGATTACCTGCGGGCCGCGTCGTTGTACGAGAGCATTATCGCGGAGGGATCGGAGTCGTCGGTCGTCTTGTTCAATCTCGGCAACGCCTACATGCGGGCGGACGAGCGGGGGCGGGCGGTGGCCTGCTACTTGCGAGCGCAGCGGTATCGTCCTCGCGATCCGTACGTCGCGGCCAACTTGCAAGCAGCTCGAGCCGCCAACGCCGCGACGCCAACGCCGCCGATCGTCGAGCAGCTTTGTTTCTGGCAAAACACGACCAGTCTCCGCGAGAAACTCATTCTGGCCATGGCGTTCGCGATCGTCGCCATTGCGAACGGCGTGGCGGCGATCTATTCAGCGCGAAGAACTTGGCGCCGAGTGGGAATTGCGTTTTTGATATTGACGCTGGCGCTGGTTGCATCGATCGGTTACGACTGGCGACGATTCGCGGCGAATCGGCGGGGCGTGATTATTCGAGATGTCGTGGCGAGAAAGGGCGACGGCGCGACGTACGACCCGGCGTTCAACCAGTCGCTAGTCGAGACGCTGGAGTTTCAACTGCTCGACGAGCGTTCCGATTGGCTCTTCATCCGCATCGCCCCCGGCCAATCCGGCTGGATCCCCAAGTCATCGGCAGTGACCTACTGACCGCTGTGGTAGGTCCCGCCTCCCGGGCGGGACTTCGCGACGAAGTCGCGACAATAGACGCTCCACCCAACACAGTAGGTCCTGCCTGCCGGGCAGGACTTCGCGACAAAGTCGCGACAATGGACGTTCCACTTGCTTCAGCGCGGCGATTTGCTGGTAGGTCCTGCCTGCCGGGCAGGACATCGCGACGAAGTCGCGACACTGGACGTTCCACTCAACCTGGTAGGTCCTGCCTGCCGGGCAGGACATCGCGACAAAGTCGCGACAATAGACGTTCCACTTGCTTCAGCGCGGCGATTTGCTGGTAGGTCCTGCCTGCCGGGCAGGACAGCGCGACGAAGTCGCGACACTGGACGTTCCACCTAACACATCGCCGGCGATTCGGAGTCCGCGCTGAGCGCGAATCTGTCGGCTACTTGGCGCGGAGCTCTTCAACCTGGCGTTCCAGGTCGCGAAGTCGCTGCTCGAAGTGCGTCTTGTCTTTCACCCATGGCGCTGTCGTGACGATGATTCGTTCCACGTCGTCGCGGCGCAACATCTGCCTCTCCAAGTTCAGCACAGCCGCTTGCACCTCCTTTGGGGCCACCAACTCAAGCTCCGTCGTTACCTTGACAACGGACTCCTTGAGTCCGCTCACATCATTGCGGACGGACACCAGATTCGTGTTCATCCAAACGAGGATGGCGATCGCAACACCGCCTCCCCCTCGAGTCAAGAGCTTGTCAACATTCAAACTGAGATCAGCGTCCTTCGGAGTCTTTATCGCATTCATCCACTACCCCATCGTTTTTTTGAAACTCATCATTGCGAGTTGCCTCACTTCGCCGTTGGCGCGATCAACTCCATGTCGGCCGTACACAAGACCGGTCGCCCAGACCGTTCTTGAATTCCAGTGGCGATTCCCCGATCACTCTCGACAAACAGCCTTGCATTGGGCATTGCCGTGTAGGCGTTCGCTTTTTGTTGGACGATGTCATTCGCGCGACGGCGGTCCCAGGCTGAGTCGTGCTGGCTCATCAGCAATCTCATCGGGCGAACGTTGTGTCGTGCGAGCCATTGTTCTGTTTCTCGTCGATAGCGTTCCAAACGGCCTGTAACGATCGCCAACGGGCGGTACGAAGTGGGGGTGAACAACGGTCGCGCGTTCCTCAGGTGGTGGACATAGTGACGGCGCGATTCCCCTTCATCGCCTTCGAATCCGGTCCAGTCCTCACAGATGACGCCGTCCATGTCCAGGCAGGCGTACTCCATCTGCGCACTGTGAAACACATTCCATTCAAAACACCTCGGCAAGGAAACGACGCACTGTGAGATATCGGCCAATCGTTCCGAACCGGGGGCCACATAAACGGCTCCCATGACAAACCTC
>JASMLW010000266.1 GCA_030748485.1 Pirellulaceae bacterium
GACAAGACGACTGGCGTCCTGCCTAGCCCGCCGACAAGAATGGTTCATCGATACCGCCGCCTGGCGGAACGGCGCTGCGCTTGGTCCGGCCACGGCTCATCACCGCTTCTCTTCCTCGACTGGCCCTCTGATTCTCATATCGAGGATCTTCCCGCGGTCCGACGTCCATTCCTTTTTCACATGGTCGTACGGAATTGCGGTGAGACGATCCTTCGTAATCCGCAGCACAGTGAACTCATCCTGGTCGCGCGGCGACGGCAACTGCACAAAGTTCCGTCCCTTGTGGCGATGAACGGTCGCCTTGTGATAGTGGCCGCCGAGAATCAGGATCACGTTCGCGTCGCCGATCGTCTCGACCAACTCGTCCCGATTCGTCATCGCGTCGAAGCAGAGATGCGTCGCCACGACGACCGGCGTTCCGGCAGGCGTCTTCGCCAGTCGCTTTCGCAATTCTCCGAGCGCCTTCTTTGTTAGCGGTTGAGCTGGGTTGTTTGCGTTCGCATCGAACTGGGAGAACAAGCCGATGAATCGCACACCACCCTTGTCGAATGCGTACGTCAGTCCCCCATGCCGCTCGATGAGCCATTTCTTCATGGTTTCACTGGGTGCCTTGCCGCCGTCGTCGTGATTGCCCATGACGTCGTAGCTGGGGAACTTGAGCCGTTCGGAGATCACCTTGCTGTAACCTCGCACGGCCGCATGTGTCGGCCACTCGGTCACATCGCCGCAACCGAAGACAAACGCCGGTTTCGCCACTTCACCGCCAATCCGCGTAGGAAACGAACTTCCCGGTAGTTCGTTCATACCGTCGATAGCCGCCAGCAGATGGTTGACATCGCCATTCGTCTTGACGTGTTGGTCGGACCAACCAAAAAAGGTCAGACCGGGCTGCTCGGCGACCGCCGTCGTCGCTAACACCAGTGAGATCAAGGCGCAGATCAAGTACCGGGACATCCGCTTGTTTCCTTGAGATGAGAATGTTGTCCACATAATGTAGCACGTCCGCGACATTCCGCCCCCAGCGTCACCTTCTCCATTTGAATCCGGCCTCGGATTGCGTTACACCTCGAACTGCTGTTTAGACGATTGTTCCGGTGACTGACGCATAGGAGCTCGCACACGATGGTCGATCCCCACATCAGCATGCCTGTTGCAGCCGTCCGCTCCGCTCTCGTCGCGACGATCCTGCTCGCCTGTGGTTCGGGAACTGCGAAGACGTTGGCGGAGGATGTCGCGAATCCTCAGGCCCCTCTGAAAGTGGTCGAAGAGTTGTTCGATCAACAGAATCGCGTAACGCTCGGACTGCCCGTGCTTCGCGCCGCACACCAAACGCTCTACCGCGCGACGGAGGACAGTTACAAGTTCTGCCACCAACAGAATCTGGGCGTGTGGAAAGGGCGGCTCTATTTGATGTGGTCCAACGGCGTCACGCATGAAGATCACAACGGGCAGCGCATCCTCTACAGCTCGACGAGCGACGGCGAGCACTGGTCGAAACCGGCCGTCCTGACGGAAGATCACGACGGCCCCGGGCCGCTGGCCTGCGTCTCGGCGGGCTGGCACAGTGCGGGAGACACGCTGGTCGCCTACTACACGGCGATTCCCGAGGGCAAGCCGGGCGTCGACGAACGCAACACGCTGTTCTTCCTGACATCCCGAGACGGCCGAACTTGGAGCAAACCGACGAAGCTGGCCCAAGGATTCTTCATCGAAGGGCCACGACATCTGCCGAGCGGACGCTTGCTGATGAACGGCCAGTGGGCGCGGCGGCAACCGCGGCTGCGCTACACCGACCAGTCGGACGGCACGACCGGATGGCGAGACGGCGCGATCAGCGAAGTTGAAGGCGTCTACACGTTTCCAGAGCCGAGTTGGTTTGTACGTCGTGATAAGAAGATCACCATGATCTTCCGCACCAAGAGCGGCGACCCGTGGCTCTACGCCAGCGAGAGCCGCGACGATGGCAAGACGTGGTCACAGCCCACCAAGACGAACTTCCCTGACGCCACCGCGAGGTCGTTCGCCGGCAACTTGCCCGACGGGACGGCCTACATCATCAGCAATCCGGCGACGGCGCCCAGCAAGACTCATCCCAACATCGGCCGCCGCAACCCGCTCACCATCGCGCTCAGCGGCGACGGCGTTGTCTTCGACCGCGCCTACGCGGTCCGCGCCGAACCGACAGAGATGCGATTCTCCGGCAAGAATAAAGTTCACGGTTGGCAGTACCCAACGGCGATCGTCTGGAAAGACCACCTCTTCATCGCCTACTCGGTAAACAAGGAGGACGAATGCGTGACCCGAGTGAAACTGAGCGACTTGCGTTCAGCCTCACCGCGCTGACGTCGATCTTCCTGGCGTGGCGCCGATGTGGCTCACGGTGACCTGCAGGATCGCGTACGGCAACCAATTTGGCCCCGGTCCGGCGCGATATCTGATGTCGCCGTTCGTTCTGACGCGATGACTTGCCCGATCCAGCGCCTGGCTCGCGAACGAGGAAATAGCTGGGCGATCGCCGCTTTTGGCGCCCGCTTGATCTCTTTAGGATCACTCGCCACCTCAGCGGCGATGGCTTGAGGTCGAGGCCACGGAACTCCTCCATTTCGCGTATTCTCGGAATGGCTCTGTGAAGCGTGTAAACTACGACAATAGCACGCGTCGGCGCAGCCGAGAAAGAGAAACCACCCAACGTCAACCCGCTCGCGAACGCGGGAGATCCAATGCGTAACCAAAAGTTGTCGCTCCTTGCCGGCGCCATTGCCCTGGCAGGCCTCACACTCTGCGGCGCCACCGTCTCGGCCGCCGAGGTTGATTTCTCGAGAGACGTTCTACCGATCCTCTCGGACCACTGCTTCCAATGTCACGGACCGGACGAAGCCAAACGGGAGGCCGAGCTGCGTCTGGATACCGAAACCGGAGCTTTGCGAAAGGACGATCCGGTCATCATTCCCGGCAAGGTCGCGGAAAGTGAACTGATGAAGCGTGTGTTGTCCGACGATCCAGATGAGCAGATGCCGCCCGCCGACGCCAAGCGGCGGCTGACGGGAAAGCAGCAGGAGATCCTCAAGCAATGGATCGCTGGCGGGGCGGATTGGCAGCGCCACTGGGCGTTCGTGAAACCCGTGCGGACTCAACCGCCCGCCGTTGACGACGCCTGGCCGCGCAGCGCCATCGACAGGTTCGTCTTCGACCGTCTCAGGCGTGAAGGCGTCAAACCGCAGGCGGAGGCGAATCGCCGCGCGCTCATTCGCCGCGTCACACTCGACCTCACCGGACTCCCTCCCACAGCTGACGAGGTCGGGGATTTTCTCGAGGACAAAGAGGACGGCGCCTTCGAACGCGTCGTCGATCGCCTCCTCAAATCGCCGCACTACGGGGAGCGGATGGCGTGGGATTGGTTGGCGATCGCCCGCTACGCGGACACCAACGGCTACCAGGGCGATCGCACTCGGACGATGTGGCCGTGGCGCGATTGGGTCGTCGCGGCGTTCAACTCGAACATGCCGTACGATCAGTTCACGATCGAGCAATTGGCGGGCGACATGTTGCCCGACCCGACGATGGCTCAACGCATCGCGACGGGATTTCATCGCAATCACATGATCAACGGCGAGGGGGGGCGGATTCCCGAAGAAAACCGAGTCGAATACATCTTCGATCAGGTGGAGACGACCGCCACCACGTGGCTGGGATTGACGATGACCTGCGTGCGTTGCCACGACCACAAATACGACCCGATCGTGTTGGATGATTACTACGGCATCTTCGCCGTGTTCAACAACACTCCTGTGAACGGCGGCGGCGGCGACGGACAAACGGCTCCCGTTGTCCAGTACTTCTCGGACGCCGACCGTCAGCGGCAGACCGAATTGCGTGAGAGCGTCGGCCGACTCGGAAAAGAACTGGATGAAGTCGAACAGTCGTTTTTCCCGCGCCCCGAGGGGAAGAACGCCGCTGAGTCTGAGAAGGCGGCCGAGCTGGCCGATGCGATCAAGAGCGAACTCAAAAAGCCCGCGGCGAACCGCGATCACCGCCGCTTGGGAGAACTGATCAAGGTCTACAAGGACGCGTCGCCCGACTACGCGAAACTGGTCCAACAACTCAAGGCCGCGATGGAGCAGCGCGACTCGCTCAACGCCAAGGCGCCTCGAGTCATGGTGATGCAGGAAGCCAAGGCGCGCGAGACGTTCGTTCTCACTCGCGGCGCCTACGACAAAAAGGGCCGCCAAGTGAAGGCCGCGCTGATTGGCAGCCTGCACGCGCCGCCAGCCGACCAACCGATCAATCGCCTTGCGCTCGCCCGTTGGATCGTCGACGCCGAGAACCCGTTGACGGCGCGAGTCACCGTGAATCGCTTCTGGCAGATGTTCTTTGGCTCCGGGTTGGTGCGATCGCCCGAGGACTTCGGCGTGCAGGGACGTAAACCTTCCCACCCCCGACTACTCGATTGGCTGGCCGTCGATTTCGTTGAGTCGGGTTGGGATGCCAAACGGCTCGTCAAACAGATCGTCAGCAGCGCCACGTATCGCCAGTCGACCAAGGCGGGCTCTCAGGCGTACGCCGACGACCCAGGAAACCGACTGCTGGCCCGCGGCCCGCGACACCGTCTGCCGTCGTGGATGATTCGCGACCAAGCGCTCGCTATCAGCGGTTTGCTCAATCGCGAGATGGGCGGTCCGTCCGTCAATTCCTACCAGCCGGCGGGCGTCTGGGCGGAGGCGACTTTCGGCAAGATCAAGTACCAGCGCGACTCGGGCGACAAGCTGTACCGCCGCAGTCTCTATCTGTTCTGGCGACGCATCATCGGCCCAACGACGTTTTTCGATGTGGCGAAACGGCAGACGTGCGAAGTCAAACCGCCCCGCACGAACAGTCCTCTCCACGCGCTCGTCACGATGAACGACATCACCTATGTCGAGGCGGCCCGCGTCTTCGCGGAGAGAATCCTCCGCACGAGCGACGACGTCGACGACCGAATTCGCCAGGCGTTCTCCGAGGCGACCGGTCGATCGCCAAACGCAGACGAATCCCAGATCCTCCGCCGGAAGCTCGACCAACTGCTGTCGAGTTTCAAAGCCAATGCGGAGGCGGCGGAGAAACTCGCCTCCGCCGGAGAATCTGCTCGCCAAGAGAATCTGCCGGCCGTGGAGGTCGCCGCCTACGCCAGCCTCTGCAACCTCATCCTCAATCTCGACGAAGTGATCACGAAAGAATGAATCCCCTGCTCGAACACCGCTTGAATGTGAATCGCCGCGAGTTCTTCGGACGCGGGGCGATGGGGATCGGCGTCGCCGCACTGTCCCAGCTGCTGGCCGACGATGGCGTGGCCGCGCCGACGCGGGGACAAGAGGGTCGCTACCCGGGAATCCCCGGCCTGCCGCACTTTGCGCCGAAGGCGAAGCGCGTGATCTACATGTTGATGAACGGTGGTCCGCCCCATGTCGATATGTTCGACTACAAGCCGCAGATGGAAAAGTGGCGCGGCAAGCAACTGCCCGATTCGGTGCTCGGCGGGAGACGCTTCAGCACGATGACGCAGAATCAGAAGGACAAGTCCGTCCTCCCCGCATTCACCGGCTTTCGCCACTATGGCGACAGCGGCGCGACGGTCTGTGATTTCCTACCCCACACGGCTTCGATCGTCGACGACCTCACTTTCATCAAGTCGATGCACACGACGCAGGTGAATCACGCTCCGGCGATCACGTTCTTCCTGACCGGAGCTGAGCAACCGGGCCGCCCCAGCATCGGCTCGTGGCTGACCTACGGATTGGGCAGCGAGTCGAGCGACATGCCGGGCTTCGTCGTCATGACCTCGCGAGACAAAGAGGCGTCGTGCGGCCAGATCTTTTACGACTTCTACTGGAGCAGCGGCTTCCTGCCGACGAAGTTCCAAGGCGTCAAATTCCGCGGTTCGGGAGACCCAGTTCTCTATCTGTCCAACCCCGACGGGATGAGCCGCGAAGTCAAACGCACGGTGCTCGACGGGCTCGCCGAACTCAACGATATCCGCCACCGCGAAGTCGGCGACCCCGAAATCGCAACTCGCATCGCTCAATACGAGATGGCCTACCGGATGCAGACTTCCGTGCCCGACATGGTCGATTTGAAAAAAGAGTCCCAAGCGACACTCGATCTTTACGGGCCCGACGTCACACGACAGGGTTCCTTTGCC
>JASMLW010000267.1 GCA_030748485.1 Pirellulaceae bacterium
CGCGGCGACAATCTCGACGATGTCAAGAAGCACGGACCGCCGAAGTTGATTTCCCAGAAGAAGGATTTTCCGTTCATCGTCGTGTCGCCCCAGGCCGGGCGCCGCGGCTGGGACCCGCGCACGTTGAACCGCTTGCTCGACGAAATCATCGCCAAACACCGTGTGGACAAGGACCGGGTCTACGTCACCGGGTTGAGCATGGGTGGTTATGGAACGTGGTCTCTGGCGACCGCCTACCCGGAGAGATTCGCGGCCATCGCACCGATCTGTGGCGGCGGGAATCCAGGCAACGCGAAGAAGATCAAGAACTTGCCGGCTTGGGTGTTCCACGGAGCGAAGGACACCGTCGTGCCGCTCAGTCGCTCGGAGGCGATGGTTGACGCGTTGAAGGAAGCGGGCTCAACGGACGTGAAGCTGACAATCTACCCGGAAGCCGACCACGATTCATGGACCGAATCGTACAACAACCCAGAACTCTACAAGTGGTTCTTAAAGCA
The DNA here is from genome assembly GCA_030748485.1 of Pirellulaceae bacterium. GTDB lineage: Bacteria > Planctomycetota > Planctomycetia > Pirellulales > Pirellulaceae > JASMLW01. The sequence continues at coordinate 498 of JASMLW010000267.1, forward strand.
GAAGCGATCGGCGAAGAAATGAGGTTTACCCGTCCTCAAGGACGGGCCTAGTGCCGCCTGCGGCGGATTGGGTCGTGAACGCCCCTGTCGTACTAGTCGCTATCGTCCTTCTCGATCTCTTTGAGAGCCGCGATCGCCGCCTTGCGGATCTTGGCGTCGGGATCCTTGGTCAAGCGAACTGAGTTCATCGATAATCCTGGTGACAATCGGTGCACGATCTTGTCACCCTCGCCATGGCTCGCCTAACGCCATTTACGTCCTTCGCCGTCGCAGCGCGGCTCAGCGAGTTCGCATTCACCGTCAGCGCCGTCGCGAACGAAGCATACTCTTCGTCGCCGGCGTCTTCCATTTCAGCTTGCTGAATGATCGTGCCCACGGCGGCGATCAACTCGGCGTGGTGCAGGACCTTCTCCTGGTTGACACCGGCTTCACTTCGGCCAGCGGATTCCGGATGGAGCGAGCGCACGATCTGTTCCATTCGCTTCATCAACGCAGCGCGACTGAGCAACTCGCGCCAATTCGCGTCGACTCGTTCAGCCGGACGCTTGAAAGCAAAACCTCCCAACATGCCGTCGAGATCGTCAATTCGGGTCTTAACTTCTTGATAAGCGTTGACGGAGCCAGTCTTACAATTCGCCGCTGTGCGCGCGAACAGCGCGCGCGCCGCCGGCGCGTCAGTCTTCCATCGCACATCGCCGTCGTACTGGCCGATGATCGCGAACAGCATCGTCAGCTCGGTCAAATGCACTCGCGCGGCGTGGAAGCCGCCGTTAGAGAACGCCGCCGGCGACGTCACGTCTTTTTTCAATGCGGTCGTCACCCTCTTGATCTCATCCTCAATCGTCGTACCGGATATGATCGACGTCCATTTTGGAGTTCGAGCGACCGCTTCCATCCAGGCGATTCTGCATTTCGGCAGCGCTTTGCGCAGAGCCTTAACGCCGGCAGTCGAGACAGGTGTGTTGTTGATGTCCAGCTTTTGCAGTTTGACAAGACCCTCGAGTTGCCGCAGATCACCATCCGCGGTGGAGGTGTCGGAGAGGCTCAGCACTTCAAGATTCTCAAGCCGAGCGACGCACTCCAAGCCCTCGCGCGACACGGGTGTCTTGCCAAGCGTCAGGATTCGCAATTCGCTTAAACGCTCAACGCCGGTCCCCGTAACATTGGTTTGGAATAACCCGAGGTAGTTGAGCCGTGAGAGATCTTCAAGATGACGTAGTCCGGCGTCTGTGATTTTTCGACAGTCCACCAACGAAAGCTGCTCTAGGTCGTTGAGTTCGGCGAAATGTGCAAGCCCGCCGTCCGTCAACCGGCGACCAGAGTGCACGCAGAGCTTCTTCAATCGTCTGAGCGCGCCGAGATGTGCGAGGTCTTCGTTCGACAACGCCTCACCCCGGTAGATTTCAACGCTTGTCAAGCCGCTAAGCCGCTCCAGTTCGGCGAGCTCTCGACCGGTGACGACGGTTGACCCAAAGTTAATCGCAGTCAGTTCTGGCAACCCCCGGAGTTGATCCATGTCGGGAATGGAACGCCGCAACGACTCGAAACCGAAGTCGATCTTCGCAATAGAGAACACACTTCGCGGGATCGAGCTGCTTTCTGTGATGGTGCGTTGTTTTCCTGCCTCCAAGATACGAACGGATCCTCCCAGCGCAAGGACCCATTCGGCGGCCTCTCTTTCGCGAGTCGATCGTTCGCCGGAACGCCCATCGTCGGCTGTCAACTGCGCCGCAGTCTTGCGTTCAATCGTGACGACCGCATCTTCGCTTCGGCTCAGCGTGATCAACCTGTTGTCGATCGCGAACTCGTTGGCGTTGGCGCCTTTGATTTCGATTACGTACTCGCCGGCGTACAGCGACGTCTTTCCTACGCCGCGGCGAAACTCCATTTCTCTAACCGGCTCGCCGTTGAGTTTCTTTACGACGACTTCAACGTCGGAATCGCTGACGTGGATGACCAGCTCGCCGATGTCAGTCATCACGTGGACGACAAACGCTGCCGCCAAGACGAGGGCGGCGGAAAAAGTGACGATGAGCGTCCGCGCGGGTGAACGCGCCGCAGGCGAGTGCGCGCGCGGAATTCGATATCTCGTCGGTATCACGAATCGGCCGACGGCCGGCTCGGCCGGAAAGAATGGGAGAGTCGCGGTCGCCGTCTGTTTCGCAGATCGGGGCCGCCGTGTCGCTCGCCAGATCGTCAAAGACATCGGCGTGCTTCAAGAGGGCGGTGAGGTCGTTCTCTTTCGCCAGCGGCGCGATAGCCGCCGCGACTTCCGCGGGCGTTGAAAACCGATTCTCCGGATCTCGCGCTAACATGCGATCGACGATAGTTTCCAGTTCGGCCGGTAGGTTCTCAAGTTTGCTGGCGATCGATGGAGCCGATTCAGTCGCGATCGCTTTCATCAGTTTCATCGGCGTGTCGCTCTCTTTCTTAAAGGGCGTTTCACCGCTGAGCAGCTTGAAGAGCGAGGCCCCCAGGCTGTAAATATCCGCCCGAATATCGACGGCATGGCTGTCGTCCAACTGTTCGGGAGCCACGTACGCCAGTGTCCCAATAACCTGGCCCGCTGACGTCAAGTCGGAAACCTGCTGTTCTTCAAACAACGCTAGACCAAGGTCGAGGATCTTGACCGTCGCCCGTGCATCGTCGCTCGTCCTCGGGGAGACGATCAGATTCGACGGCTTGATATCGCGGTGAACCATTCCGTTCTCGTGAATGAACTGCAGGCCAAGCGCTGCTTGTCGCACTACCTCGCACGCGTCGGCCACCGGCATCTGACCGCATCCGCGAGCGAGCTTTGAGCAGTCGACTCCGTCGACGAACTCCATGACCAGGTAGTGAACGCCATTCGCCTCGCCCGCGTCGTGCGCCGTGACAATGTTGCCGTGCGTGAGCTTGCCGACGGCCCGCATTTCTCGCTGAAAACGCGCCAGCGCGCCGGCGTGCCGCATCCGCTCGTCGGTAAGGACTTTGAGCGCGACGACCTTGTCCAACCGTGTGTGCACAGCCTTGTAGATCGTTCCCATTCCACCTCGGCCAAGCCTTGCCAACAGGCGGTAATCTCCAATCTCCGAATCAAGCAGTAGATCATTCGCCGCGTCATCTTGAGGGAGAGATACTGGCTCGCGCCCGATCGCCTGAACAGCAGCGACCATTCGTTGGCAAGCGGCTTCACCTTCGTGAGCATCATTGGTGATGGGATCGCGCAGCCCGCAGATCACTTCGTCCGCCGACTCCTCCAAGTCTCGCAATACCTCTTCACACACCGGACATTGATCGATGTGATCGGCAACCGAATCCGCCGAATCCTCCGCCAACGTGCCCAGTGTGAAACGCGCGAGATCATCGCGGCTGGGATGCTCTGTCTCTGCCTTCATCGCTTCATTCATGTGAATGCCGGGCCATGGTATCGCTCACGAGACTACTCTCGCGGTAGTGGTGCGTCTCGCCTGTCGTCCGTCGCGAGCAACTCGTCGAAGGCTGACAATACCGCGTTCTCATCGGCGCGATTGTCAGCCGACTCGACAATCATCACTTCGATGAATCCGATGATCGCATCCACGTCAGCCTCGCTGGCCGCTTTGCCTTCAGTTTCGTCAATGCCGACGATGTCGCGCGAAAGAGCATCTCCGCGTTGCGTTTCGGGTCTGTCGATCACTTTGATCGAGCCTTCCATCCGGTCGACGGTCGCTTCGGTGTCATCGATTACCACAATACCATCCAACAAGTCAGTCTCGCCGACGCTCGCCACGATAAGATCAATCGCGCCGCTTCCCTGCGCAAGAATCGACGGTTGTAGATCGTCCTCCATGATGACAATGATCTGATCGTCTCCCCCAGTATGACCGGCAGTTCGCTGAGCGAACGGTAACGATTCGGTAACATGGCCTCCCGTCACGATCGACAGATCGATGGTCGATGAACTGGTCCTGATCGTGGCAGAATCGTCGGAACTCCATTCGTCCTTCGTTAGATCCCCTTCCTGCTCACAATGCGCCAAGATCCCTTCGCAATCATCGGCGCCGTCGCCCGCCGGCAGCGTCGTTTGGAGATCGACCAAGGCGGCCGTGTTGGTCAACTTGGTCGGCGGTTGGTCGTCGACGATTGCAGCCGCGTCCGCGCCTGGCTCGCCGAGCTCAAATGCGGCGACGACGTCTCCCGCCAACATCATCCTCGCCTCAATCGTCTCGACACGAGGCCGACGGAAAGGCGGAACAGCACGTCGTCGCCGCGATGGTCGCCGCGCAAGTCCGTCAAATAGACTCATTGAAAACCACTCTCGAATTGCCATCTCTGTTTCCTCCCGCCCAACTTCGGCAAGCCCTCTATAGATACATTGCCGGCGCGCCACACAGTTTTCCGAAAACGGGCGCAAGTCGTCATTGGGTAGGGACTTCGGGCGTCTGTCGCAGAAGGCCGCTCAATCGACTAATCCGTCCACTTCTCGTCGCAACCGCTTCAAGACGCGGTATTTCGCTTGGCGTACAGCCTTGGATGTCATCTGCAGATCGGCGGCAATCGCATCTGTCGGCTGCGCATCGACGGTGGCTCGCCAAAACGCCTGCCACGTCTTCGGCTCAAATTCGGACTCGATCAGCCGCACGGCTCGATGCAAAAGACTCTGCTCGCCGCTGGATCCGCTGAATGATCCGTCCGCTATGGGCTCAACAACCAGGTTCATTTTGTATTGGGCGTCGCTACCGCCGATTGCTGTGGGGTGTTTGGACCGCCGGCGAAGGAAATCGCCCACCTTGTTTCTCGTGATCGTCCACAGCCAGCCGCGAAACGTGTCGTCAGGATCTTCGTTTCGAAACGAACCGATGCGAGCGGCCACGGTGCGAAAGACCTCCTGTCCAACGTCCGCCGCATCGTCTTCGCTCAACCCGGCGACACGCGCCCATCTGTAGACGAGGGGACCGTAGAGAGCGGAAAGGCGCCGCCAACTGTCTCCGTCAAACAACCTCACACGAGCCAGCAGACCCGTGGATGTGGAGCCAAGACTTCCCGAAAACGAACTTGCTTCGCCTGCCATCATGTCATCTGCGTAAGAACCCCTCTGTGGCCGCGTCGCGGTCCAAACCAGTATAGTCGCTCGCGCTGTCGATCAACAAACAACTCCGACGTCGTGGTTTCACCTTGCGCTGAATCAGGCGCGCGTTGAGGCGAGGCGCGCAGAACGTGTTGCAACTTGTCGACCGTATCCTTGGGTCGTGTAGCGGTCGGACACCTTCTTTGCAACGGCTTGAGGCAGATGCGTTTGGAGGAAGCTGTTCGCCGGTCCTACTTTTTAGGCGCGTGGATGGGGCGGAAGTCTGGAATCGGCGGCACGGTTCCGGTCGCCGGTCGGCGCTCGGTCGTCGCGGGAGTCATGCCGAGCACGCGGTACATCGGCGTCCCGTCGCAAATGCGAAACGGACGCTCGTCCAAGCGAAGCGTCGCGGCGTTGTGACCGATTCCCAGCAGATGGAAAATGGTGGCGGCCAGGTCCTGCGGCGGCGTGCGACCGTCGCGCGGGTAGGCTCCTTTGACGTCGCTTGAGCCAACCACTTGTCCACCCGCGACGCCGGCTCCCGCCAACGCCAAACTGAATACGTGGCCCCAATGATCGCGACCGCCCTGAGCGTTGAAGTGCGGCGTCCGCCCAAACTCACCCGCCGCCACCACCAGCGTCTCGTCGAGCAAGCCGCGCGACTCGAGATCCTCGATCAAGGCGGTAAAACCGACATCAAATTGCGGGCACAGCACCGACTTCACACGCGGATTGTTCGCGGCGTGCGTGTCCCACATCGGCGCATTGGAGGAGAGATCGCCCGGTTCTCTCGGCCACTGCACGTGAACGAAACGAACCCCCGCTTCAATCAATCGCCGAGCCAACAAGACGCTTTGCCCCCACTTGCCTCGGCCGTAACGCTCGCGGACGGCTGCGGGCTCTTTCTCAATTGCAAACGCAGCGCGCGCCTTGCCGGTGGTCAACACGCTCAACGCCTCGGACTTGACGCGATCCATATCGCGGATCTGCTTCGTTCGCTCGACATCGCTGAAGTACCGGTCGATCTGATTCAGGAACGACGTCCTGCGGGACAGCCGCACGGGCGGCAAGTCACCGGGAAGTTGTAATTCCTTGATCGAGAAGTTTTCGTTTTGAGGATCGCAGGTGAAGTTGTGGGGATCCCATCGCCGTCCGATGAAACCTGCTGTCTGCCCAGAGATGCGGACACCTGGATTGGCGACGATCGGCTCCGGCAACCAGGCGAATCCGAACGGCCCTTCGTCACTCGGCTTTAGCCGCTGCACGACCGAGCCGATATGCGGCCAATCCGACGGGTGAATCTCGCGAGCATTCTGGCCGCTGTACTTGGATCCGGTCAGCACCCAGTATCCGCTCGTCGAGTGGGTGTTGTCGTCCGTCGACATAGCGCGGCAGATGGCCAGCTTGTCGGCGATGCGCGACGTGCGCGGCAGCAACTCACAGAAGTCGATGCCGGGGACGTTGGTGTGAATCGGTTTAAACTCGCCCCGCAGCTCGGCCGGAGCCTCGGGCTTCGGATCGAACGTTTCGTGTTGAGGCGGCCCGCCACCCAAATAGAGATAGATGACATTCTTCGCGCGCCCGAACGTTGGATGATCCACGTCACCGACGTCGGCTGGAGGCCGATTCGCTCGAGCCCGGTTCGCGAACAACGCGGGCAGCGACAACCCCAAAGCGTTCAGGCCACCGACGCGCAACCATTCACGGCGACTCCGACCGACCCCTTTCTCGAGAATTGACAACATCGATCCACCTCCGCGCCAGTGAACACAATCGCCCGCATCCATCCCACCGTTTCGACTCCAACCAGACGCCACATCATAGCGAGAACGCAGCTACCGTCGCCAGACGGTGGGGAATTGCGGACGACCTTGCGAAGTGGTGAATCGATTCCACGCTCTGGCGAGCGTCGGACATTGATGCACTCTTTCGAAAGTGGCTAAAAGACCAGGGTTTTCTGATTCGGATTGGTTGGTAGCGGAGCTTTTTTGTGGCTGCGGATGTGTTTGACGATTGCCTGGATTGACTCGTTTGCCAAGT
>JASMLW010000268.1 GCA_030748485.1 Pirellulaceae bacterium
ATGTTGCGGCCCCTTCGGGCCTTCGGGGCAAAGAAAGGCGGGGAGCAGGTCAGGTGAAGATGTGGAATAGAAGGAGCGCGAGCGGCGCCAAGGAACTTCTTCCCGCCCCGAAAGGGGCAATCACATGACAGCCCGGGGCAGAGCGCAGCGCCGCCCTGGGTTACCGATCGATGAAGACCCATCAGCCCTGAAAGGGCGCCACAATGGCCAACGCCCAGATGAACTGGAGCGCCTGGTTCACCCGTGCTCAAGCACGGGCCTTGACCGCCTGCGGCGGATGAGGGCGTAAACGCCCTCGGCGGACATGTAGGTCCTGTCTGCCGCTTCGGCAAGCGCCGTCGAAAATGGTTCGAATCTGGTGATACTGGCATACGGGGTCCGCGCGGTTGTCGTGTCGTCCCTTGATGTCCCCCGCCCATGTCACGTCTGACACGCATGGGGGCGGACATGCGCCAGCTGTCTGCGCGCGGCGAATTGGTTACCCTGTAAGGCTCGCCAAATTGATCAGCATCAGCGGAGCCGTTTCATGGCGCAGATGAATTGTTTTCTGAAGACAACCCCGTCCAAGATCCTGACTTCCTCGCTACAAAACGTCCCCTGCCCGGTGGCGCCGTGTACGCTGCAGGAGATGTGCGGTCAGTACTCGCGACCGCCCGGAACGCTTCCCTTTATGCTGAGGTTTACGTACTCCGAGGCGATACGGAATTCGCTGTCGCAGGAGAGCTCCTCGGTTGTTGTGAGGAGCGAGCAGCAGTTTCATGGGAGGGATGTTAATCGACTCGCGATTCGCAAACATTTCTATGAAGTTTTTGGCGGCGGCAACGCCGCGACGATCGGCACGTCGTGTGAACCGACTCCCCCTTCCATGGAGCTCGGCGAATACCTCGGGTTTGTCGACTTGCGATTGGAGTTCAAGCGATCTCCGCTGGCGCTCGGTTGTTTGGTGGAGCCGGGCGTCATTCGGCAAAACGCGGATTCGTACGTGATCAAGGGCGAGTACGCGTCGCTATTTGGGGCGACGCCATTCCGCAGCACGGTCTATTGCATGCAAGATCCAGACACGGCGGGCGCCATGTGCGCGCAAGCTTGCGTCGTGATGGTGTCGGCGATGTTGGCCGATCGGCGGGCGAAGATCATGGGCTCACTGACACTTTCGTACTTGGGTCGCACGATCAACCAAGTTGTCGATCCCGAAGACAAATTAGAGACGGAAGGGATTAAAGGATTCTTCGAAATTGGCGGACTATCGGAGGCCCAAGGGAGCGATCAAGGGCAGATCGTCGATGTGCTCGATCAATGTGGAGTTTCGGCGAGACTATTGCGAATTGAGGACGAGCCGACGGTGGCCGGCGCCGCCGTCAACAAGAAGCCGGGAAGTCGCGCGGCGCGAATCATTGAAGCCTACTTGCGAGCCCGATACCCGATCATATTGCTCCTCGACTCAAACCGATGGGAGGAGTCGTTGATGGGAGCGCATTCCGGGAAAGACGAGAAACATGCGGTTGTGATCGTTGGAGAGCATCGCCGCTCCGATGAACTGGTTCCAGATGACTACTACATCCACGACCCGGGTTCGGCTCCATTTATCAAGCTGCGGTTTTCCGATTGCATGCGATGCTCGTCCGCGGCGTTCGACGCCAATCCCAAGTCCGACGAGATATTCAATTTCATAGCATGCGCCGAAGATACGATTCGCATTCACGCGGACGAATGTCTACGAGATTTCGAAGAGAGCACCCAGAACAGTTCGTCTCGTCAGTTGGTGAAGAACAACTTCGGTTCCGATGGATTGCATCGTTGGCGAATGCGAATGTTCCATCGAACGAGCGTATTGCGCGAGATAATCGATCCTTTTTTTCACAGCATCCAGGTTCGCGGCAACAAGATTCAGGCCGGCTCCAAGTTTTTGGACGCCGACCAATACTGGGTGATCCTGTTCAAGGAGGTGGATCGTACGATCGCTTTTCTTTACGACGCGAGTTCTCCGATACCGCGTCCGAGTGGAGTCGTCAAGGCGGGGCCCGGAGCGAATGGGTTGTCCGTGAGCCTGCTGTTGCCGGAAGGTCGGCGTTATACATTCGATAAAGACACGGGCTGGACGCGGAGTAGCGGAGACGGAGATCTCCAGGTGAAGGTCAAGGTCGACCGGCCACACACGGGCGATGAGAAGCCGAGAAAGCGTCGCGTCTTTGATCCGTCCATGGACGTGGGCCTGATATCGAGTTGCTCCAATCTGCCCATGCCGGACTTGGCGCGTGCGGTCGCGGCGATTGGCGTTGATCGCATTGACCCGATCCTGTTTCGCGAAATCGACCTCCCCCGTCTCGCCAGCCCGCCGACGAGAATGGCCCAGTATTTGGACAAGACTCGGCTCAACGCTACGCAACAGGCGGTGCTCTACTGGAGGTCGGCGCCAAAGATCAAGATTCCGGCGTTGGCGACCTACTTCCCGTACATTTCGAGCCCTAACGTCATCTTGCGCGACGAAGCCATCGACGCCATTGTTAACTGTACGAACCTCAGGATGCCTACCGAATGGGAGTGGACATCAAAACCAGATCGTATCGTCGAAGTGGTCTGCGGTAATATCTTGGGCCGCGATGCGAATCGGGTGATCGTCTATGACCGCGAGTCGATGATTCAGCGACTCTTGAAGGCGCTGGTGAAGGTCGTCGAAAGATGCTCCGATAATCGGTATTTCTTTGCTCTCGAATTAGAGCCCGGAGAAACCTATGTGCTGAACGACATGCGATCGCTTTGGCGTATCGCCGAACTGTTGGAATCGAATGAATTCCCCACCCTGAAGAATCGAGTTGGATTCAACTTGGACATCGCCCACATGCGAATCGCCGGTGTCCCGGCGAACCGCGCCCAAGCCGATTTCAGCGCCAATGTACTCGGACAATTGCAGCCGCCTTTTGATGACCCCGAAGCAATCGCCGCGGTGGCGCGGCGCAATGGGATCCCTCAACTGGTCCTCCGCACTTGGGTCGATCAGTTCGTCGTCGACAATCAGATCGTGGTCCA
>JASMLW010000269.1 GCA_030748485.1 Pirellulaceae bacterium
CTTCGCGACGAAGTCGCGACGGCGCCGTCCCAAACGTACTTCTCTCAATCGCGCTCCAACTCGCGCCGGTCTGGAACAGCGGAGCGCGGAAGAGCGCCTCGCCCGCCACTTCGCTGGAGCAGATTCTAAAAGGCGTCGGGATCGGGAAACGTCGGTGTTTTGCTATCGCCGTACCGCAATTCTCGTTCTCTGGCTTCAGTTCCGACAACATCGATAACGTCTGTTCCGGCCAGCAGGTCGAGTATGCAGCGACGGTCGTTTCCGAAAATGAACAGAGCGTCGATCAGCGGATAAAGGCCGCCGATGAATGGCATGAATTGAGGCAGTACGTTGACCCACGACCGCAACAGAACCGCGTGGACGAAGCCCGCTGGAGATCCATCGCGATTCATGACGATGCGGATTCTGAAGAGTCGTTTGGCGAGCGTTTGTCCGTCGCGCGAGACCAGGACGCATTGATAGATGTAAAAGAGCAGAACTGTCACGAGGCCGCCGAACTCGGAAATCTCGCCCAGCATGTCAGTAAATGGCGCGGTCGCCAGGAACCCGAGTACTGCGGCTAGACAGTACAGGAGGGAGTCGATGATCCTGGCGCCAAGCCGCGCGGCGCGAGTCGCCAACACGCGGTCGCGCCGGATCGGAGCGGCGGAGTAGGGCGGCTTGACCGGCTCTACCAACGGCGGCGGAGCATACGGGTTCATTTCATTCTCGAGGAACTCGTCGCTCGGCGCTTCGGCGGGCAGCGTTGTGCCGCACGATCGGCAAAACGCGCCCGGCTTCTGCTCAAACTGGCAATTGGGACACTTCACGAAACGGCTCGGGTAGTGAGAAGAACGAGGATCGTCATCGCCGAGCCGACAAGGCTAGCGATCGATCGACCGCGGTCGCGCGCGGGCGAATGGTTCGACGGTCTCATCGACATCGGTCAACCTGATTTCATACTCGTTCATCTCACGCCCGGCAACAGCCCGCGCCTGACGCAGTAGTCGGCCGGTCGACAGCGGCCAACAACTCAACGTGTCGTCGCTGCCCGAGATCAGCCACTCGCCGTCGGGAGTCGTCGCCAGCGCGGTGACTCCGTGGTTGTGGCCGCGCAGCTCGACAGCCACGGGCGCGATCTCGTACTCACCCATCTGCCAGAGACGGACAGACCCCTGCGCGCCGGCCGCGATCAACCAATCGGAGTCCGGGGAAATCGTCAAACCCTCGATCGGATCGTCAGGTGAATCGACGGTGAACGCGATCGGTTCCTGCTCGAGATTCCACGCGGTGATGCGGTCCTGCCCACCCCGCACGAGCCATCTGCTGTCGCGGCTGAACCGCACGCTGCGGCCGAGTTGCAGCTCCAACTCGCCAGGGCGCGGATCTCCCGAAGAGAGATCCCACAGATACGTGGCTGCGCTGCGGCCAGATTGTGTGAGGGCGACGGCGATAAAACGGCCATCTCGACTCGACGTCGTCTTTTGCAGGCGGCCCCGAAAATAGAACGGTTCCAAGATGGGCTGCGCTCGCGACGCCGTGTCCCAGACGCTGACCGATTGACCCTGCGAGCTGTGGACAATGAGGTGGGCGGTCCCGGCCTGAAACCGGGCGTGACTCAGTCGCGCATTCTCGGCCTCCCACAAGTCGACCAACTGCATATCGGGTAGATTCCAGAGACGTACTCCCGAATCAGTGCACGTGGTGGCCAGCCTTCGGCAATCGCCTCGAAACACGACGTGAACCGGGCCCTCATGTGTGGGAAGCTCCTCGACCGCCTGCTCATCGGCTGTCAGGTCGATGATGCGAGCTGAATCGACGCCGCCGACGGCAAGCCAGCGACTATCGGAGCTGACCGCCAGGCAAGATATGTCTCCCGCCGCCGGTATGTACCACGAATCGCGCAGCGCGCCGTGCTCCGTCAGTTCGACGCGCTCGATCATGCCGTTGTCGTACGCGACGATCAGTCGCTTCGCGTCCGCCGTGAAACGAACTTTGGATACGTTTTCGAGATAGAGTTCGGGGCTCCAATGAAGGGCGGACGAGTTTCCGCGCTCCTGGGACCGCCACAAACGAAGGTCACCTTCCCGCCACCGCGCGGCGAACCACTGAGAGTCGGATGACGTCGCCAGTTCGTCGAGTCGGCCGCGGCCGAAGCGGCCGGGACGGAACAGCACGTTTGGTTCAGTGATCGCTGAATAGAGATCCCATAGTCGTGGTTGGGCGTCGAATCCGTGCGTGACCAACCAACGCCCGGCGGGTCCGAATGCGGCTCCAATGATCGGTCGATCGTGGCCGCGCAACTCGAACGGCGGCTGATCGAGCTGATCGATGTTCCAAACGTGGGCGACGTCTTCGTTCGGCGACATGAGCCATCGTCCGTGCGGCCCAAAAACGACCGTGGATTGGGGGCCGCCGCCCTGAAGCGTCCGCGGGTTTTCGAGCCAATTGTTCGCCGTCGTGTCGAACAGCCTGATCTCGCCCCTGACATCTCGAACGGCGATCCACTTTTCATCCGGACTGATCGACAAACCCTGTTCGACATGGCAGTTGACCGTTCGCCTGCTGGCGTCCACGTCCGCCGCGGTCAGATCCCACAAGTGCATTTGACCGCGGGCTCGTCCCGCTACTGCCGCCACCGCAACCCAGTTCCCCGCGCGGCTCAACCAACTGCCGATCACATCGACGGTGTCGGGAATCTGCAGAGCCAGCGGAGTCGCCGCGTTTTCTGTGGATGACAAGTCAAAGACATGGAGGACCGCCGCCGCGGGGTCAGCTGAGACGGCCGTTAAACTGTCGTCGGAAAAGCTGACAAACCGCCTGCGCGTGTGCGGCGGCGATTCGTGCGTCACCACCGGTTCCGCCGCCAGGCTCCACAGCCGCACACCGTCAAGGTCGGCGGACGCCAGCCACTGGCCGTCGGGTGAAATGGCGATCCGCAGCACTTCCTCCTCGTGGTCGATCGTCTCCGTCGATTGGCTGGTGTTCGTTTCGAAATCCCACTTCCGCACAACGCCGTCTCGGCCCGCTGTCCACAGCCAGCGGCTGTCGGCGGAAAACCGAACGTCGTGAACGGCCACGGAATCCGCATGGATTTCACGGGGGGCGAGAGTCGGATTCTCCAGGTCCCATATGCAGACGACGTGGTCGCCAGAACGCTGGTTTCCTGGCGGCGGGCGCATGTCGAGCGGTCGCGGCGGCGGGGGATTTGCAGCTGCCGGTCCAGCCACAGCCAGCCACCGATCGTCCGCGCTGATTCGAACCGCTCCGATGAACGGCCGTTCGCCTGGTAGGGCGATCCCGTTTTCCGCTGGATTCTCGCCGCTCAAGTCCCAGACAAAGATGACTCCGGAGTCTTCAGCGGTCGCCAGCCAACGGCCCGATTGAGACTGCGCCGTATGCATCGCCGGCCGCAGGTGTCCCACTAACGGTTCTCCCCCCACTTTCATCACGGCGTCGCGGACAGCCTGGTGGGCGGACGGGTGCACCAGGTCGGCTTGCAGACTCTGCTCCAGCGCCGTGGCGGCCAACAGCAACCCGCTTTGCGGATTTCGCTCCAAAACATCTTTGGAGAGAACGGTGAGTCTGGTCACATTGGCCAGCACCTGGTGCCGTCGAGCTTCGTGGGCGGCGTCGTTCTTTTCCTCCGTGACCCGGTTGAGCTCTGTGGAAAGATCACTGTTGTCCTTTTCCAAACCGCTGGCATGCACTCGCAGAGTCCGATGTCGCGAAGCGGCCCAGGGCGCCAGCCCGGCCACAACCGTCACGATCGCCAGTAGGGCGAGCGACACGGCCGCCAGCCCCGGATGCTTACGGCACGAACGGGCGATCCGCGTGAGCGAGCCAACGCTGCGGGCGGCGATTGGCCGATCATCGAGAAACCGTTCCAAGTCGGCGAGCAGTTCGCGGGCCGACGGGTAACGGTGATCCGGCTCTTTTTCGAGACATGTTAAGCAAATCGTCTCCAAGTCGCGCGGGATGACGCCTTGCAATGAACTAGGTCGCGGTGCGGGCGTATGGATCACTTGTTGAATCAGGCTGGCGAATTCGCCGCGAAACGGCAGTTCGTTCGTCAGCAGCTCGAACAGGATCACACCCAACGAATAGATGTCTGTCCGCGCGTCGGAGGAGTGAGCTTCTCCCTTTGCCTGTTCCGGCGACATATAGGCCGGTGTTCCCAGCAACTCTCCGGTCAGTGTCATGGTGACGTCGGCGGCCGCTTGTTTCGCCATGCCGAAGTCCATGATCCGAGGCTCGCCATCGCCGTCGACCATCACATTGCTGGGCTTCAAGTCGCGATGCACGACTCCCGCATCATGAGCGCTGACGAGCGCCGCAGCGATTCGTTGGCAGATGGCGGCGGTGAGCCGTGGCGTCGGTTGCTCGGCGCGCCGCCATTCGCTCAACGTCATGCCTTCGACCAAATCGCTGCAAATGTAAATCGTATTCTCGTGTCGCCCGACCTCGTGAATCGTCACGACGCTCGGATGCTGGATGCGCGCCGCGATTTGAGCTTCGCGGAGAAACAGAGACTCCTGATCGGACGTGAGCAGACCGCGACGAGGCGTTTTCAAGGCGACGTCGCGTTCGAGGTTAGTGTCGCGCGCTTTCCAGACAATTCCGAATGACCCGGCGCCCAAGGGTTCAATCAGATGAAAGTGTCCGAGTTGTCCGCCCGGTTTGAGCGTCCGGTTGTTGGTCACTAACTGAATCGCGCGGCCGCAGCGCGTGCAGACGTATTCCTGAGTGTCGGTCGTCTCGGCGGCGATGACGCTGATCGCCTCGCGGCATTTGGGGCAACGGACCCGCGAAACGCCGTCAGCCTGTTCGAGTGTGCTGATCGCCGGGAGCGCGGAAGAATTCGGCGATTTGGTTGACTGCCGCGCCTCCTCCTGGGCGACGCAGACCATCTCCGCCAACTTAAGTTGACGAGCCAACTCGGGCATCAGGTCGGGGTGCTGGGCGACAACGTCTTCCGCCGAGATTTGATCCCCCGCCGCTCTTCGCCGCAGCGCTTCCAGGGTGACCGCTCGCGCTCGTTCCGTCTTTGAAGGGGTTGCTGATTCCGCCATGAATCATGCTCATCCATGTTGACCGCCGAACGCCGCTCAACTTCGCGAAACACCAAAGAACAGAAACCCAACGGCCTCAAGGGTGGCCGCGGGTTTCTGTCTGGCAGGGATCGCCAAAGTCGCGTCTGTTCGGTCGGAGAGTCATCCGTGTCGTCTAGGCTACATGTTGCGGTGACCCGCGTTCATCAATCCTCCTGAGAAGCGGGCCGGCGTCACATTTCAATCAAGGTATGTTATCGATCTAGTCGATTTCTGTCACACCCACCGCCCTACTGGATCGGCCGTCAACTGCGCGCGTTCGACGCCAGCGCCCAATGGAGCCCACACCTCGCCGCAAACTCCCCCCCGAAACTCGCCTACTCATTCCGCCCGTGTGTTGGGTAAGATGACCGCCATGCTGAGCATGGCCTCCTCCCTATGTGCGACAACGGGCGTCGCGCCGGGCGCAAAATTGCCAAAAATCTTCAGTTGGACCTGTCGTTCGTCGATTGAACTGGGGCCGATTGGGGCCGCCAACCGATAGTCAATAGATGCCGTCAACACCAGACGAACTCGCCTTGATTCAGGCAGCCCAGGCGGGCAGCCAATTGGCCTTCCAGGAGTTGATGCTTCTGTATTGCGACGATTTGCAGCGGCACATTCAGGCGCGGCTTCCCAATTCCGCGCGAGCCTCGGTCAGCGCTGAGGACATTCTGCAAGACACGCTTGTCGATTTGTGCCGCGATTTCGCCGACTTCCGTCTCGCCGATGGCGGAGCCTTTCGAGCCTGGAGCCGGGGCGTCGCTGAGCATCGGCTGGCGGATACGCTGCGATTCCTCAATCGTAAGAAACGCGGCGGCGATCGACTGCGAGTTGACACGGCCCACCCGGCGGGCGAGTCGCGACGCGACCTGATTGACCAGATCCCGGCGACCGCCTCCACGCCCAGTGTTCGGCTGGCCAGGAGTGAAGCCAATGAGGCTCTACGCATCGCGCTGGAGACACTCCCCGAACAACACCAGATCGCGCTCCGCATGCGTTTTTTTGACGGCTGCTCTTACGACGACATCGCGACCACCCTCCAATGCTCCACGAGCGCCGTGCAAGGGATCCTTCGTCGCGGCAAGCAGAAACTGGCCGAGACGATGGGCGCCGGTTCTCGCTACGTGTGACGGGTCGGAACGAGTCCGTCCCGCGCAACGATCCTGTGGGCGGCGGGATCCTGTGGGCGGGGGGATTCTGTGGACGGCGGGATTCTGTGGACGGCGGGGATTCTAGTGGACGGCGGACGGCGTGCGCCACTTTCGAATCAGCCCGTCTTCGCCGCCCGAGTAAACGTGTTTTCCGTCGGGAGACATTGTCAGCATCGTCGCGCTGCCTTCATGTCCGACGAACTCGTGAATCTGCTTACCGTTCTCGAGATTCCAGAGTCGCACGACTCCGTCCTCGCCGCACGAGGCGGCGAACTTGCCCGAGGGGAAGAACGCGACTGACCTGGCCGGCGCGCGGTGCTTGGCCATCACGTGCACAACCTTACCCGTCTTCGCCTCCCACAGACGGACCTCGTTGTCAAACGCCGCAGTCAGTACGAATCGATCGTCCGGCGAAAACTTGGCGTCCGCGACAGGCAGCGCGTGTCCGATGAGCCGCTGTTTGATCTCGCCCTTCTTCAGATCCCAGATGGCGACCAAGGCGTCGTTTCCCGCCGAGACGATCTGTGTTCCATGATGGGAGAGATCGATGGACCGGACCCACGCGATGTGCCCCTTGAGTTTGGCCAGGTCGGCGCGTGACTTCGGTCTCGGTATTGCTTCGCCGCTCCGGTAGCCCATCGCGGAGACGGGTGACGCCCGTTCTCGCTCCCACGTCAGCAGCGCCGCGTCGAACCCACCCGAGACGATTTGCTCATCCCCGACGAAGACGGCCGCGTTGACTTGAGCGACATGGCCTGTGTACTTTCGCTCGAGACTGTTCGTTGTCAGATTCCAGAGCCGCAATGCGTGGTCCTCGCCGGCCGACAGAGCCCATTTGGCGTCTTCCGAAAACCGCACCGACCGGACCGACTTGTTGTGCCCGCGGAACGTATGCAGCAGATCGCCCGTGTTCGCGTCCCACAACTTGACCAGCCCGCCGCGGTCTCCGCTCAACAATCGAGCTCCGCTGGGAGCGATCGAGACACACAGGATGCTTCCTTCATGGTCCATCCGCAGCACTTCATCCGCCGCCAGTTTGACCGGCGGTTCAACTGGCGGCTGTGGCTCCAGACGTATGGTGATCGGCGCGTTGCCGATGCGTCTCACGCGGATCGTGCGAATCTGCGATTTGAATCCATCCTTGGTGATTTCAACGTTGCGGTCACCTACGGGCGCGGGGATCACAATCGTGGTCTGGTCGTCGTCGACCGTGACCTCGACGGGTTTGCCATCCACTCGCACGACGACGTCTTTCTCGTTGATGTCGAGCGCGACTTGTCCACTGCCCGTATTGAGAAAAACAGTGACGCCCAAGACGACTGCGGCGATGCCCAGCGCCGCGAATGCGAGGTTGCGGATCGGCTTCGGTCGCTCGGTCGCCGCTTCGGTCGCCGGCTGGGGTCGATGAATCTCGGTGTCGCCCAGCGCGTGCGAGTCGGCCGTCTTGACGAGCGCCTCCGGTGGCGGAGCCACGGTCGTCGCGACAAGACTGGCGGCGTCACAATCGACTGTGCATTCGACTGTGCATTCGACTGTGCATTCGGCGAGCGCCGCGCTGACATCGACCATCGTTTGAAAGCGATCGTCTTGGCTCTTCGCCATCATCTTTTGAAAGACGCTATCGAGATCGGGCGGGGCGTCCGGGCGGTGTTCGCGAATGCTGGGGACGGCGGCCTCGCGATGGGCGAGGATCGTCTTCACGGCCGTCTTTTCGGCAAACGGCGCGCGCCCGGTAAGCATGTAATACAGTGTGGCGCCGAGGCTGTAGACATCACTGCGCTCGTCGGCCTCAGTCGCGTCGGCCGCCTGTTCGGGGGCCATGAACGCCACCGTTCCCATCACCGACCCAGCTTGCGTCGAGAAGTCAGTCGTGTCGGTGGGAACGGAGCGGTCGATGGTCGCCAAACCCATGTCGACGACCTTGACGGCTCCGTCGCGGCCGACGATCAGATTGGCCGGCTTGATGTCGCGGTGCACCACGCCGCGGGCGTGCGCGTGAGCCAATCCGTCAGCGGCCTGTTGCAGGATTTCGACGGCCCGCGACATCGGCAGCGGACCGCGCCGTCCGACCAGGTCGGCCAAATCTTCGCCGTCGACGTACTCCATGACGAGAAAATGAACGCCGTCACTCTCATCGGCGTGATGCGCCGTAACGATGTTGGCGTGCGACAGTTTCGCCACCGCCCGCGCCTCGCGCTGAAACCGCATCAACTTCTCGGGGGAATTGAGCATTTCGCTCGGGAGCAGCTTGAGCGCCACGATCCGCTCCATCGTGCGGTCGAGCGCCTTGAAGACAACGCCCATGCCGCCCGCCCCGATCGTCTCGAGAATCTGGTAGTTGGCGATCGACAACGGTTGATCGCTCTGCTGCAGCAAGACGTCCGCCTGATAGCGAGTTAGCCTTCCGCGGGCGATCAGAGATTGGGCCAGCCGCCGCGGGTCGGAGCCGGCCGCCTCGAGCTCCCGCGCCAGATCACTGCGCGAGAGCAGCCCGCAATCACTCGCCAGTTGGACGAACTCGTCCGCCGACAAGTGCGTGTCCGGCAGAACATCCTCGTCGGCCACAGCGGTGCTGGTGTCTTCCAACTCGTCGAACATCCAGTCGGTGGCCCGCAAGGACTGCATGCGCCGCGCGAGCTCGTCCGCCAGATCCGCGGAGTCGCCGCAAAGGTCCGCCGCCGCCGGCTCCTCGCCCGCCCGACGACGCTCGTCCCATTCGAGCAACAATTCACTCAGTCGTTCTTCATCGGACATCGGCGTTATTCCTCGTGCGGAGATTGGCCTTGAAAGGCACTGTGAATCAGCAAGCGGGCGCGGTGGACTCGCCGCATCACCGTCCGGCTCGACACGTCGAGCAGATCGGCGACTTCGGTCTGTGTCATGCCGCCGTACCAAACGAGTTGGAACACTTCCGCCTCCTCACTCGGCAACTTCTCGACGATCTCGTGGAAACGCGCCCATTCGACAAGCGTCTCCGGTCGATCCACCTCGGCCCGTTGCTGCTTGATCGCCCGCTCTTCGCCATCGGAGTGGTGGTGGGCGGCTCCGCCGTGCGCGCCGTAATGGTGACGGGCGAAGTCGATCAATGTCCGGCGAATCTGCGTGGCGGCGTGCAGCCAAAACTCCCGCAGCGAGGTGGGCTTCACTTCATGGAGCGACCGGTGCAATCTGAGCATCGTCATTTGCAACACGTCGTCCGTCTCCTCCCAACGCCGCACGCGAGGGAAATTTCGCAACATGCGAGCGGCGAGCTGGCGAAGTCGTTCAGCGCAGCGCTCCAGCAACTCGTCGTATACGTGCTCGTCGCCCTGAGCGGCTCGCGCGATCAACGAGTCGAGATCGCTTGGTGAGTTGTCCGGCAAGGTGTTCACAACAACTGCCCTTGTTCGTTCAATACTAGTAGCGGAAGCCGAGCCGTCCGGGTGACAAAAAAAGCCAATTTTGGCGTTGAGGATTCGGGGGTCCTCTCAATCGATTCCAGCGACCAACGGGAGCGGGCGAAAGACGACCGAGCGGCAGCTCGCTCTGTGTGTGGCACTGCCACTTCCGCCGGCTGATGAATCTCCCCAGCGGAGTCAGCCCCGACGAATCGTTGCAAATCAGCACATGCCACTCATTCTTAGCGACGCTGGTCGCAGTCGGCAGATTGGACGGCGGCGCCGCCTTTAGAGGGCTCAGACCCGCCACTAGCCGGGCGGCGGTTGAGTTGGATTGGAATGCAGATTCGGCCGCGGCGCGTGTGGATAGTCCACCGGATCGTAGCCGATATGGAGTTCCGGCGTGACTAGTTTCTCGCCATCCAAAGTCCGCGACGTAATCGCCCGATCGAGAATGCCGCTCGTCAAATACGTGCGCTCAACCGGATATGATGGCCGCCCCGTGTGCATCATCCGCTCAATTCCCTTGAGGAGATAGGCGAAGTGCGGGTGCGTCGGCTCGGCGCGCTCTTCGAATTGTGTAGCCAACGGACTGGTCTGGCCTTTGATTTTCACCGCGACCGAAGTGCGACCGACGGATTGCAACATGAATTGAGCGCCCATGAAGCCATCCAGGTATTCAAACAGGAACAGAACCGCGTGCTTGTCTTCGCGGAGGGGGATTTTGCCGAGTTGGGGGTGGTCGACCTTAGGTACAACGGAGTAGGCCGCGTCCAGCAAACCCCGCCGGACGACGCCGCGGTCCACTGCGTTCCAAATCTGTTCGCCGCGCAGGCATTGGACCCACTTCACTCCGCGCTCCGCATTCTTGCGGCGCTCGACCAGACACTGGTACGAGTCGAGTGCGTGGGCGCCGTAGATATCGAGCCCGCTGTAGCCAATACCGACAGCAGCTTCCAGCTCGCTGCCCATCGGGACTTCGATTCGCGGCGTCCGAAAACTCACCGGCAACGACGAGCCGGCCATGAACGGGAATTTCAACTCTTGCGCTTGTCGGTACATCCACTGCGCGTCGCGCCACTGCGGGCCAAGATGCTTGTCGTTGAAGACCGGCACGACTCGGCCATACTTGCGGAATGTGTCCGTGATCCCCTTGAAGAATCGACGGCGCGGATAGAGATGTTGCCCTTTTTTGTTGTACGGGTAGTTTCCGTGCTCGCCGACGCTGATCACGCCGTCGACTGGGATCGTGTCGCCGCCCAACGTGATCGCCTTCTCGATGGAATCGAAAATGGGCACTCGGTAGCGGCGAGCCAGATCGCGGGACATGTCATCTTTGGGAAACTGGTCGACATACATGGACGCCAACTTCAACGCCGGGCCGGCCCCGCCGTCCTGTCGCCAGCCCGCGAGGATCTTTCCGATCAACACGTCGGCGTGCGACAGCTTGCGGTACACCGTGATGATGGCCGCGATGTTCTTCGCGCGCGGCGGTTTGTCGTCAGCTCTCGCGGCAGTCGGCAAGACGCCCGCGCTGGCGGCGGCGGATAGTCTTAGATAGTCACGCCGATTGAGCATGTCGATGACGCATCAGACGAGCACGGATGTGTGAAAAACATCAGCTCCGGTAGTAGTACAGATGTTTGACTCTTCAATGATGGCATTTTGGTTCAGCAAATGACAGAATACCCCCATCACCCACCGACCGCGAGCGGGCGCGGTGGAGATCAGACGAAGGTCAATCAATACGGAGCCTACTCATGAAGTCCGCCAACCGTCTTGTGTCGTTGAGGATTTGGAACTTTCCTGGTCGGATTCCAGCGACCAACGGGAGCGGGCAAACGACGACCGAGCGGCAGCTCGCTTTGCGTGTGGCGCCGCCACTTGCCGTTGCCGGGGCGTTCGCCGCTATCTTCCTGGGCGCGTTGGCCGCGCGGGCCTCGGACTTTTCCGATGCAGCGCTCCAAAAAATTGATGCGCAGCGCGGAGTGATTGGCGTCGTCAATCTGCCCGGCAAGACAGCTGACTCCGTCATCGACTTGGCGACCGCTCGCGAGCTGACGATTTACTTTCAAACCGACGACGCCTCACATGCCCGCGCGGTTCGCGACGCCGCGGAGGCCAAGGGGCTGTTGGGATCGCGCGTCTTCGTTGAATTGTCGCCGCTGGAAACCCTGTCGCTAGGAGAAAACGTAGCTGACGCCATCTTTGTTGCGGCGACCGCGACGATGAAAGTGCCCAAGGCCGAATTGCTGAAGTCACTGCGACCGCGGGGCGTCGCCTACGTCGGACCACAGCAGATCACCAAGCCTGTTCCCGACGGTGTGGAAGACTGGTCGCATCCCTATCACGGGCCCGACAACAATCCCAACTCGAACGATCAGTTGGTGCGTGGCGACTTCCGTACGCAATTTGTCGGTTACCCGAAGTTCAGTCCCATGCCGTCACAGACCGTGGCCGCCGGCGGGCGTCTCTACAAGGCCCATGGCCATATCGCGCACAAGGCTAACCAGAACGCGATGTTGAACACCTTGCTCTGCGTCAACGCGTACAACGGCGCTGTCTTGTGGCGGCGGAAACTGCCGGAAGGGTTCATGATCCACCGCAACACGATGATCGCCACCGACGACGCGCTCTACATGGGCGACCACGAGTCGTGCAAAGTGTTCGACGGCGTCACGGGCGAGATCCGCCAGGAAATCCGCGTGACGGAAAAGATCGGCGACGGTTTCGTTTGGAAATGGATGGCCATGAAGGACGACATCCTCTACGCACTGGTCGGCAACCTGGAGATTCGCGTCGACACTCAAACGTCCACGCGCCGTGGGCTAGGACACTGGCCGTGGGGAATGTGGAAAGGACACGACTACAAAGATCCGCGGACGGCGTTCGGTTACGGTCGCACGATCGTCGCCATCGACCGGCGGACTGGAAAGCAACTGTGGCACTATCGCGACGAAGAATTCCTCGACGCTCGCGCGGTCTGCATGGATGACAAACACATCTATTGCTACTGCCCCGAGAAATTCTTGTTGTGCATCGACCGCAAGACGGGAAAGCCCGTCTACAAATCGACAGACGCGAAACTGCTTGCTGAGATCGGACCGAACGCCAAAGCGCAGCATTACATCACCGGCTACGCGACCACCGTTTACATAAAGTGCGTGAAGGATCAGCTCTTCTTCTCCGGTCCGCAGCGGAAGAAACTGGTGTCGGCGTCCGCCAAGGACGGCAGTCTGCTGTGGAGCTACCCGGTGGGCAACTTGCAGATCGTGCTGAGGAAAGACGCCGTCTACGCGGCCGGTCCTCAGAACACCAAAGGTGTGAAGCTCAACTACGACACGGGTGAAGTTCTCACCACCTTCCCGGCTCGTCGCGCTTGCACGCGGGCCACCGGTTGTGTGGACAGTATCTTTTTCCGAGCGTCGGGAGGCACCGTGCGCGTGCTCACCGAAACCAACGCCGCCCAACACATCGCCCCGATGAGACCGCCGTGCCAGGACGGAGTCATCGTTTCCAACGGCCACTTGTATTGGGGCCCCTGGATGTGCGGTTGCCAATTGTCTCTGTACGGCAACATCGGTCTGGCGCCCGCTCCTTCGCTGAGCGCTACAGAAGATGTCTACGCCAAGTCGCTGGTCGTGCATAGCGAAGACCCGGTCAAGAAGCTCGCGCAACGCGCCGGCGATTGGCCCGCCTACCGTGGCGACAACGCGCGAAGCGACGCGACGACGGTAGCGCTACCGGGTGAAGTCGAGTTGCAATGGACGGCGAAAGTTGCCGCGGGTCAGCTGCCGACAGCCCCCGTCGCCGCCGGCAAGATGGTCTTCATCGCCGACCGCTCGGGAGCGATTCGAGCGCTTGACGCCAGCGGAAAAGAAGTCTGGAGACAGTACGCGGCGGGCCCGGTCTACTATCCGCCCACAATCGCCAACGACCGTGTCTTCGTCGGAGCCGCCGACGGGCGAGTCTACGCGTTCGAGGCTGTCAGCGGTCGCCCGCTGTGGACCTTCCGCGTCGCTCCCGCCGACCGTTGGATCCCCGTCTTCGACCGGTTGATCTCGGCTTGGCCCGTGGCCGGCGGTGTCGTCGTAAAAGATGGCGTCGTCTTCGCGGCCGCCGGCATCACCCACTACGATGGTACGTACGTCGTTTCTCTGGACGCGGCGTCCGGAAAGTTGTTGGAACGGAACACGACGTCGGGTTCTTTGGCTCAAGAGGTTAACGACGGCGTCAGCATGCAAGGCGTCGTCAAAATCGTCGACAACGAATTGCGATTCCTCGGCGGCGGCGTCTACGAGACCGCGCGGTACGACCTCAAGTCCCTCCGTTGCCTCAACGAACCGAAACCGCAGGTCAAATCACAGTACCGAACGGCCTTCTATCCGTACTACCCGGCGTACGGCAAATACGTCTCGCTCGAATACACTTGCGGCGATGGCAATCGACTCTGTCACGACGCCAGCTACGAGGGCAGTTTCTTTGGCAACCTGGGCCTGCACGAACCGTTGCCCGCCGACGCCACGAAGGAAGTCCGCGACGAAGCTCGCGAGTTTCTGCGACGGCGCGGTCGCACAAAGGCGACCAAGCCGAAGTACGTTTGGCAGGACACGGCCGACTTGCGTTTCACCAGCTTTGTCGTGACGCCCGATCACTTGCTGGCCACTGGGCATCCCGACAAGACGCCGAAGAAATCTTTCCTGGCGCTGATGAGTGTCAAGGATGGTAAGCAACTGTGGAGCCACGATCTGCCAGCCGACGCCGTCAAAGGCGGAGCCGCTGTCGACGCCGATGGTCGGATCTACATCTCGCTCGAGAACGGCGAGCTGCGGTGCTACGCGGCCAAGTGAGCCTCAGCATCACTCAACCAACTTCAAGGTGAGCTTCGGACGCTCCGTCATCGTTAGAGCGGCGTGGCTGTAGTACGGATAGACGCTCCACTCGACACAGGTGATCAGGTCGGGCTTGCCGTCGCCGTCGAAGTCGCCGGGCCACGGATGCGGACCGTGGTTGGTGATCTTGATCGGTTCGCCGAAACATCGCATCGTCCGCGGTTCGGCGAACACAGGTTTCGTTTTGTCGCCCACGTTGCGAAGCAGGTAGATGCTGCCGCCGTCGAGCGTTCCGTGGTGCGACCCGGCCACCGCATAGATGAGATCGTGCAGACCGTCTTGGTCCCAGTCGATCGCGCGAAACGACTCGCCCCAATGTTTGCCCCGCTGCACAATGCGATCGTCGATCGGGCGACCGTCGCGCAATTGGAGAGTTGTTTCGCGACGTAGTTTGAGTTGGTTCTCTCCGTTGCGGTGTTGGACGAATAGTGTCGCCTGGCGTTTGAGTCCGTCGAGAGTGATGAGGTCCATGAGCCGGTCGCCGTTGAAGTCGGCGAAGGCGACACCCGTTCGCCAGAAGAACGGCCGTTCGGCCTCCAGCGGATAGACTCCGTTGTTCGACTTCGCATCGTTGGCTCGACGCTGAGATTGCGACCGCAACTCGGGCGAGTCGGGGTAGTTGTCGCAGAGAATCTGTTGGCGTGCCCCGAAGCGAGGTTCGGTTGGCGAGCCAACATTGCGATACCAATAGATGCGGTTGGTCTCGTTGGGTAGCATCAGGTCTCTCAAACCGTCGCCGTCCCAGTCGACAAAATCGGGATACGAATACCCCATGTTGTGCCAGTTGCCGGGCGGGCCGAGCAACTCGTTTCTCACCAACCGTATCGGCTCGCCGCCGGCCCGGATCTTCTTCGGCGCGGCGAAGACCGGTCGAGTTCTCGTTCCCTCGTTGAAGACGATTCGCGGCCAGCCGTAGCCGTCGCCGATCAGCAGGTCGAGATCGCCGTCAGCATCCCAATCGCACAGGCAGGGCCACGCCTGATCGCTGAGCGAGAGGACGGCGGAGCGCGATTCGGCTCGCCCCACTCTCTTGAATCGTGGCGGATTCGTTTCGGTTCGTCGGTAGATGTGAATCTCTTGAAACGCGGTTTGCACGAGCAGGCGATTGTCGCTCGCCGCCGCGACCATCGTGCAGTGATCGACGTCCAGTCCGGCGATCGACTGTGGCTCGGCGAATTGAAGTGGATCGCCTCCCGTGTTGCGACGCCAAACCAACCGCGTTCCCAGCGAGACGTCCTTCTTGTCGAGGCAGATTGAATCGAGCAGCTTGTCGCCGTCCAGATCGGCGAAGCAGGCTCCCTCACCGGCTCGCAACCGAACGGCCGCCGCCGCTTGGAACGGCCAACCGGGTCCGGTGTTCTGAATGTATCGATCGGCGACGACCAGATCCAACCGGCCATCGCTGTTGAGATCGACGACTCGGCATGGATGGTAGCCGCTCACCGGTGTCGATCCGGCTGGCGAGAAAACGCGAGCTCCGCCCGGTTGCCGCTCTTCCGTTCCCAGATAGAACTCGGCCCGCTTGGTCCCGTTGCGGATGTAGACGAAGTCGAGTCGGTTGTCGCCGTTGAAGTCGCCGCCGGCAGCCACGTTGTAGTGGTGCGAGAAACCGCCCACCGCGCCGCTCTCGCTCCGAAAACGGACGCGCTGTAAGTCGCCGAACTGGTACGGCCGATCCGCAGTCGTCGATGGATAGACAATGACCCCGCCCGTCGGCGAGCCGGGACGGTAGTAATAGTTCCACGTGCCGAACAAGTCCTCTTCGCCATTGCCCGTTACGTCGTACAAGCCCATCGACTGAAACAACGTGATCGGACCCGGAAGCGGCGCGTTGTAACGCAGCAGATCACCCACGCCGATCGCTGGAGTGAATGTTTGTGGACGCGGCGGCGGGCGCTGTTGGGCCGTGCGAAAGCGAATCTCAAACCGCCGATGAGCCGGGTTGGCGACGACGAACTCAATTCGCCCTCTGTCTCCGTAGGCGAAATCCTCTGTCCGCGAATGCGGCGTGACCTTGCCGTCGGCGAGGTTGATGACTTCGATGGAGTTGGGGTCGAGGACGCCGCTACGCTTGGATTGCCGAATGAAGTCAGCGAAGTCGATCAGCGGATCGAGCGGCGTGTTGGTGGACGTCAGCCGCGAGGTGATCTGCAGGTGGATTCTCAGCGCCCCGCCGTCCTCGGCCTGCAGCGGCGGCCGCGCGCAAAGCAACAATGCGGCGAACACCCACATCGTGCGGGATCGACTAGAGCGCATTTCAAAACCGATGTCTTGCCGTACGATGGCCTTCCAAGGCCGTCGTTTTCCGAGGATTTCCAAATTCGACGGCCTTGGAAGGCGCCTTGGAAGGCCATCGTACAAGGTTTTGAAACAGCCTCTAGACATTTGCCCGCGCCTCACCTGAACCGATCTGAAGTGACGATTCATTGTAGTCCCAACAGATCGAGACGGGACTGGACGTCGACGCGGTTGATGAGTTCACCACGGTGAAAATGGATCCGAGATTCTGTCTTTCCGGTGACCAACAACCGGCCGCGTTCTTGACGGCTAGGGTCGAAACTGAAACGAATAGATATCCGCATCCTTGAGCGCGAACCGCAAGCGGACTGGTTTTCCCGCCAGTCGGCTCACGTCGCCGCCCGTCTTGAACTCGACGACTCGCTCGATATGGTCGCCGAAAATCTCGGGGCAGTCGGCCAGCGCGAAGGACTCCAACGGCTTGCCGTCGGAGCTTTGCAGTTCGACGCGGACACTGCCGGCGGCGGAGGTCGCATAGTTGATGGCCAGCTTGGAGCCGGCGAACGTCAGCGGCTTGGTCGTCACTTCTCCTCCGCTCAACGGAGCGTTCACCGAGACGAAGCCATCGATGCGAAGAGAGTATCGACGGAAGCGGTCGGCCTTGCCGCCCTGGGTCCAACCGCCGCCGTCGGACACGTAAAGTGAGAGCTCGTCGGGACAGCCGGGCGGGCCCTTGGTCGCGACAAGGCCATAGGTGGGAAACGTGGCTCCGTAGATCCAACGCTCACGTCGGGCGCCGGGACGAATAAAGGCCTCTCCCCAACGCCGGAAATGAACCCCGTCGCGGCTCGACATGAAAAGCGTCTCCGAAATGGAGGCGAACTTGTACGCCGGGTGCTGCAGCAGCGGCAAGTTCTTGGCGATCTCGCGCCCCGCCATAAAGCGACCCGGAAACCCGATCAGCAAATGAGGCGCTCGCTCGTACGGGCGAATCTGGTTCAGATAGATCTGTTCGCGCGGCGCTCCCGGGTATTGGATCCATTTGGGTTCGGTCCAGCGGAGAAAGTCGGTCGACGTGCTGGTCATCACGTCGCGAGCCGGCCCGTTTTCGTCGAGACCCAGTTGAGGACCGTCGAGCCCAATCTCGTCGCGCGGTCCCCGCATCTCCCGAAAGATTGGCATGGAACTCTGTGCCTTCGTGGCTTCGTGTGAGAAAAAAGGAATCTCACACGGAGGCACAAGGGCACGAAGACGTTCTGTCGCATTGCACTGCCACTTGTGGCGTTGAGGATGCGGGGCTTCCCTGGTTGGATTCCAGCGACCAACGGGAGCGGACGAATGACTACCGAGCGGTAGCTCGCTCTGTGAGTGGCACTGCCACTTGTGGCAAGAAAGAACAGCACGCCGTCGAGCGGCGTTAGAGCCGGGCCGACGGCGCGCTGGTTGTTTTTCACTACCGGTGATAGTACCTGCGATGCCCGCCGCGGTGGTAGTCCCAGTGACCCGTGCGGTGCAGGTCGTAGTGACCGGGCACAAAGTCAAAGTGATTACCGTGCCGTTGGAAACTCGGCGGGTGGTAGTCCAAGTGGGTCGTGTCGTGCCAGTCATAGTGCCCGCCGCCATGCCCGGCGTGCCCGCCGCCATGCCCGGCGTGCCCGCCGTGCACGCGATGATGACGGTAGACGGGTGCGGCGCGGTGCACGCGGTGATGGCCGCCAATGGCGATGTGCAGCCCGCCGCGGCTGAAATGAAAGCCGAACGGATCCGCGGCGTTGGCCTCGGTCGCCAGTCCGGCTAGTCCCAAACCAATGACTGCTGCGAACGCGATAGTCAGTTTCTTCATGGCTCTTGCTCCCTGGATTAGCGATCAGCTTCTGGGTCCGTTGTGATCTCGTCGACAAGTCTTTTGCCGCAACCGGATCGGAAAGACGCAAAGAGCGTGCCAGAGGGAGAAATCGGCCAGTTTTCAGGGTTTGGCGCGTTTGTCAAACAGGACGCGACTGGGGAGTCGTGGCTTAAATGAGACGAAGTGCAGTCAATTTGACTGCACTTCGGGCGAGTTTGCGTGGAACGTGGATCTCAGTTCGCCGGAACTCAATCCTGCTTGACGGGCATGCTGATAACCAGCCCGGCGACTCGCCGACGTTTGCGGTTTTGGGACAGGCTCGATTCGTGGCAGCGGAGACAGCCGGCGACGAGCGTGATGGCCCCCGCGCGGTGGTAGACACCATCTTCGACCAATTCAAATTGGTCGGCTCCGGCGGCGAGCGCTTTAGCGGCTTTCTTTTCGATGTCGCTCTTGGGCTCGTGGTCGACATTCATGGCGTCCGTATTCACGGAGATCCAGCGAGTCTTACTCTTGTGGTCTTGGTCGACCCAAAAGAAGACGCCTTCCAGGACGCGCGCTGGAATGGTCTGTCGCTTGCCTTCCTCGAAGTAAGCGCGATGGACGGCGATCAGCGTCGACTCGTATGTCGTGTGCAGCAGTTTGGCTCGCGCTCGCGCCTCGGCGACGCTCGGTGTTCTCACTGCCGTTTTCTTTTTTGTCGCTGAGTCGTCACGTTTGCTGGGCGGTTCCTTTTTCGCTGGGGGTTGCCCCATCAGTTCGGGGCCGACCAGCAGGCAGCTCACAGCGATGGCGATACACAATCCAATCGATGTTCTGGCGTTCACGATGAGACTCCTCCGAGTCATTCTCAGGTTTTGAGGAATTCGTTGAGCAGACGGTATTCTTCCACACCGGTGACTCGCGCATCGAGTCCTTGGAACTTGACGGACAGTCGCTGGTTGTCGATACCCAAGCAGTGCAGAATCGTACTGTTGATGTCCGAGATTCTGACGGGATCTTGGACAATGTTGTAGCTGAAATCGTCGGTGGTTCCGATCGACCGGCCGCCCTGCACGCCCCCACCGGCCATCCACATGGTGAAGCAGCGGGGGTGGTGATCGCGGCCGTAGTTGTCGCGGGCCAGCTTACCTTGGCAGTAGACGGTGCGGCCGAATTCACCTCCCCAGGCGACGAGCGTTTCGTCGAGCATCCCGCGTTTCTTGAGATCTTCGATGAGAGCCCGGGTCGGCTGATCGATGTCGCGACATTGGTTGCGAATATCGCGGGGTAGATTGTTGTGTTGATCCCAGCCGCGATGGAACAGTTGAATGCACTGCACGCCGCGTTCGGCCATCCGTCTCGCCAACAAGCAACTGGCGGCGAACGTGCCGGGTTTAAGGACATCCGGACCGTACATGTCGAGGACGTGTTTCGGCTCTTGGGAGAAGTCGGTGAGTTCGGGCACCGACGCCTGCATGCGAAACGCCATTTCGTATTGCGAGGTTCGCGCCGTGGTTTCGGGATCGCCGGCCTGTTCGAACTGCAGCGCGTTTAGTTTCGCCAGCCCCTCGAGCATTTTGGCGCGAGTCGCTCGATCGACGCCGGCGGGATTCGACAGAAAGAGGACCGGATCGCCGAGAGCCCGCAGGGCGACGCCCTGGAGTCGCGACGGCAGGAATCCAGTTCCCCACAACCGGTTGTACAACGCCTGGGCGCTCTTTCGCCCTGTCCAGGTCGGCGTCATCACGACGTAATTCGGTAAGTTCTCAGTCGCTACTCCCAGACCGTAGGCGAGCCATGAGCCGAGGCTTGGCCAGCCCGGCAACTCGCGGCCCGTTTGAATGTAGGTGATCGCTGGATCGTGATTGATCGCGTTGGTGTTCACTGAGTACATGAACGCCAGATCGTCGACGATCTTGGCAGTGTGGGGAAGCAGCTCGCTGACCCATCGCCCGCATTCTCCGTGCTGTTGGAACTTGAACATCGAAGGGGCGAGCGGAAATCGCTTTTGCCCCGATGTCATCGTCGTGAACCGCTGTCCCTTCCGCACCGAGTCGGGCAGGTCCTTGTCGAACAGCTTGGTGACTTCCGGCTTGTAGTCGTAAAGGTCCATCTGCGCCGGTCCACCACCCATGAACAGATAGATGAATCGTTTGGCCGTCGGCGGATGGTGCGGCAAATCGGGCAGCCCGCCGCCGCGGTTCGCCGCGGGTGGAGCCGCGGCGGCGGTTTTCGGAGCCAGTCCGGCCAGCGCTGCGACGGCGGCGGCGTTCAGCCCGCCACCCAGGAGCTGGCGGCGCGTCAGGTGCAGCAATCTTTCAGTGCGGGGGTCCATGCCGAGGCCTTTCGTTGCTCAACGCGCGACGAGCGATTGGCGAGCGTCTGGCAACGACGGTTCGCCGAGCGATCGCCGGGCGGTCAGTTTTTCGTTACCGTTTCGTCGAGGTTGAGGATCAAGTTGCCGACCATGGTCCAGGCGGCGAGCTCGCTGGGGTCGAGTTTCTCGTCGCGTTTGGATTCACCGACGGCGATCAATTTGCCGGCGGCCTCCTTGTCGCCCTGATACGTCGCGAGGTTGGTGCGGTAGATATCGAGCAGGACGGCCAGTTCAGCATCCTTCGGTTTGCGTGCGGTCGCCAGGCGGAAGGCGAACACGGCTCGCTCCTGGGCCGACGGGCCGCCCTCTTTCATCGTCCGTTCGCCAAAGGCCCGCGACGCCTCGACAAATTGCTCGTCATTCATCAGGGCCAACGCGGCCAGCGGCGTATTGGTTCGCGACCGCCTGACAGTGCAATTCTCGCGCGACGGCGCGTCGAGCGTCGCCATCGTGGGCGGCGGAGCCGTCCGCTTCCAGAACGTGTACATGCTCCGCCGGTAAAGAGCCTCGCCGTCATCGCGTTTGAAGCGGGCCGTATTGCTGTCCGTATAACCGACCGCGAACCAGATCCCCGGCGGCTGGTAAGGCTTGACGCTCGGCCCGCCAAGTTTGCGAACCAGCAAACCACTGATCGCCAGGGCCGAGTCGCGCACCACTTCCGCGTCCAACCGGAATCGCGGCCCGCGAGCCAACAAGCGGTTGCCGGGATCGCGTTGAGTCATTTCCGCCGTCATCCGCGATGACTGTCGATAGGTCGCCGACATAACGATCTGTTTCTGCAGGCGCTGAACATCCCAGCCGTTCTCGCGGAAGTCGACAGCCAGCCAATCGAGCAACTCGGGGTGAGACGGCGCCGAGCCCTGCGAGCCGAAGTCTTCGCTCGTCTCCACGATGCCCGTGCCGAAGTACTGTTGCCAGAACCGATTGACGGTGACCCGCGCGGTCAGCGGGTGCTCGGCCGACATCAACCAGCGGGCCAGGTGCAGGCGAGTTGGAATCTCTTCCTCGGGCAACATCGGCAGCGGCGGCAAGGATGCGGGCGTGTTGCGGCTGACTTGCTCGCCCTGCTTGTCGTACGCGCCGCGAGTCAGGATGTAAGCCGGTTTCGGCTTGGCCGTCTCTTTCCAGATCAGCGTTGTCGGGATCGCCGCCTCCAGTTTCTTCTTCTTCTCCCGCAGCGATGTGAGTTCCTGACGAGTTTTCACTAAGGACGCGTGTTTGGTGACGCTCCGCCGGAAGTGATCGCGGATCTTGTTCTTCTGATCAGCGGTGCGCTTGTCCGGGGCGACTTGCAACAACTTGACGATGTCGGCCGGTGTCTTTCCGCCTGCCTTGGGGATGTTGGCGGCGGATGTCACCGACAACCGCACTCGGCCGAATTGATGTTGAGCGTAGATTGACTCGTGGCGAAGCCGAATTCGCAACAAGCTTCCCGCATCCGCGCCGAAGGGGGATTCGGCGACGAAGACGGCCTCGCGATTCTCGCGTTTTTCGTATCCGGCGATCGCCCAGCCGGACGCCTTCTTGCCGTCGATGGCGTTGGCGATTTTGAAGTCGCCGTTCGCTTGCTCGTGGTCGGCCCAAGCGCTGGTGAATTTGACCCGCGTCCATTTCGGCGTCGGCTCAGCCGCCGCATCGGCCTTCTTGTCCGCGCTCGCCAACTCAGCCACTTCGGCTTCGAATTCGGTCAGCACGACGTTGCTGTTGTTGCTGCGGCCCGCGCCGCCGGCAGTCAACGATTTGTCAATCAGACCCTCCAAGCGAAACGCCGTCAGCCCTCCCGACTTGACTTCCGCGACGATCTCGTAGGTCTCCTTCGCCGGGTTCTGACCGCTGGCGAGAATCGAGTCGTCAGCCAGCTTCTTCAGCGTCGCATTGCCGCTGGAGGTGAATTGGGTGGGCGACAAAACCGTCCACACGGTTTTGCCCGACGCGTCGCGGACGCGCGACTCCCACTCAGCCTGCGCCTTGTCGACCTCGGCGATCGGCGACGACATGCGTTGAGTTACCAGATTGAGTTGCTCGTCGAGACTCGCCAACGCTGCTCGTTGTTCATCCGTCGCAGCCCTGATCACCGGCTTCGTGTCCTTGGCGTTGCCGTCCATGACGGGGCCGTCGAGACTGTTGAAGAAGGCGAACAGCTGGTAAAAGTCCTTCATCTCGAACGGGTCGAACTTGTGCTCGTGACACGTGACGCAACCCATCGAAATGCCCATCCAGACCGTCGACATGGTGGCCACGCGATCGTTCGTGTAATGGACGTAGTACTCCTCGGGTATCACTCCGCCCTCGCTCGTCGTCACGTTGCAGCGATTGAAACCGGTCGCCACTTTCTGGTCGAGCGTCGCGTTGGGCAGCAGGTCGCCCGCCAGTTGCTCAACCGTGAATTGATCGAATGGCATGTTGGAGTTGAACGCCTTGATGACCCAATCCCGATAGGGCCAGATGATCCGGAGATTGTCCAAGTGCAGCCCGTGCGTGTCGCCGTAGCGAGCCGCGTCCAGCCAATAGCGGCCCATGTGCTCACCGTAGTGAGGTGATTTGAGCAGCCGATCGACGGCGTTTTCGTACGCCTTGTCCGCGTCGCCTTGCAGGAACGCATCGATCTCCGCGGGTGTCGGCGGCAGGCCCGTCAGGTCGAACGTCACGCGCCGCAACAAGGCCCGCCCATCCGCCTCCGCCGACGGCTGTAACCCCTCGGCGTCGAGTTTCCGAAGCACGAAATGGTCGATCTCGTTTCGCGGCCACTCGGCGTTGCGGATCTGCGGCAGGTCCGGGCGGTGCGGCGCTACGAGTGACCAGTGCTGACGCCATTTCGCTCCCTGCTCAATCCACTGTTTGATCAGCTCGATCTCAGCCTGGGTCAACTGCTTTGAGTCGGCCGGCGGCATCCGCTCCTCCGCATCGCTCGCCGTCAGCCGTTGGTACACGAAGCTCTTCGACAGATCACCCGGCGCGATCGCGACGCCGCCCGATTCAATCTTCGCGAACACGCCTTCTTTCGTGTCGAGACGTAGATCGGTTTCGCGCCTTTCCTCGTCCAGTCCGTGACACTGGAAACACTTCTCCGCTAGCAGCGGGCGGATCTGCCGACTGAAGTCGACATCGTCCGCAAATGACGGACGTCCGGCCAGCACGCAGAGCAGGATGATGGGAGTGGAGCAATGAATGACGAGGCGAGAACTGCCTGAGTGATGATACATGCG
Source organism: Pirellulaceae bacterium (assembly GCA_030748485.1). GTDB lineage: Bacteria > Planctomycetota > Planctomycetia > Pirellulales > Pirellulaceae > JASMLW01. Next base: position 24,142 of record JASMLW010000269.1, read on the forward strand.
AGGTTCTCTGCTGGGCGTGAGATGTGAGTCTGGGGGGAGTTTCTCTGAGGGTCCATTAAAGCATAAGAGGACCTAGACATCCATATTGTCTGAACGAGCCCTCGTGGCCCCATTGTGGCGTTGAAGACTGGGGAGTTCTCTCGATCGATTCCAGCGACCATCGGGAGCGGACGAAGTCGAACCGAGCGGCAGCTCGCTTTGTGTGTGGCACTGCCACTTGTGCTCGATTCGCGCAACCGTGCCGCATTGACCGTTCCCCACTTTGTTTGCCGCGCCCAATCGCGCGTTTCGCGGGCGGCGCGGGTTGACACCCGAGCGGCCCAGTGTACATTAAGGATGTATTGGTCCAAATATCCGCAATAATGTGAGTCGCGATAGAAACACCTCGCAGGAACTTTGACCGGAAGGAGACGCCATGACCAGCGAGATCCAACCGAGTTTCGCCGAAGCGATCAAACACGAACACGACGAGCTTGAGGGGGCGCTGCATCGCCTCCGTTTGGCGCTCGCCGACCGCAGTGAAACGCCGGCCGTCATGCGATCGCTCTTCCACAATTTGGCGACGGAACTCGAAACGCATTTCGCCCACGAGGAGCGTGGGGGTTACTTCAGCGAAGTGTTGGCGGCGGCGCCGCGGCTGCAGAATCAAATCGAACTGCTCGAACGCCAACATCGACCGCTGCTGGTGATGATCAAGCAGGTTCGCGATTCGATCGATGGCCGACTGGGAGCGACGTGGTGGGAGGATACGGCCGCCCACTTCGAAGACTTTGTCCACCACTTCATCGAGCACGAAGTCGACGAGAACTCGCTCCTGCAGGAAGCGTATTGCCAAGATATTGGGTCGGACGACTGAGGATGGTTGAGGATGTTTGCGCAAGGAATGGGTGGCGTCGCAGCACCGGCCCGCCGCGGCTTCGGATGCTGAAATACGCTGTCCGGACTCGCGTTGACACGCTGGATGCGACTACCTACGTTTGTTGAGTTACTGCGGGGAATTCAGAATTCGTTTGTTGAGTTGAGGGTTACGATGATTTCACAAACGGCTGAGTACGCACTGCGGTCCATTGTCTATCTGGCCGATCAAGATGAGCCGCAAACGAACGCGCAGATCGCCAAGGTGACCGAGATACCAGTGGGTTACCTGGCGAAGGTGATGCAAATCCTTAGTCGCACGAAACTGGTCAACGCTCGCCGTGGTTTGCGGGGCGGGTTCACGTTGGCCTATGAGCCAACCGATGTGACCGTTCTGGAAGTCGTCAATGCGGTCGATCCAGTGCGGCGATTTCACGAATGCCCGCTCGGACTGCACGGCATGCATCTGTGCCCGCTCCACTGCCGGCTCGACGAGGCCTCCAAGGCGGTCGAGGAGACGTTCGGCGATACGACGATCTCCGATCTGCTCGACGCCCCCAAACACCGCAAACCACTCTGCCGATTCCCCAACGTGGTCGAGCCGGCCTAGCTTGTCTCTTGGCGCTCTTGTCTCTTGGCGCGGGGGCCTTCTGCGCGGGGCCGCGGAATCACTGCCTGCCGCGCCACCTTTCTCTCTCCCCTCGGTTGACACGCGTCGCTCGAATTTCTATCATCTTAAAAGTTCTAATGTGATAGATTTTTGACGAGGTTTCGATGACCACCGCGCCGGATGCGGGGCCCAGCCGCCTGGAACTGGCCCTCTTGCAGATTCTCTGGGAGCAGGCGCCGCTCAGCGCTGAGCAGGTGCGGGAGCGGCTGGCCGCCGGCGAGCGGGGCCGCTCTTTGGCCTACAGCTCGGTCATCACCGTGCTGAACATCCTGGTCGACAAAGGATTCGCCACGCGAGTCAAGCAAGGCCGCGCCTTCGTATTTCGTCCGGCCGTCGAACGGCGGGATGTGAATCGAGGGTTTGTCGGCGATCTCGTCGACCGCCTGTTCGACGGATCGCCGGCCGCGATGATGCTGGAGTTGTTGGACGCCTCGCCTATCGACGCCGACGAACTCAAACAGATTCAACGGCTGATCACGCAACGAAAAAAAGAGCTCTCCGAATGAATCCATTTACTCACGTGACGAGTGTCGAGTGGTGTGAGCCGTTGGTGTGGACGTTGTTGCATTCGGTCTGGCAGGTGATCGTCTGCGGTGCGGCCGTGTGGGTCGCGCTGCGTATCGCCAGGACAGCTCAGGTCCGCAGCGCCGCGTGCGCCGCCGGTTTGATGGTGATGGCGATCAGTTCTCCGATCACGTACGGAGTGATGCGGAGCGCGTCAGCTGCGGGGGAGCAAGCCGCCGCGGATCCGGAAGTCGCCGCCGTGACCGAGTTTCGACGTCGGGCGACCGCGGCGAGTTCGGCGCCGTCGACAGCCGACGGCGACACGGTCGCCTCGACTAGCAGGGTTTTGGATCCATCCGGCGCACCCACTGCAGCAACGGCCGCCGCCGATCCGCCGCCGGACTCGCGCGGTTCACCATCGTCGGCGGCCGGCGGCCCGTCCGCAGCGAGCGCGCAGGCGACCGTCATGGGCGTCACGGCTCTATCGTACTTACTGGGTGTGGGGTTTTTCGGTTTGCGTTTGCTGTGGGGCGTCCGTTACGGCTGGAGGTTGCGGCGGTTGGCCCGGGGGCGACTCGACAATCGGCTGTCGGCCCGCGCGGCCGCGCTCGCCGCTCAACTCGGCGGCAGGATACGGCCGGGCGTGGCGTACTGTTCCGCCGTTTCCGTTCCGGTTGTCACAGGGATCGTGCGGCCGATGATCTTGCTGCCCGGATCGCTGGCGACGGGCCTGTCGAGCGACGAGTTGGAGTCGGTCTTGCTGCACGAGGTGATTCATCTATGTCGCCGCGACCAATTTGTGCTCGCTGCACAACGGCTCGTCGAGACGTTGCTGTTCTTCCACCCGGTGATGTGGTGGGTTAGTCGACGACTTTCGGCGGAGCGCGAGTTGGCGTGCGACGACGCCGTGTTGGCGGCCGGAGCCCCGCCGGTTTGTTACGCCGAGTCGCTATTGAAAGTTGCTCAGTTCGGAAGCGTCGCCCAAGTGCGGCCTCAACTGCTGGCGGCCAGTGGACGGGGCGCAGGTCAACTGCGGCGCCGCGTCGTGCGAATCCTTCGCCGCACAGGATCGCCGGATAAAGTGTTTCCGCAGGAACTCCCCGCGCCGTCGTCGTCGACGTTTCTCAGCCTGAACGCGCTGCAGCAATTGTGCGGCGTAGTCGTATTGATTGCCGTCGCCACGCTGTTGTCCGCCGACTGGAACGGCCTGTGGGGCCAACGGGCGACCGAGTCGGAAGTCACCGCGCCGGCGGATAATGACAACGACGTCAACGCTGACGCCGCTGCGGCTCATCTCTTGACTGTCGTGCGGCGCGGCGAGCGCGCGGCGGGCAGCGACACATTGTTGTTGGTGACCATTGCGAACGAGGCGAATCGGGAGAACTCGAAACAGACGGTGGCCAGCGAGCAAAACCTGCTGATCGGCTTCCGTGCGATTGGCGTGTACGGTGGGAGGCTCTTGGCGATCAAGATGCACCAGTTGATCGCCATCGACTTGCGGTCCGGCGAGCGGCGCACGCTTCAGCGAGGCGTCAGCGACGCGGCTCTGGCGGGCGACCGATTGTTCACGCTCACGCCGGCGTTCGCCGAGAAGCCGCCGTTGCTGCAACGCACGTTGCGCTGTATTGACTTGTCGACGGGAACGGTCCGCGAGCTGTTAAGAGTGGAGTCTCCACCGCGAGGTTTTGCATCGATGGGCGACGCGAATTGCGCGCTGGCGGCCAATCTCGACGGCTCGCGGGTCGCCTTGACGGCCGTTGTCCGAGCGGCCGTACAACCCCGCGACGAGCACTGTCAACTGGTCGTCGTCGATGCGATCTCCGGGGAGTCAGTTCGCGCTCGGAAAGAACTGCCGTTGAGGTTTTCCGGAACGGGCGGCGGCACCCATGTGTTGGCGCCGCGACTGCTCTGGACCGACAACCAGACGGTGATCGCGGCCGCGCCCGTGTCAGGCGAGGAAAACTCAGGTGAGATCACCAGGCGGGCGCCGCCCATGCAGCTGACTCGCTTCGACGCGACGACGATGCAGAGCGAAGTGGTTTGCCAACTACCGGAGTTTGTCGGCAAGATGCACGAACCGCGGTTGTCACGCCGCGGTGACGCCAGCATCTTTGTCCAAGTGGGCAGGCAAGGTCAGTATCGAGTTGATCTGGCCGGCAAGCGGCTGGTCAAAGACAACCGCGTCGGCGCGGGTTACGAACTCCGGAGCTCGGCGAAGAGCACTTCTCTGTGGCGGGGAGATCAAGAGCTGTCGCCGCGAACAGCGGTCGATCGAGTGTTCGCTGCTCCCGATGGAAAACAGGTTGCCTGGCTGCCGCACGATGTGGGCGCGAGCAACATCATCAGGCGGGGGCCGGTGGATTTGCGCATGCACGATTCAGTTCGCGGTGTCCGCACGGTGATGCGCGAGTGGTTCGCGCGCCGCGGACAGACCGCCCGCGACGGTTCGATCAACCTTTGCCTCTGGTTGAGCGATCGCGACTTGAAACGCAAAGGCGCGTTCGATCGTTTTCCGGTCACTGAGAAGCGAGGTCCGCCCGCGCCGCTCGAGAACGAGGGCGGCAAGGACCAAGCCGCCGAAGTTGAAGAGTTGAAAGTTGAAGAGTTGATCGAGCAACTCTCGTCCAGCGACGGCGGCGTCCGCGGCCGGGCCGCGTACCAGCTGGGCGAACTCGGCGCCGAGGCGGCTCCGGCGATCCCCCATCTGATCAACCAGTTCGGCGACCTGTTGGCTCCGGTCGTCGATCCGGAGCACGACCACGGAACGCAGATCAGTGTCGTCGCCATGAATTCGTTGGCGAGTATCGGCGAGCCGGCCGTGCAGCCGCTGATCGACGCGATGCTCGATAAAGAAGTTCGCCAAGACCGCCGGGCCTGCTGCGCTCAAACGCTCGGTATGCTCAAGGATCCGCGATCCTACGATGCGCTGATCCAAGCCGTCGCGGACGAACACCAAGGGCTCCGCTTGCAGGCGGGCATGGCGCTGCGGCGGATCGGCGATCCCGTGTTCGACAAACTCGCTGCCGTCATCGACGACGAAAACCCGCACGTGCGGTTGGGAGCGACGCGCGGTTTACAGAGCATCAAGAGCGCCCGCGCAACCGGCTTGCTGATCGCGCGGTTGGGTGATGAAGACCACCAAGTGCGATATGCGGCGGCGGGCGCGCTGGGGTCTCGCAATGGTGAGAAAGCCGTGGTCGACGCGCTGCTACTCGCCACGAACGACTCGCACAAGGAGACACGGGCGGAGGTCTACGGCGCGCTCTGCTATTGTCGGGACCCGCGATTGCTCAAGCTGCTTATCGCCGGCTTGAATGATTCGAATCCCGTCGTGCAGTGGCGTTCCGCCGAGGGTCTCGGATCGCTCAAATCGCCGACGGCTGTGGACCCGTTGCTGACGGCGCTCAAGTCCGCCGATGAGTCGTTGCGGAGCAACGCGGCGCGATCCCTCGGCGCGATCGGCGACAAGCGGGCCCTGAACGCTCTGATCGAAATTGCTCGCACCGATCCCGAGGAGGATGTGCGGGTCACTGCCGGTCGTGCGATTGGCGAGTTGGAGCATCCACAGGCGTCGCGCGGCGAAGTCGCCTGGGGCAAGGCGGTCGACGGAGTTCAGCTGGGTTTGAGTTGTGAGACTGGATTGCGGCCCTATCGCGTGGGCGAAGTCGTTCGTTTCGAGCGTTTGATTCGCAACCGCAGCGACCGCCCGTGGAGATTCAAGGTGGAGATCGGACCGCGAATCAATCCGCACACCGCCGGCGGGGTGACCACTTTGCACAGCGGAGAATCGAGCGATGGTCCCATCAACGTGAGGAGCGTCACTGTCGATCCCGGCCAAGACGGCTGGCTCGACACGGTCGATTTCAAGATTCAATCGCCGGGTTCGTCTCAACGCAGCCAACTTTCGGCGTTACAGTTGCCGGCGGGCGAACACACGATCACAACGCGGTTGGATCGGACGGGCTTTGGTCCGGCCCAACAACCGGGCGTCTGGATGAGAGCGCTGACCGCCGGCCAAGTCGAGTTCGTGATTCGCGACGGCGGCGCGGCGGGCGCAACGAAAGATGCGCCACGGCCCGAGTCACAAAGCGTGCTGGGACGCGTGAAGCAGCTTGTGGAGTCGCCGAACAAGACGACCGCCGAGCGGTTGGAGTCAACGCGAGCTCAATTGAAAATGGCGACCGCGGGCTTAGGCGAACAGCAACGGCAGTCGATTCGCAACGCGTTTGTCATGAGCGCGGTCGGCTATCTCGATTCCGCAAATCGACGAGCTCGTTGTGACGCCGGCGTCGTTCTCGTCGGTCTGGACGACGAACGCGGCTTAGCGTCGATCATCAAGGAGCTGCAAGATAAGAAACCGCGCCCGACGAAGATGTCCAGATCCGACGGTCGTCCCCACGTGGATGGTCAGATTGCATCCGATCGATACTACGCCGCGTTGCTGCTCGGACAACTCGGTGACAACCGGGCCGTGCCGGCGTTGATCGAGGCGACCAAGGACGAGACGATCAATTATCGAGCGGCCATATCTCTGGGCGAGATTGGTGACAAGCGGGCGATTCCAGCACTCCGTGCGATGGCGACTGCCGTTCCCGACCAACAGCTGTGGGCCGGGTACGGCTTGGCTGCGTTGGGAGAACAGCAAGGCTTCGACCTGCTGTCGACGGCCGCCTTGACCGATCCCAAGTGGACCGACCGGCGGCATGCGGTAGAAGCGTTGGGCGGCGTCGGCGACCGGCGAGCAGTCCCCACCGTCGTGAAGGTTTTGCAAACGGACAAGCACGAAAACGTCAGGGTCAGCGCCGCGCGAGCGCTCGGCGAAATCGGCGACCCCGCGGCACTCCCCGCCTTGCGGGCGGCTCTGAATGACAAGGTCGTGACGAAAGTTAACGCGCCGACGACTGTCGCCAAGGAGGCCCGCAGTGCGATTGCCGCGATTGAGGCGGGCGACGACAACGCCGCCTCCCGCGCAGGCGAAGACGACGTGCGAGTGGTCGTCGATCGATTCATTCGCGCTGTCTCCAATCAAGACACCGACGCGATCGCTCGCGACGCAGTGTCGCCGTGGATTGACCGAGAGGAGATCCGTGACGATCCGATCGCGGACATTTTCTCGGGCATCCAATTGTCAGCGTCTTTTCGGACGTCGCCCAAGCGGATTGCCGTTGTCGAAAGCCTCAAAGAGGTCGAGCGAATTCGCGGTGAGGCGTTTCCGGCGGATGTTCGCCAGCGCTGGTTTGAAGTCGTCACCGACGACCACCGCATCGCCTTGATTGGCGGCGGCAAGCTGGTGACGGCGTGGGCTGTTCGCCGCAACTCCGGGCGGGCGAAGGTGTGCGGCCTGCTGTTCGCCTATTATCCGAGCGACGAGGACGCGCTGGCCAAGGTGCTGCCGCCGCGCGCCTCCGCCGCTGGGCAAGACGGCGACGAGCCGAAACCACGGGACCGCCGGCAGTCGACGAATCGAGTCGTCGATGCGCAGGGGAAGCCGATCGTGGGTGCGACGGTCGAAGTGCTCCCCTACACGGTTTCCGAGAAACCCCCGCTAGGCTCGACAAAGACTGACCAACAGGGTCGTTTCGAGTATCCACTTGAGACCCCGGAGAAAAAAGTCTTCTACATCCGCATCTCAGCCGACGGTTTTGTTAGCGAACGTTGGATCGGCAACCACCGAGTTCACATTCGCAAGAATGGGCAATTGGAGCCGGACGAGTTTCGATTGGACCGCGCGGCCACGCTCCGCGGTCGTGTGATTGGGGCCGACGGCGAAGGGTTGGCCAACATCCCGCTCGCGTTCGACTACTTCAATGACCGCGTCGCGTCTGTCAACAATCGGCGTTTTAAATCGGACACGGACGGACGTTTTGAGTTGACCGACTTGCCGGCCGGGGAATTGTTCGTGCGATACGATCCCTACAAGGGGCAGGTGAAGTACCGGGACGCGGTGTTCTTTGTCGCCCATCGAACAGTCCGCGACGGGCAGACGGTCGAGAACGTTGTGCTGGACTTGTCGCAGTGCCGGTGCGAGATTGCCGGGCGCGTCGTCGACGAACAAGGTAAGGGCCGCGGCAACATTACGGTTCGAGCGGCGTTTGCCTTTTCAGCTCGACGCTTGGACCATGCGGTCTCAGCCAAGACGGACGACGCCGGGCGATTCGAGTTCAAGAATCTCCCTCCTCACGCGTTCGAGTTGTCGGCGCGGACTCGGGGCGGCGGGCTCGGCAAGCGGGTCATCGTGCAGCTCCGCCAAGGCGAACAGACGAAACTGACGATGCACGCGTATATCCCCGGCCACGCGCCGCCCGCTGATCGCGAGGTCGCGTTGAACTGGGGGCCTGAGCGGGAGAATCTGGAAGCGGCCTTATTCGTCGAACCGTCTCGCCCATTTGAAAGAGGTGATTCGATGGATGTAAGAATCGCCGTTCGCAATGTCGGCGACGCGCCTCGCGTGTTCCGCGACACGTTGAGTTTCAACCGGTTGCATATATTCGGACCGCACGGTCACGAAACTCGCGATTTCAGGGCGTTCACGGGACGACCATGGAGTGAATCCTATCGGCTTGAACCGGGCCACGAAGTCGTCCTCAAGGGCTCCTTTAACTTGCGGTGGATGGGGCCGGACGACACGGGCCCGAAGAACTCGATGTTTCGAATCAATCACTACGCCCAGAAGACCTATCAACTGCAGGTGAGCTTTGGCGACGGATTCGACAGCAAGCGTAGACCGCCAGCTGGCAACAGCCGCTGGATGACGGACAAACTGCAAATCCGCACCAAGTGAGCATACCGTCGAGAACGTGGCGCGTCGGGCCGCCGCTCGAATATTGGAGATCTCATGAATCGCGTCCTGCTCAGCGCGTCGCTGCTGTTTCAGATCGCCACCGCGAGTCCGTGTTTGTGGGCTGAGTCGGCTGAGTCGGCGGAGGTCGCCGCGGCGCGGCATCGGCGCGTCGCCCAGCGGAGGGCCGGCGTCCATGTGATCTGCCATCGTGGCGCGGTCGAGTTCGCTCACGAGAATACGCTGGAGGCGTATCGAGCCGCGTTTGAACTCGGTGCGGACGGCAATGAAATCGACATCCGCGCGACCCGGGATGGCGTGCTCGTCTGCTTTCACGACGACATGCTCGATCATCTGCTCCACGGCTACGGCGATGTCAGCGACTACTCGTGGAAAGAACTGCAACGAATGGCGTTTCGTCATCCCGGACGATTCGGCAAGCATTGCCGCATCCCGACACTGCGCGAAGTGTTTGAGTTGCACCGCGATCATGCCGGGCTGATGCACTTGGACGTGAAACGTCCCGGCCTGGTCACACCGATCTCGCGACTGCTCGACGAATTCGTCATGTGGGACCACGTCGTGCAGGCGCCGGCGGACTTTGAGGACCCGCGTTACAAGCCGACTCCCGGCAAGATCGGTTTGTATCTCGACCGGAGCGAAGTCGATGCGAACGCGATTTCCACGGCGCTGAAGCGACCGGGCCTGAGGATCATCGTTGAAGATCCGCGCGGCGTCGCCTTGGCGTTGGGAAGAGAACTTTCCAGACCGTCGGCCCAGCCGGTCAAGGATCAGATCGGGATCTGGGCGCGACAATCGCCGACCGTAGACGCCCGCAGCAAAGAGGAACTGATCAGCGTACTCCGCGACGCCGATGACTGGGACGCGGTGGCGAGCGGGGACGAGGCCGAGTCGGCGTCGGCGGATCGCATCTTGCGGCGAGCTCGGGCGGCCGACGAACTGGCCCGCCGCAAGACTCGTTCTCCGGACGTCCTCGCCGTGCTCGAAGAGCGAGTTCGCCGCCGGAGTCTGCATCGCAACTGGCGTTACTGTGGATTGGACGGCAGCGCTGCGCTCCGCGCGCTGGTTGCCTTGCGCTCGCCGGAGTCCGTCGGTGTTGCGCGGTTTTGCTTGTGGCGCAACGATCCGGCGGTGGCGGCCGCCCAAAACCCGGCGTTCAAAACCCCGCCTTCCTGGACCGATTGGCGCACAAAGACCCCTGTCTTTGGATTGCTTGAGTCGGCGCGGGGACCGGCGGTCGAAAAGCTGTGCCGCGATTATCTCGCCCTCACCGACGACGAGGCTCGCGCGATCGGCGTGCCGCAGTTCGAAGCCGCCGCCCGCACGCTGTTGAGCGCTCGGCCCGGGCCGCAGACGGTGAAAGAACTGCTCAGCCATCGGCTCAGTCAAGTGCGCGGGCGAGCGATCTTGTTCGCTCTGTCACAAAGCGACCAGGGATGGGCGAGGGAAGTGTTGCGGCAAGCGGCGCCGCACGCGCTGCAGTATCTTCTCGACAAGCCGTAGTCTGCAGTTGGACGAATTCACTGCTCGCGAACGGCTTCGATTGCCGACAGGATCGGCGCGAGGTTTCGCGATCCGTCCACGTCGCGTTGGGGGAAGCGGACTTCGAGCGTCCGCTCGGCGGCAACGGATTCAAAAGTCTGTGACACGGCGCGGCGACGACCTTTGGCGGAGGCAACTGGATCGAAGTCTCGGACGACGGTCTGGCCTTGCAGTTGAATGTCGAACACGCGGTCACCGACCGCCACATCGTCGAGTTCGGCGAAATGCAAAGTTACTCGATAACGTTTCGTCGCCGGCTTTTCCTTTTTCAAAATGACCGGTCGGAAACCGTGCGAGATGTGTGGTTGGCGCGTGAGGGGGCGTTTTGTACGGGGCCGAATCACAAGGTCATCCAGGTTCAATCCCGCCGCGGCGAGCGTCTTCCAGGGAATGGCGAATTCAGCGACTCCCCGTTTTGTCGTCACCGACGCGGTTCCCGCCCACACCAGCGCGGCGGCAGGGGTCTCCTGCTTCTGAGCGGCTACCCAAACACCGTCGTACCGGCCGCCGGTGACTCCCACTCCGAAATGAAGGATCTTCCGCAGCGACGAATCACCGATGAGAAACTCGAGCGAGTCCTCCTCCCACACCGCCTCGTCGCCGGCCCGCGACGCGAATCCGAATTTGGCCTGGTGTGGAAGTTCTCCTCCAGTTCGCAGAGTCCACGGGAGTTGCTTGCCGCGTCGATCGCGCGGTGGAACGACTTCATAGCCGACGTACAGCGCTTCCTCATCGTGCGAAAGGAACAACGAACCGCCCGTTCCGGCCGGAGCCGAATAGCGACGCTCCCAGGCAGTTGGCTCCAGTTTCGCATCGAGTGTTGGCGGGTGGCCCGGAAACACGACAATGCCCTCCTTGTCGCTCATGAAGAGCCGCAGGCGAACGCCTTCAATGCCTCGGTAACCCGATGCATACAGCCAAGGCCGATCCGTGTTCTCGATCGCGATTCGATCCGCATTCACCCGATACGCCGTCGGCTCGCCGCCGAGCAATTGAACCGGTACAGGCATCGTCCGCGCGTTGCTGGGAATGATGCGGCTGGAATAAGTCGGAGCCCGCGGATACTGCAGCCAAAGACCGCCCTTCGAGTCTCGACGATCGCCGGGAGCCGCGAGGTTGAATCGCCCGGTCTGCAATTGAGCGCCCGCGCTCAGCGGAGCAGTAAACATCGCCCAGTCTTCGTGTCGTCGCTGTTTCGCGGGAGCCAGTGCAAGTGTCGTCTTGAAGTTGTAATTGCAACTGCACCCCGAACTTCCTTCGGCGGCGAACACCAGCCCCTGCGCGGGAATCGCGCTGATCGTACATGCTGGACGCACGCCGCCGAAGTAACGCATACCGCTGTCGTCGTTGACGTCGTAGAAGGCGAGCGTCCCGGACCGCAGCACCTGCAAGTCCCCGGACGACACTAAGCGACCGCAACCCTTGCCGCGATTGAACTCAAAGTCGGACCATTCGAGACTCAATGGAGACGCCCGTCGTCCGTTGAGCTTGACGACACTTCCGGCCCGTTGGCCGACCTTGCCGATGCGGCCGGACCGCAAAGCTCGCTCCGGCAACTCGGCGATCGCGGGCAGCGAGAGTGTTCGTGCGTTTGTTTCGTTCACGACAATCCGCGGCCAGCCATTGTTGAAGGCGGTCGCCAGCGCGTCGGCGTGATGCTCCCAGCGGAGATAACCGCGACCGCCGGCCATCGATTTCTGATCGGGGCGAGCCGGATGATTGAGCGCGGCGGCGATACAGAAGTCGTCGAGCGGTCCGCCGCGCAATTGCTCGAGTTCGGCGGTTGGAATCGAAACGACAAGTCGGCGTCCTTCGTTTGCGGCCGCCACCGAGTGATTCGGGTGATCGACGCCGACTCCTCTTTCGACGGCTCCTTTGGCCGGCCAGGCGAGTAGCTGAAAAACGCCCGGCTCGTACAGGTTCGCCCGTTGAATCGGCGGCCGAACATCGAGAAACAACTCCCAATAGACCCGTCTGTCTACGGCGACTTCGGCGTCCAGGTCGAGCGAGATCTCGACCCGTCCGTTGTCGGCGATCGCCACATGAACTTGACCCGCCGCCGTTTTCGACTTCACCTTTTGGCTCGTGACGCCGCGCGACCCGGGTCGCTGATATTGATCCATGACCAGGCGGACGCCCTCGTCCGACAGCGGCATGATTGACGCGGGCGGAATCTCGCCGTGCACGCCCAGTTGCTCGCCTGTGGTCGCGTCCAGAGTATGGACGACGCGCCCGAAGTTCAGCCAGACGTGATTGTCGTCCGCGTTGACGCTCTCCGTCAGCCACGGTTGGATGGGGCCGGGAGCGTTCCGCAGGCGGCCGATGTTCCGATACAGATAGGGCAACGTCCGCGACCACAGCTCCGTGCCGTTGTAGGCGTCGATGGCGATCAAATGGTTTTTGCCGATCACGAAGTTGCGGCCGCCGGCGGCGATCGGCGGTCGACTGCCGCCGCCCGTTCGCTTGGAGCCCGGGCCGCCGAACCACAACAGCTCGAGCGGCCAACGGACGCGCTGGTCGGTCAACGTCTGAGAGTCCCAATCGAGAGCTCCCGGCAGTTTGCCGCGACGAAAAACGATCGAGCGGCCGTCTCGCCGCAACGTGCTTACGGCGCTGGACGGCGCTTGTTCAGTTGCATCGTCGCCGCGCTCGTCGCGCAATGCGAATTGCACTATCTCGGATTCGATTTGTCTCGCACCATCCGGATCGATGTCACTGATGTGCAACTCGCCGCCGGCTGGACGAAGTACGCGATAGAGCTCCGTCGCCCGCCCCCGCGCCGCTTCGCCAGTAACGGCAATCAAGTTGAAGGCGTAGTCGGCGAACGGCAGTGCAGCGCGGGAATCGTGCAGTGCGACAGAAACCTGCCCGCCGCGCGGTGAAACCGTGTCGAGCAAACCGCGGCGGGCCCGCAACACGGCGTCCGTATCGTTGAGCAGCAGCACGACCTGGAGTCGAGAGCTGGCGGCGATCCGGGCGGCGAGCTTCGTGTCGCGCTGGCCCATCACGAGCGCCATGCCGCGGCGGATTCGGTTGTCCCTTAGCACAGCGGGTTCGGTGGCGAGTTTGCCTGGGGATTCGGCAGGACGGGTTGAGCTACGCGCTTGACGCTCTCCGTTTGTCGCAAAGCAATAGATGCTGCCGCGGTCCGTGGCGACTAGCAGCCGATTGTCCGCCACCGCGACTGACTGCACATAGCCGTCCAGTCCCGGTTGTTCCCACAGCAACTCGCCCGTCGCGCGATCGCGAGCGACAACTCGATCGTCAACGCCGATCAGCAGCGCGTTTTGCGAAAGCGACAGGCTGCGCAAAGCGCGGGAAGGGCAGGGCTGTTGCCAGACGACTGTCGCTTTCGTGTATCTAGAGTTCGTTTCGATGCAGCGGATAACATCGTTGACGGCCAGAAATGTGCGGTCGGCTGCCAGGATGCGGTCCGCCCGCATGCTGCCGAACTGCGTCATGTTGGGAAGCTGATAGGCGTAGTGCAGTCCGTATGCGGTCGGCGTGAGACGCTCGCGCGGATATCCAAAAATGACACTGTTGTGTTGGTCGACGCAGACAGCCGGACCGCCGCGTCGGTTCTGGTAACTGGGCGGAGCCGAGGCGAGCAGTCGCCCGTCTATTTGTGAATAGGACGCCGGGATGGAACGGCCGGTCGGAACGACCAAGGCGTCCTTCGCGGCGAGCAAGTATCCGGTCGGGGCGACACCGGCGATGGCGTACGCGCCGCGATTTGCAGTGGGCTGGTTGAGCGTGCCGCTCGTGTCATTGACCCAGCGAACGTCACCCGTTTCGGCGTCGAGCGCATAGACGAAGACGCCCTCGGCCGGCCACATCCCGGCCGTCGCATAGACGACGCCTTTGCTCACCAGCACGCCGGAGCGGAGCGGCCAGCGGGAGATCATGCGGCCGTTTCCGACGAGTTTGCGATCGGACGGAGCTGCTCGGAATCGCCACACCACATCGCCCTTCGCCGCGCCGAGACAGTAGACGAAGCCGTCGTCCGACGCAACGTAGACGCGTTCGCCGACAACATGCGGAGCAAAACGGACCGGCCCACCCGTGACAAAACTCCATTGCTGCTGACCACTATCCAGAGAGAAGCACCGCACTGAATCATCCGCGGACGATCCGATGAAAACTCGTCCATCCGCCGCGACCGGGTGGAAAGCGTGATCGAAGTCGAGCAACACGGGTTCTGAATGGTCGCGTATGTAAGCAAAGTCGACATCGGTGGGGTGCTTGAGTGGATCGGCAAACGCGGGCCGCGGCGCTCGCGCCGATTGGCGCCGCCAGGTAAGCCGCAATGGGAATTCCAGCCGGTCCTCTGAAACGGCGCTGCGGCGCGCGTCGTGCCGATACGCGGGCCAATCGCCGGCCGACGCCCCTGCCGTCAGCAACAGGAATACGGTGATTGAGCATCCGCAACTGAAGTGGGGCGCTGCTGAGATGTGTGTCATCGTCAACTCGCGAAGCAGATAAGGGACGGGAGTCGCCTCAGTACCCTTTATAGTCTGTAGTTTGGCGACACCCAATGTAGTGGCACTGCCACTGCCACTCTTGACCGCCTGCGCGCGCAGCTCTCGGCGCGAGAAGCGAGTAGTTTCAGCGCGTCGTGCTGATCAGCGCGTTACGGCGGGGGAGTGGGGCCGGGAGTGGGCGTCCCACTTTCTGGTCTCCCGCGCGATGGTCGCGACTCGTCAACGCTCGTTTCAGGTATCGAGCCCGGTGAGCGGACCGGTGCTATCGCCGAGCTTGTCAAGCTTGGCGCCGCTCATGCGGCACATCGACACGAAGAGGTTGTTGAGCGGCGTATTATCCGGATAGCTCCGCAGGCGGTCCGTCTTGATCTGGCCGCCGCCGCTGCCCGCCAACACGATGGGCAAGTCGTGGTGCGTGTGCCTGTTGGCGTCGGCGATCGCGCTGCCGTAGAGAATCAAGCTGTTGTCCAGCAACGTTCGCTCACCCTCGCGCACGGATGCTAGTTTGTCGAGAAAGTGCGCGAACTGCGCAGCGAGAAACGTATCGATATTCGTGATGTCTTCGACCTTCTGCTTGTCGTTGCGGTGGTGAGACAGGCTGTGATGGCCGCCTTTGACGCCGACCATCGGGTAGCTGCGGTTGCTGCCCGCGTTGGCCAGCATGAACGAGCTGATTCGCGTCGTATCCGTTTGAAACGCCAGCGTCATGATCTCGTACATCAAGCGGATATGATCTTTCAAATCGCGCGGAATCCCGGCGGGAACTTCGTAGTCGGGAACCTCGGCCTGTTTTGTCGCGGCGCGGTCAATCTGCTGCTCCAGTTCGCGGACGCTGTTGAAATACTCGTCCAGCTTGCGTTGATCCTTCTTGCCCAATCGCTTGCGAAGCAGAGCCGCATCCTCAGCGACCAAATCCAGAATGCTCTTGCGATAGAGATCGCGTTCGGCCCGCCCCTGCGCGGCGTCGGCGGCTCCAAACAATCGCTCGAACGCCAGCTTTGGATTGACCTCCTTGGCCATCGGGGTGGAGGCGGTTTTCCAGGAGACGTTCGCCGAGTACGCGCAACTGTATCCGGAATCGCAATTCCCACTGTTGCGCCCGCGTTCGATTCCCAATTCGATCGACGGGAGGCGAGTTTGTCGGCCGATCAGTTGGGCCGCTGCTTGATCCACCGAAACGCCGACTTTGATATCGGCTCCCGCCGTCTTGACGAGGTGGGCTCCGGTCAGGAACGATCCGGCGCAGCGGGCGTGATCGCCGGCTCCGTCGCCATTGGCGCGGCCCCAATGCTGCGTCAGACCAGTGAAGACCGTGACGCGGTCTTTATGCGCTTTGAGCGGTTCGAGCGTGCGGGATAGCGACCAATCCTCGTTCTTTCCGGCGGGCTTCCAGTTGGGCATGATCGCGCCGTTGGGGAAGAAGACAAACGCCATGCGAACCGGCGCTGTCGAGCCGTCGGCTGCGGAAGCGGCGGGGATCATCGCGTCCAGCATCGGCAAAGACATCGCTGCGCCGAGACCTCGCAAGAATGTCCGCCGCGGCAGCGTAGTGCTCTGTTTGGTCATCGCGATACTCCTGTTACGGTCCGGCCGACGCTTCGTCATTCGGACTTGGTGTTTCTTTCGCCAAGCGGCGTCTCGGCGCTGGTCATGCGAAACGGTTTGCTGTGGACAATGCCTCGCACCAGCACGGTGAAACGGTAGTTGTTACTCTGCAGAGTGTCAACAACTTCGTCAACCGTGCAGGAGTCGGAGATCGTCAGGCCGCGGCCCAACGCGTAGGTCAACATCTTCTTCGTCACCAACTCGGCGAAGCCGCGTTGGCGCTTCTTGAGGATTTGCACGAGTTCGGTTGGCCCTCGGAACGACTCTCCACTGGGCAGCGTGCCCCCGGCGTCGACCGCTTTGCCTTCCGCCTCAGTCCGCCAACGACCGATGGGGTCGAAGTTCTCGAAGCCGAAGCCGAGCGGATCGAGCGTGTCGTGGCAGGCCGCGCAACTGGGCGACTCCCGATGAATCTTCAGTTGTTCGCGGAGTGAAGTGGCCCCGGATTCTTTCGCGCCTTCCTCCAGCGACGGAACATTGGCCGGGGGATCGGGCAGTCGGACGCCCAGGATGTTGTCCAACACCCAAGCGCCGCGGCGCACGAGCGATGTGCGGTCCGGATTCGACGTGATGGTCAAGATGCTGCCGTGCGTCAACACGCCCGCGCGGCCCTTCGGCAACGCGACTCGCCGCAACTCGTCGCCTTTCACGCCCTCGACGCCGTAGTGCCTGGCCAGCCGCTCGTTGACGAACGTGAAGTCGGCGTCGAGGAAGTCGAGCAGACTTCGGTCTTCACTGAAGATCGCCCGCACGAACATCTTTGTCTCGGCGATCATGTCGGCCCGCAGCTCCGGAGTGAATTCCGGAAACAGCTTGGCGTTGGGAGCCGCTTCCACCATGTTGCTCAGCGTGAGCCATTGGCTGGCGAAGTTGTCGACCAGCGCGGCGGCCTTCGGATCGGCTAGCATGCGGGTGATCTGTTCGTCGAGCACTTGGGGATCTTGCAATCTCCGCCGGCTCGCCAACTCAAACAGTTCGTCGTCCGGCATCGTGCTCCAAAGGAAGTACGACAGCCGCGAAGCGAGTTCGTAATCGTCGATCGGCTGCGGCTTGTCGGCCGATGAGGCGTCGTCTTCGACGCGGAATAGGAAGTGCGGCGAGACAAGGATTCCCTGCAGGGCGACTTGCACGCCGCGTTCGAACGAATCGCCGCGTTCGACGGCGAACTCGACGAGCTTGACCAGGCGTTCGACTTCGGGCTTCTCGACGGGGCGGCGGAAGGCCCGCGGCATCAGCCGCTGGAGGATCTCTCGCGCGGCTTGCTCGACAGTCTTTTCGTCGGACGGTTTGGTGAAGACGACTCGCTGATGGGCCTCCGGGGGTGGGGCGTTGGTGGGGCCTTGTAGTTCAATGAATCGGACCGCCAGATTGCGATCGCGGTCCTGCGGGTCCTTGGCTTCCGGCTTGTAGTAGTCGTTGATGAACGCCGCTTCGATTCGTCGTCGGCCGGCGGCCAACTCGTGACTGGATTCGTACACGCCCGGCTTGCGGTGCCCTTTGATGTCGTGGACCTTTACCGCCTTGCCGTCGATGCGGATTTCCAAGCGAGCCGGTTCGGGGCCGGCTTGTTCGGCCGCGGCTTCGACTCGGATGATATACGGGCCGGCCAGTTTGATTGTCTCCTCGCGAATGGCCGATCCGCGCGAAGACATCCGCATCCATTCGCCGCGCCGCCGCGCTGCGCCGCCTTCGGCAAGCTGGCCGGCGTCGAACCGCCGTAACCGTCGGCCGCCTTTCTCGGTGAGGACCACAGCGGCGGCGATCCGCTCAGAGGCGTCGACGTATTTCTCCAGCAACAAGGGCGGCAACGAGAGGACGTCGGCGATATTGCTGAATCCGTAGCCGACATCGTCAGAGGGGAAATCTTTGGAGGGGTTGATGTCCACCCCCAACAGATCGCGCACCGTGTTGTTGTACTCGATCCGATTCAAGCGATGGATCGTCACGCGCCCGGCGTCGTCCACCACATCACAGTCGACGTGATGCAACTTTAAATCCAGCCAGGCGACCAGCGTTTGGCGCTCCTCGCGCGAGGGCCGGTCATCGTGGTCCTTGGGAGGCATGCCGTCGATGCCCAGCAGCCGGACCGCTTTCTCCCACAACTCGCGGTTCTGCAGCACGTGTTCGGCGCGGGCGAATTCATCAAGCCCTACGTCGCCCTCGGGGTCGTCTCCGGAGTGGCAATCGAGGCAGTACTTCCGCACGACAGGCAAGACGTCAACTTTAAACGCTTCGTCCGTGGCGATGCGGTTCTTCTTCGCGGGCTCCGCCGCCGCCAGCGGGCGGGCGGCAAAGAAGACCGCGGCGATCAGAATAGCGATCACGGCGGCGGGGAGATGTCGATGGGCGGCGGGCATGGAGTCTGTTCTCATGAGTAAGTGTCCGCGGGCGCAGCAATGCTCACACGAGTTCGCGGATGGCCTCCTTCACGACCAGCCGTTGCGGGCGGCCCGCCTGATCGGCGACCGGTTTCGAGTTGGGATTGATGCCGAGGTTATGGTAGAGCGTCGCGATGATCTCTTGGAAATGGACAGAACGATGTTCGGCGAATTGGCCCAACCTGTTTGTCGCGCCAATCGCTTGCCCTGTCCTCATGCCGCCCCCGGCCAGAATGGCGCTGCTGACTTTGGGCCAATGGTCGCGGCCGGCTCCCTTGTTAACTTGCGGCGTGCGGCCGAACTCGCCCCAGGCGACGACAGTCACATCGTCCAGCATGCCGCGCGTGTCGAGGTCTTCGATCAGCGCGCTGAGGCATTGATCGAGCTTCCCGCCGTGGTCGCGAACGAGGTTGAAGTTCTGGCCATGACTGTCCCAGCGCCCGTAGCTCAACGTCACGCAACGCACGCCGGCTTCGATCAACCGCCTGGCCAACAGCAATTGTTCGTTGACGGTGGGCGCTCCGTCGTACTGGTACTTGTACGGCTTGCCGGTGCCGTAACGCTCGACGACACGCGGGTCTTCTTTCGATAGGTCGAGAGCATCGAGGAGCCTGCTGCTGGTCAACACGTTGAACGCTTGTTCTGTGAAAACGTCGACGCCTTCCATGAGACCGCTGGTGTCAACGTCGCGTCGCATGCGGTCGAAGCTGTTGAGCAGGGCTTGGCGGTCTCCCAAGCGCTCGGGAGTAACCCCCGTCAACTTCATATTGGCCAGTCCATCGCCGTCGGGCTTGAAACAACCAAACGCCGGTCCCAAGAACCCGGGTGAACCCGGATCGGACCACGGCGCGTGGCTCGTCCGATCGGCCAGTCCGACGAACGCCGGCACGGCCGGGTCGACGGGCCCCTGCACTTTCACGGCGACCGCGCCGACACTCGGTCGTCCGCCCAGAAACTGTAGTTCGCGCGCCGGCCAACCGGTCATGCATTGCCAGGCGTCGTGGCTGCCCACCGAGCCGATGACCGCGCGCGTGATCGCGCACTTGTCCATCACCGACGCGATCCGCGGGAAAACCTCGCAGATTCGAATGCCCGACACGTTGGTGTTGATCGGTCGGAACTCGCCGCGGATCTCGGCGGGCGCGTCCATCTTCAACTCCCACATGTCTTGGTGTGGAGGTCCGCCGCCGAGAAAGACATTGATGACCGCCTTGTGGGAACTCTTGGAAGGAGATTGACTCTCCGCTCGCAACAGGTCCGCCAGACTTAACGTTGTCGCCCCCATGCCCAACGCCCCGATCCGAAGAAAGCCGCGGCGGGAAACGCCATCGCAGAAACCCCTCGATCGTTTTCCGAGAATGCTCAACATGGCTCGATCTCCACTGAGTCGTTAGGGTCAGGTCGGATTCAGCTCAATTGTTGGAATCTGGCCGGGCTCGTAAACGCAATCCGGCTCGCCCGCAAGCGGATCTCCCGTCACCGCGTAGGCCCGGCTGCGGCTGCCGCCGCAAACGTAGCGGTATTCGCAGATTCCACAGTCGCCGGAAAACTGATCGGGATCTCGCAGCGCGCGAAATGTGGAATGATTCTGATAGATGTCCACGACGGAGTCTTGTGGAAAGCGACCACACTCCAGCGGCAGAAAGCCAGCCGGATAGATCTCTCCAACGTGGCTGACGAACATGATGCCGTTGCCGTCGCGAACACCGAGCGGCGCGCGATGGCCGCGGCCGCGACCTCCGTGGGGATGTCCGCCACCCGGATGTCCGCCGCCCGGATGTCCGCCGCCCGGATGTCCACCCGGAGCCGCCAGCGGGTCGCCGTCGCGCTGCAATACGAACCGCCGGTAATGCGGCGCTTCGGTTGTCTTGACTCCGTACGGCTGGCGGCCAGCTTGATTCCACAGCCGCCCAAAAGCTTCCTCGTACTGTTCGGGAGAGATCCGTTCTTCGTCGATCCCGCGGCCTACCGGAATCAAAAAGAAGACCGACCACATCGCGACGCCTTGAGTCGAGAGCAGCGCCGCCAGCTCCTCGATCTGAGTGAAGTTGCGGCGCGTGATCGTCGTGTTGATCTGCACTCCCAGCCCCAGCGCTCGCGCGTCTTCGAGCATCCGCATCGTCCGCGCAAAGCTACCCTCCCAACCGCGGAAGGCGTCGTGCGTCGCGGCGTCCGGGCCGTCGAGGCTGACGCCCAGTATCCGGACTCCAGCTTCCTTGGCGCGTTGCAACGCCTCGCGAGTCGCCAGCGGTGTAGCGGACGGCGTCAGCGCGACCTGCAAGCCGGCCGCAATCGCGTGCTCGATCAAGTCGTAGATGTCGGCCCGCTTCAGCGGATCGCCCCCGGTCAACACCAGATTGGGCTTGCGCGGAAACGTCGCAACTTGATCGAGCAACTGCAGCGACTGCTCCGTCGTCAGCTGCTGTGGGTGGGCCACTTCCTGCGCCGAAGCGCGGCAGTGCTTGCAGACCAAGTCGCACGCTGTCGTCACCTCGTAATAGAACATCAACGGGTTGACGGCGAAGTCGGCGGGTGTGTAGTCGGAGAAACTCATGCTCTGCTGTTTGTGCGAACTCTGTTGCTTGTGCGAACACTGCTCGCCTAGTGCAAGGCAATAGGTCTGTTCGTCGGAGTCCGCGAAGGGATTGCCGGCGATTGTGGGGGTGGTGGTGGCGGGAGGCCGTAAGGGGATTTAGGACCTTGACGTCCATAATTGCAAGAACCAGCGTTCCTGTCAACCGCTCTCAACGGCTACTGGATCGCGTCTTTGACGACGTTTCCGGCGACTCCCGTCAGTCGCACGTCGAGTCCGGCGAAGCGGACCATGAGCTTCTTGTGATCGAAACCAAACAGCTGCAGCAACGTCGCGTGGAAGTCGTTGATGTGGACGGGATCCGACGCGATGTTCCACCCGAAGTCGTCGGTCCGGCCGATCACCTGTCCGCCCCGCACGCCCCCGCCGGCCATCCAGACGCTGAAGGCGAACGGATGGTGGTCGCGGCCGGTGACCTTCTTGTAACCTCGCCGGTTCTCACCAAGCGGAGTGCGGCCGAATTCGCCGACCCAGACGATCAGTGTGCTGTCGAGCAGCCCGCGCTGCTTGAGATCTTTGATCAGCGCCGCGATGGGTTGATCCGCCATGCGGCAATTGTGGGTTAGCCCTTCATCAAGTTTGCTGTGATGGTCCCACGAAGCGTGGAAGATCGGTACGTAGCGAACTCCGCGCTCGACCAAGCGGCGAGCCAGCAGGCAGTTTCGCGAGAACGAATCGAACAGGCCGCTGCCGCCGCCCCGGCCGTCGCCTTTAAGTTCACCTCGATCGCGGCCAACGCCGTAGGCGTCGAGCGTCGCTTGCGACTCGCCCGACAGATCGATCAACTCGGGAGCCGCGGACTGCATGCGGAAGGCCAATTCGTAGGAGGCGATGCGGCTGGCGATCTCCTGGTCGGCGTTCTGCTCATAGCGTCGGGCGTTCAGGTCGCGGAGGGCGTCGAGACTCACGCGCTGGACGGCGGTCGACGCGCCGGGTGGGTTGGTCAGATTCAAGACCGGCTCGCCTTTGTTGCGGAACAACACTCCGGCGTAGGTCGAAGGTAGAAAGCCGCTCGACCAGAGAGTCGTACCGCCGCTCGTGCCGCGACCCGCGGTGAGCACGACGTATCCGGGCAGATTCTGCGACTCGCTGCCCAGCCCGTACAGCAGCCACGACCCGATGCTGGGACGGCCGAAGAACGGCACGCCGGTCTCCATCATCAATTGCGCCGGGTGGTGGTTGAAGACGTCGGTGTGCAGGGAGCGGATCAGACAGATGTCGTCGGCGCAGGACCCGATGTGCGGCAACAGGTCGGAGTACTCGACACCCGACTCGCCGCGCGGAGTGAACTTCCGCGGACTGGCCATCGCCGTGGCGGTCTCTTTCTGGATGAAGGCGAACTGCACGTCTTTGGTGAACGAGTCGGGGAGTTTCTGGCCGTCGAGTTCGTTGAGTGTCGGTTTCGGGTCGAACAAGTCCACTTGGCTTGGCCCGCCCGCCATGAAAAAGAAGATGCACGCCTTCGCCTGGGGAGCGAAGTGCGGCGCTTTGGGGGCCAACGGGTTGTTGGCCGAAGCCGCGTCGGGCTCGGCCGCGAGCAGGTTGTCGTCCTGCAACAGCGACGCCAAGGCGGCCATTCCCAGCCCGCTGGAGGCACTGGTGAAGAAGCGACGGCGCGATTGAAGGAAGGACTCTTGTTGCGGGTGCATCGTTCAACTCCTCGCCTGCGGTGTCCGCTCAGCGCGGTCATTCTCGTGTCACAAATTCATCGAGGTTCATCATGGTGCGCGCGAACGCCGTCCACGCCGCCACTTGCGCCGCCGTGACGCCAGTGGGTGACGATTCGCCGGCCATCGTCTCCGCGGTCGCCGAATCGGACTCGTACAACTCCAGCAATTGGCTCTGCAGTTGTCGCAATCGCTGCGCTTCATATGCGTCTGGGTCTCGACCCAGGCAGAGTTTGAAGGCGTAGCGGATCTTGCCGTCGACGTCGTCCGGCGGCGACTGGATGATTCGTAGTCCCAGTGCTCGCGAGCACTCCACGAAGACCGGGTCGTTGAGCAACGTCAGCGATTGCAGCGGCGTGTTGGAGCGGTCGCGTCGCGTCGAGACCACGGTCGATTCGGGGGCGTCGAACGTCGTCAGCATCGGGTACGGAACGCTGCGCTGAAAGAAGATGTACATCCCGCGGCGATACTTGTTGGGCGCCTTGCTCTCTCGCCACTTCACGCTGCCGGCGTAACCGAGCGCCGCGACGTCGGCGGGAAGCGGTGGGTAGACGCTCGGACCGCCGACTGCCGGGTGCAACAGATCGCTTGTCTTCAGGTAGAGATCGCGGACGATCTCGGCGTCGAGCCGGAACCGGTTCTGGCGGGCGATCCAATCGTTCTTGGGATCGCGACTCTGCAATTCCGGCCGCGCGGCCGAGGATTGCCGGTAGGTCGCCGATGACACGATCAGCTTGATCATCGCCTTGCGGCTCCAACCCCGGCGGATGTACTCGCTGGCGAGCCAGTCGATCAATTCGGGATGTGTCGGCGGCGCGCCCTGCGTGCCGAAGTCCCATGTCGTCTCGACAATGCCGCGGCCAAACAAGTGTTGCCAAATGCGATTCACGGCGACGCGCGGCGTGAGCGGGTTGGCCGGATCGACGAGCCAGCGGGCCAGGTCCAGGCGATCGGGATACTCGCCGCGCGGCTTGAACGGATGCAGGACCTCCAGAGTTCCCGGCCGCACGGGTTGACCGGGCCGCCGAAAGTCGCCCCGCTGATGAACGTAGTTGTCGCGCGGTTCAGATCGCTCCGTAAATGCTTGAGCTTTCGATGTCGGCGGCTTGGGTTTCGTCTTCGCGTGCGCATCGAGCGCCTTGTTCAGGCGGATGTTCAGAGGATCGATTCCCCGATAGAACTTCGTCAACTCGACCGAGCGATCCGCCGAACGCTGCTCCGCGGGAAGGCCGAGGGTGGCGAGAATCTGCGCGGGCACTTCTTTTCGGGCGGGAGCCTCGGCGACGTTCAGCCGCTTTTCCCATCCGCGCTGGCGTTCGACCAGCGACGCGTTGGCGTCGGCCAGCGCCCGCTTGAGTTCTGCGAGCTTGTTGTCGAAGGCGGTCTTCGCTTTTTCGTAGGCCGCCGTTTCTCCCGGCAAGGGAGCCGCGATGTCCGCTTGATCGGCGTTGTTAAAGAACGAGGCCAACCGGTAATACTCACGCTGCGAAAATGGATCGAACTTGTGGCTGTGGCATTCGCTGCATTGAGCCGTCATGCCGAGCCACACCGTCCCCGTTGTGTAGACCCGGTCCTTGACCGC
This sequence comes from Pirellulaceae bacterium, assembly GCA_030748485.1. GTDB lineage: Bacteria > Planctomycetota > Planctomycetia > Pirellulales > Pirellulaceae > JASMLW01. The sequence goes on from JASMLW010000269.1 coordinate 48,818, forward strand.
CTTGATGCGATACTCCTCCTGGTCGACGCCGCCTTCCCGATTGGTCAGCGTGTTGCGGTGAAAGCCCGTGGCGATGCGTTGATCGACCGACGCGTTGGGCAGTAGGTCGCCCGCAAGCTGTTCGATCGTGAACTGATCAAAAGGCAAGTCGCGGTTGATCGCGGCGATCACCCAGTCGCGCCAACGCCAGGCATGGGGCCGCGGCAAGTCCTTCTCGTATCCGTCGCTGTCGGCGTAGCGAGCCAGGTCGAGCCAGTGTCTGCCCCAGCGCTCGCCAAAGTGAGGTGAATCGAGGAGTTGGTCGACGAGGCGCTCGAGCCACTGCTCATCCGGCGACTCGATCCATCGCTGCATCTCCGCCGGCGTCGGCGGCAGGCCAATCAAGTCGAGATAGATTCGCCGGATCAACGCGTGACGCTCCGCCTCGCCCGCCGGCTCGACGCCCTCTTTCCGCAATCGGCGCAAGACAAACGCGTCGATTTCGTTGCGCGGCCACGGTTCGTCCAACGTGGGTGGCTCGGGGCGAACGAGCGGTTGAAACGCCCAGTGATCCGCGCCAAGTCGATTCTCACCAGCGCCGCGATCGACTCCGTCCGGCCAGTTGGCCCCTTGGTCGATCCAAGCGCGAAACAGGGCGACGTCCGCCGGCGCTAAACGCTCGCCTTCATCCACCGGCGGCATCCGTTTGTCCTCGTCGGAACCCAGCACGCCCAGGAACAGGCGGCTCTTGTTGCTCTTTCCCGGCGCGATCACCGCTCCATTGTCGCCGCCGGCCAACGCCGCCTTCTTGTAGTCGAGCCGCAAGCCGGCTTCGCTCTGGTCGGGGCCGTGGCACTTATGGCACTTGGCCCGCAGGATCGGCTGGATCTGTTGGACGAAATCGACTTGCGGTGGCTCTGCGGCCAGCGCCGTCGAGCTACCCAGAAGAGTGATGGCGATGATGAGCGGGACGGGACGAGTTATCGACGGCGTCGTCATTGCACCGTCCTCCTTCGTGGTGTTGAACCACTTGTGGCGTTGAGGATCTTGTGGCGTTGAGGATTCGGACTTCCTGGTTGGATTCCAGCGACCAACGGGAGCGGGCGAACGCGCACCGAGCGGCAGCTCGCTTTGTGTGTGGCGCTGCCACTTGTGGTGTGTTGACGCGACGCGAAATCGACGCCAATGGAAAGGTGGGATATTAATAAAGGAGTAATGGATAAACATATCTTGAAATGAGAGTGGGGTCAACCCGGAGCGCGCGGTCGACCGGTTTAGGATATGTAGAGGTTCAGGTCTTGATATGATTAAATGAAACAACCGATTCACGTTCCGGACAGCGAGAGAAACAGAGAAGCACAGTGATCGATGCGCAGCCAACCCGTCCGCAGCAGATTCGCCATGTCGCCGTGATCGGCGGCGGCGTTTCTGGCTTGGCGGCCGCGCATCGACTTACCGAACTGGCGCCGGAGATTCAGTTCACATTGTTGGAGGCGTCCGAACGACTGGGCGGCGCGCTGGAGACAATTCGCCGCGAGGGGTTTCTCATCGAAGGCGGCGCGGACAATTTCATCACGACGGCGCCGTGGGCTTTGGATCTCTGCCGCCGCATCGACTTCAGCGAGCAGTTGATCCAGACGAACTCCAACTGTCGGCACGCGTTTGTCATTCGCCGCGGCAAGTTGCGCCCGATTCCGGACGGGTTCGTCGTGATGGCGCCGAACAAGATCTGGCCGATCATGACGACGTCCATCCTCAGTCCGTTCGGAAAGTTGCGGTTGGCGTGCGAGCGGTTCGTCCGTGCTGGCGAGATCCGCGACGAGAGCGTCGCGTCTTTCTGCCGGCGAAGACTTGGTCGCGAGACGTACGAGCGGCTTGTGCAGCCTTTGATCGGCGGCATTTACACAGGCGATCCGGAGAAGCTGAGCCTTCGCGCGACGATGCCGCGATTCGCCGAGATGGAGGAGAAACACGGCAGCCTCAGTCGGGCGATGAGCAACGCTCGGACGCCGGACGATTCGTCGAGCGGAGCTCGCTACAGCCTGTTCGTCGCCCCGCGCGACGGCATGACGAGCATGGTCGACGCGATCGCCGCGCGGCTGCCGGCGGGATCGATCCAGCTCAACACAAAAGTCGCAGAACTAGCGCACACGTCGTCGGGTTGGCGCGTGGCGACGGCGGACGGTGAGGCGTTTGAATACGACGCCGTCATTCTGGCGACGCCCGCGTCCGTCACCGCCCGCCTCGTGGCGGACACCGATCGTCGCCTCGCCCGTGAGCTGGACGGCATTCACCACACGAGTTGCTCGATCATCTCATTGGGATTCCGCCGCGACCAAGTAGCCCATCCGCTGGATGGGTTTGGCGTCGTTGCGCCGCACATCGAGAATCGGAGCATTCTGTCGGTGAGCTTCTCTAGTCTGAAGTACGCCGGGCGAGCGCCGGACGGCAGCGTTCTGATCCGGGTCTTCATTGGCGGCGGCTGCCAACCTGAACTCGCCGACCTGGCCGACGACCAGTTACTTGACTTGGCCACACGTGAGTTGGGCGAGTTGCTGGGCGTCCGCGGCGCTCCGCAGCTCACCCACGTCAGCCGTCCCGGCGCGGTGATGCCTCAGTACTACGTCGGTCATCGCGACCGGGTCGAGCGCATTCGCGAGCGGGCGGGTCAGTTGGCGGGCCTCTTCCTCGCCGGCAACGCTTTCGTGGGTGTGGGCGTGCCGCATTGCATTCACATGGGTGAGCAGGCGGCGGAGCACGTCGTCGAGACGCTGAGAGGCGGCGCTCCCAGAGACGCAAGTCGCAACGCGCTGAGCCCTTGAATCGGATCTCGTTTAGATCAGGTCTCGTTTAGCGCGGCCGTCTTTTGGCAGACAGGCGTCGCAGCATGTCCCACTTGCTCACACATCGCTGCACAAGTGAGAACTTCGCAGCGACTGGCGAGTCGACAAGTTACGGAGTTTGCTCGCTTGACGCAATTCGCACGCGACGGAGCTGACCGCCGCGGCCTCCGACTGCGATGCTGTCGTCGGATGGGTGAGCGGCAATGGCGTAAGCCCAGCCTTCGATCGCGGCGAGGGTTTGCGTGACTTGCACTTCGTCCGCATCCACGACGCGGACGCGGCCGTCGACGCACGCGGCCACGATTCGGTTGCCGTCCTTCAGCCAGTCGATGTCGAGCGGTTCGACGTCGAGCCGCACGTACCGCACCATGCGGCCAATGGTTGGCTGCCAAAGACGGATCGAACGGTCCTCGCTCGCCGAAGCGACCATCGGCAATCCGCTTGTGGCCGGACGCAGGGCGAGTGCGCGAATGGGCTTGGTGTGTTGGCTGAGGCTGCGAGTGAGCTCCGCCGACTCTAGATTCCAGACGCGAACCGACTGATCGACTCCGGCGCTGACGAGCGTCTTGCCGTCGTTCAACAAGCAGATCGCGTTCACGCTGCGCGAATGTCCTTTGTAGACCAGCGCGGCGTTTTCCTGGTTCTCGAGATTCCACAACTTGATTTCGCGGTCGATGCTGGCGGCGGCGAGTTTCGAATTGTCCGACCAGGCAATCGAGCGGACGGAATCGGCGTGGTCGGCGAACATCGCCACCGACTCTCCCGCCGGCCAGGAGAAGACTTCGACACTGCCGTCTTCAGATGGGTTTCCTCCACCGGCGGCGACCAGTTTGCCGTTGGGTGAGAAGGCGACGCAATGAAGATTGGCCGCCGCGGTCTTGATCGATCTCTTTCGCTTCAAGTCAGGCCAGCCGAACACGTGCAATCCCGATTGGCTGACCGCGACAACCGCCGTTCCACCCGGTGCGAAGGCGATCGCTGTCACGGGCGGTTCGGCGGCGAACGACCGTTGCGAAGCCAGTCCAGCGGTCAACACGACCGCAGACGCCACCGCGATGCTCTTACGCGTTCTGTTCATCATCGAATTGCCTGACTGAGCAAGTCTAGTATCCGCAACCGTGCATTCTACGATGTCAGCGGCCGGTCTGTGCTAGCCCAGTAGGTCCCGCCTGCCGGGCGGGACTTCGCGACGAAGTCGCGACCCGGCGTCGTCGAACAGCGTCATCGAAAGTCGTTTCACTAATTTGCGGGTCAGGTCGTTTTGATCGGGCCAGTAGGTCCTGCCTGCCGGGCAGGACTTCGCGACGAAGTCGCGACCCGGCTTCATCGACCGGCGTTTCGCTAATTCGCGGGCCAGGTCGTTTTGATCGGGCCAGTCGGTCCCGCCTGCCGGGCAGGACTTCGCGGCGAAGCCGCGACAGCGTCATCACACGTCGTTTCGCTAATTCGCGGGCCAGGTCGACGTGGTCTGAACCAGACTCACGTGCTTCTGCTAGTTCACCAGTTATACTCTTCGTTCGTTGGGAGTGCATGAAGCACTTGCCTCGGCGGCGATTCGAGCAGGCATGGTGCGCGGCTGTGTAGTCCGTGCGCAGGTCAATGAGATGAGAGAACCACGTCATGCGAGTCGGTGAATCGAAACGCCCGTTGTCGAATTCGTGGCGATTGCTCGTCGGCCTGTTTGTCGTCATTGCGCTCGCCGCTCCTCTGTCCGCGGGCGAGGCGACGTTGCATCGCGACTCGTGGGGCGTGCCGCACATCTGGGCCGACGATTACTCGTCGGCCGGTTACGCTTTGGGGCAGGCGCAGTGCGAAGACTCCTTGTCGAACGTGATCTATTGCCTACACGCCGGCGTCGGGCGGCTAGCTGAGTTGATGGGACCCGGCATGTTGAAAGCCGACACCGAGGCGAGGAAGTTGCGGCACGGCGCTTTCGCCAAGCGAGACTGGCCCAAGCTAGGCTTCTCGACGCGGCAGTTGATCGCAGGATTCTGCGCGGGAGTCAATGACTACATCGAGACGCATCCCGATGAATTGGTCGTGCCGATTGGCGAGGTGACGCCGGAGCAGGTGGTTGCCTGGCACCGCTCGCTGCTGCTGCTCTCCGCCGTCGCGATCAGTAGGGCGGATGCGGAAGCGTCCAAGTCCGACGGCTATCATCCCGTGTACAATCCGAAAAACGTCGGCGACAAGGGTGGGAGCCGAGAAGAGAAGAAGCACCCGGGCGTCCCCCCGGGCAAGAGCAACTCGTGGGCGCTTGCCGGAGTCAAAACGGCCAGCGGCAAGCCGATGCTGTTGATCGATCCGCATTGGATGGCGGAAGGGCACCTGCAGCTGTACGAATTCTGGCTGCACATTCGCGGCGAAGTCGACACGGGCGGATTCGCCCTCACGGGAACGCCGTTTCCCGGTCTCGGTCTCACCGCACACGCCGCCTGGACGGTCACGGCTGGTGGAGCCGATTCGTCGGATGCATACGCCCTGAAGATCAATCCCGACAATCCGCACCAATACGAGTTCGACGGCAAGTGGCGCGACATGGATGTCCGCAAGGAGACGATCCGCATTCGCCAGCCCGATGGGACGATGCAAGAGAAGCGGATCGAAGTGCTGGCCACCAGGCACGGTCCGATTCTGGAAACCAAGAGCGGCGTTCCCTTCGCCGCGGCGATGGGCGGTTACGGGCGAGCGGATGCGTTTGACCAGTACTACAAGATGATGACGGCCCGCACGACGGCCGAGTTCAAACGGGCGATCGGGCTCAACCGCATCTCGTATTTCAACTTCATGTGGGCGACGGCCGCCGGCGACATCGGCTTTGTGCAAACCGGGCAAGCTCCGCTGCGGCCTCGCGGGTTCAACTGGGAGAAAATGGTGCCCGGCTGGACGAGCGCCAGTCTGTATCGCGGCCAGGTTCCGTTCGACGCGCATCCGACGGTCGAAAATCCGGTGACCGGTTTTCTGCAGAACTGCAATGTCGCCGCCAACGTGGTCACACCGGGTTTGACGATGACGAAGGACGACTTCCCGCCGGGCGTTCTGTTCGGTCACTACGGCCAGTATCGCGCTCGGGGTTGGCGAGCGACGCAGCTGCTGACGCGGGTCGATAAAGCGACGTTAGCGGACGGTCGCCGGATCGCGTTCGACTCATACGTTCCGCCCGCCGACTTGTGGGCGCCGATCATCCTGCAAGCCTGGTCGGAGCACGAGGCGACGGCCGCCGACCAGCGGCTGCGCGAAGCCGTCAAACTGATCGGCTCATGGAACCGCAGGGCGTCGCGCGACAGCGTGGGCGCGACCGTGTTTCGCTTCTGGCGGCTCGCCTGCCACGAGATGGATTCGAAGGTGGGTCGCGACGCGTTCTCCATTTCCAACACGCCCGAGATCAGGCGCGATGCACTGGCCGCGCTGCGGACGGCGGCCGATCGGCTGCACGATACGTATGGCCGCGTCGCCGTCCCGTGGGGAGAGATCAAGCGACTGCGCCGCGGTGACAAGGAGTGGCCGCTCAGCGGAGACGGACTCGGCAAACTCGGCATGGATGCGCTGCGAGCCACGGCGGCCGACACGTTCAACGATCAGCACAAGTTGATCCCCCGCGGCGGACAGTGCGTCACCTCGATCGTGACGCTCACCGACCCACCGACCATCCGCGCCGTCGTCACGTACGGTCAGAGCAACAAACCCAACTCAAAACATTTCGCCGACCAAGCCCCGCTGTTTAGTGAGGAACGCTTTCGCAAAGTGCCGTGGACGCTCGAGCAGCTGCGTTCCTCGATCGAGTCGACGAAGAAGTTCGCGTACGATTCCACGGAAAAGCCCTGAGTCGAGTCGACCTGGAGATCTCCGACCGTGAAGCTCGCCCACTCATTGCTCTGGTTGGCCGCCTGCGTATGCGTCGGTGCGTACTCGGCGCTTGCCGAACAGCCGCGGGAGCCCGCCGTCTTCTCGGGGCCTCAGGCGGGCGAGAGGCTGCGGTCGTTTGAGGCGGTTTTGGTTTACGGCGAACGCGCGGGCAAGACGGTTGACGTCATCCAACTGTCGCAGAATCGTCCGACCATGTTGATCGTGGTGAATGGTTCCAATCGTCCGGCGGCTCGATTGAGTCGCATTTTGATGAACTTCGCCGAGATGCGAGGCGCGAAGCTGTTCGCGGCGGTCGTCTACCTGGACGGCGATCAGTCGGCGGCCACGGAACAGTTGCAGCGAGCGGTGAGCTGGTGGAAGGTGGCCGGTCCGGTGGGGGTGTCCGTCGATGGGGCCGACGGCCCGGGCGGCTACGGCTTCAATCGCAATGTGAACGTCACCGTCCTGGTCGCCAGTGAAGGTCGCGTCACGGCCAATTTTGCTCTCAAGCAACCCTCGGAAACAGATGCGCCGAAGATCTTGAAGCAGGTCGTCTCGTTGGTTGGCGGCCGAGTTCCCGGCGCGGCGGAAACGACTTGGTTGAGTTTTCCGACGGCCAAGCCGGCCGGCGCGAAGTATCGCAGCGCATCGGCGGACGTCGAGTTCCGCTCGCTGATGTGCGACCTGTTGGCCGCCCGAGATGCGGATTCGGCGGCGCGAGCGGCGCGTTCCATCGAAGCCTACGCGGCAAAACAAGATCGCCGCCGGGACGCCCTTAAGAACGCCGCCAACATGATGTTGGAAGGACGAGCTCGACCGGTCACGCGGCAACACCCCGCCCGCCGCCACCTGGCCCGTTGGAAGCAGGCCAAGTAGGTCCCGCCAGTAGGTCCCGCCAGTAGGTCCTGCCTGCCGGGCAGGACTTCGCGACGGCGTCGTTCAGAGGCTGTCTTGTTCTACCGTCGATCGACGATCGGCCCAATGTATTCCTTGGCGACAACGATATTGTCGAACCAAACTTTGCTGACGTGGCCTTCAGGCGCTTTGGTGATGTAGAGCAACACCCAGAGGAAGTTCAGCTTCAGTTGCTCGTCCCGACGCC
>JASMLW010000270.1 GCA_030748485.1 Pirellulaceae bacterium
AACGGGCGATCGGCCGCAACTGGTCGCCGAGAACCGAGTCGACGACGAAGGCGGCTACGCGACGCCCGCCATCTGCGGTGGACGCTTGTATCTCCGCACGCGAAACGCCCTCTACTGCATCGGCTCGTAGTGGACTTCGCCAGAAGTCCCGTCCGTCAAAGCGTGAAATCCGTCTATGGCCTAATCCGTATTTCTGGGCCGTACTTGTGGCGAAGTCCACTACATCAGCCGGACTTCTGGGCCGGACTTCTGGCGAAGTCCACTACGGCCGCCACAACCGCAGGGCGTCGAAGTCGCCCGTGTCATCGAAACTGCCGATCCCGATGCGGCCGACTCCAAACGTCTTGTCCGTCGCGCGCATGACAGGTTTCCGCATGTCGTCGAAGTAGACTTCGATCAGCCCCGTCGAAACTTCCCGACGAATCCTGATGCGATGCCAGCCGCGGCTCCAATCAGTACCGTCCGTGCGAGTTGCGGCGATGCTCACGCGCGGTTCGCCATTGACGAGGAAAATCGAGTTGGCGTGCGCGTCGGCCTGACGACCGATGTGTACGTAATAGAAATGCGACGCGTCCTGCCGTCCAAAGAACAGGCAGAGGTCCTGGTGGCCGTACGGTTTGTGCGTCGAGCGGGCGTCGACTTCCAGAACGAAGTCGCCGACTGGAGCATCTTTGAGCCATGAGATGTTCAACGGCGAGCGCACGGCGGGCTGATAGTCGCTGCGTTTCTTGTGCAGTGAATAGTAGCTGCGCCCATGCCGACCTTTGCTCTTCACCAAACGCCAAGCGGCAGCGTCGGTCGGCTCCCAACGCGCGGCGTCGCCGTCAAAGTCCTCGTGCGTGACGTAGTTCAGCGCGGGTTGCTTGATATACGCCGTGAGGAAATCTCGCATTTCCCGCAAATGAGCTTCGACATCTCCGCCCAGACCGTGACCGACACCCTTCATCCGGACGAATCGGTTGGGCGTCTTGGCTCCATCGAGCGCCTCGTGCAAGACTTCGGCTTGCCCGATCGGTACGAGATTATCCTTATCGCCGTGAAACGTGAGCACGGGCGGATCGGTGCGATCGATGTACGTGATCGGCGACAGTTGCTTGAGCACGTTGAGTCTCTCCTCCAGTTTCCCACCCACGAGGCGTTCGACTGGATCGCGAGCCGGCTCGATCTTCTCGATGTCGCGGAGGTCGGTCGGGCCGTAGAAATTGACGACGGCCCGGATCCGCAGTTGATTGGAGGATGCGCCCGCCTGGGCGGCGAGCATCAACGCCAAGTGACCGCCCGCCGAGTCGCCGATGACTCCGATCCGCTCGACATCGACACCGTACTCGTCCGCGTGTTCGACCAACCACGCCAAGGCCGCCTGTACGTCTTCCAACTGAGCCGGCCACTGCGCGACATCGGTCAAACGGTAGTCGATCGTCAACGCGACGACGCCGGAGCCGGCCAGTAGTTCCATCGGGCGATGGTAGGCCGAACGCTTACCGCTGAGCCAGGCTCCCCCATGAATGCAAATCACGGCCGGGCGGCGAGCCCCTTTGTCGGGCCTCACGATATCCAACTTCAACTCCTGCATTCCTCGCTTCGCGAAGACGACGTCCCGATCCCATTGAGCGGCTCGGCTAGTGTTGGCGAGCGCGACCAGAGAGAACAGAGCAGTTGCTAGGGTGGCGCGGAGCAGAGGTCGTCGCTTGTTGTTCATGCTGTTCTTCTTTGCCTTCGGCGAATCGGTGTGGTGGCTATTTTACGTGGCGGCGGAGGACGCGCCCTTGCTCGTCGTAGTGAATGAACGACAACCGGGCCGGTTGCTTGTCACTGCCCGGATTCGATTGCACGAGTAGGAATCCGCCCGATGCGGGCGACTGATAGTAGGGCTGCTTGATCAGCCCCTCCGGATCGGTCGACTTGGGGTCGCCCGGCTTTCTACCCAGCCGCGCGTTCGCATCGACGAGGGCACCACTGGAAAACTCCTCGACGCCTGTCGGATGGATCGAATGGTATTGCCAATGCCGATCGCCGCAGACGATGTAGAAATGTCCTTTTGCGACGCCCGACTCTTTGAGCCACGCGAAGAATTCGTCGCGCTCGTGGCGGAAGCCGTTGTGATTCGTGTGGTTGTCCGTCTTGCGAAGGTCGTCCGGACCAATCATTGGCGTGGGTGAGACGAGGATCTTGAACGTGGCATCGCTCTCTCGCAGAGTCCGCTTCAGCCACGCTTTCTGTTCTGTTCCCCAGATTGACTTGCCCGGTCCGTCGGGCGCCGTGTTGGGACTGCGGTGCATCCGGTTCTCCGTGAACCACACCTGAAGCTCCTTGCTCGCTCGGTGAGTTCGATACGTCTTGGCGTCGACGTCATCGGCCGCGGCGACCGGCAACTGCTCGAGCATCATGCGGCGACCCTGAGCCGGCGTCGGCAAGTGATCGCCCGTGTTGTCGCCGTCATCAATGCGGTAGTCGTGGTCGTCGATTTCCCAATAGGTGGGTACGCTCGCGAATAGATCGCGATAGCGCGGCTGCACGAATTGTTCGTGCCACTTCTGCCGCAACTCGGGGATCTTTTGAGCGCGCGGCGTCTTTGGCGTGTCGTAGTAGACATTGTCGCCCGTTCCGACAAAGAAGTCGGGGTGCAGCGAGAGGATCGTCGCCAAGGCCGGATAGCCGAGATGTTTGTCGGGACCGTTGTACGGGGCCGGCAGGGCCGTGTTGTTCTCGACAACGTGCCGCTTCTTGTCGATCCGATCGTCACCGTGAAACTTGCCGTAGTTCATCCCCGTGACGACGACAAACCGCACAACCGACGACTGCTTGGCGCCGGGCAACGTGCGAAACGAAGCGATCGGCCCCGGTCGCAGTCGGTCGGCGGACGAACCGATGCGAGTCAGGCAGCAATATCGCGCCCCAGGCTCGAGCTTTCGAAATGCGGCGCGGGCGATGAAGTCGCGCTCAGCCTTGGCCGGAATCGTCACTTTGTGGACCAGCGATCCGCTCGTTGTCGTCAGTATGAACTCGACGACGCCCGGCGAACCGGGCACATCGCCTTCGACCAGCGCCGCTGTGGTGGAAAGCCTCACCTGAACCAGCGCCGATGTCGGCGTCACCTCGCCGACCATGATGCCCGTGCCGGCCACCGGTTCGGCGGCGCCGACGACACGAGCGAGCAACAGTGCGGACAGGATAAGCACTGACGTAGTACGCAGCATGACAACTCCCTCGTCGTTTTACTTGGTTTAGTAGCCGCGAGCATTCTATGCGAATCTCGCGCGGACTGTATTTCATCCGCCCGTTTTGGACGCCCGCCTGACATCCGCCATGCGCCGCCGTGTCGCTACTTGGGTTTCTGAGCGGTTTTCAGCCGGGCGAGCAATCCGGCGTCGCCGTGTAGCTCGCGAATCTCAACAGCACTGAGCGGCCGGTCAAAGATCGCCAGTTCGTCGATCAGGCCAATGTGGTTGACTGCGAAGTAGATCCCCGTCTTCTCCAATCGCCAATTCATTGCGATCCGGCGCTTGCTCAGTCGCCCCACCGACTTGCCGTCGATGAAACAATCGACCTCGGCGTCGGCCTTGCCCGAATCGAAGTCCGACCAGGTCATTGCAATGTGATGCCAGTCGCCTGCGCGAAACCCGATATCGCGGACGGTGACGATCGGAGCCCGCGGTGACGTTTCGCGAATCGCCGTGTCTCCCGCGGCGAGTGCGGGAAACGCGCCAAACCGCAAGTCGCGCGGCTTGGTGTCGGGAAAGTCAAACCAGACAGCGCCGTCGCTCGACCGCTTCTCAGTAATTTGCACTGGATCACAGAAAGGCGTCTTCAGCTGCCGGTTCGGATCGATGTTGATCCAAACCGAAAACGTCCCACCCCACCCCTGTGGCCGAAATGAAATGTTGTCATCCGCGGCGAAAAACAGCCGTCCCCGATTCGGTAAGGCGGCTGTCGCCGACAGCGCGCCGCCGTGCACTCCGTTAGCAGCGACAATCTTGAAGGTGTTCGGGATCTCGTCCCGAATCTCGTACACGCCTCGTTGAGACGTATCGTATCGGACACGAGGCGTTTTCGAGCCGCCGGCAAAGTCGGCGTCCAACCGTTTGTCGAAAGACGCATAGAATGTCGCTGCGGAGCGTATCTTGACGCCATCGGCCAAAGCCGAGTTTTTCCAGCCGACGCCGACGACAATGGCTAACGCCACAATCCGCTTGAGCAGTCGTGTTGATGGCACAAGTGTTCTCCTGCCGGGAAAGATGTTGATTGTATCGAGGTTTCGAGTCGAAAGTACGTGCTCCGACTTGGAAGAACGGCCGCTGATTGTTGATGTCGAGCTCGGAACGGACGACAATCGCTGCGACGGAAACAGAACGCACCTCCTTTCGATTGCCAAAGCTATGTTAGTTTGGACTCGCTCGATCGTCGTTGGTCTCGTCGCCGTGGTGAGCACGAGTGTTGCCGCTGATGACAACCTCATCGGCCACTGGCGACTGAGCGGGGACGCGCAAGACGCAACCGCGCACAAGCGCCACGCGCTGGCGACATCAGTCGACTTTCAAGCGAAGGGGCCGCCAGGCGCGACGGCAGGCGCGGCGAGTTTCGACGGCGTTCGCTCCGAGCTGATCGTTCCCGCCGATCGCGCCCCACAACTGGGATCGCGCGACTTCTCGATTCTCGTGCGGATTCATACCGATAATTCACTCGACGATCTGCCCGGTGAGATCATCAGTCAATACGATCCGCAAACTCGCACCGGTTTTCGAATCGGACTCGATAGCCGGCCCGGCGTGACGTCGAGTCAGTCGAATTGGCGGAACCTGCATTTCGGAATGGACGCCGGCGAGCCGGTGGGGCGTTGGACCGATCACGGACGACTCGGCGACGCCGTGCTCATCTACAGCATGGCCGTTTACGACGGTCAGTTGTTCGCCGGCACCTGCGAAGCCGGAGTCAAACAAGCGGGGCGCGTTTTCCGATTCGACGGGCGGTCCTGGACCGACTGCGGAGCCCCCGATCACTGCAACGCGGTCTCCGCCCTGGCCGTGCATCGGGGCCGACTTTACGCGGGCGTCAGCAAGTATCGGTTGGCCGGTTCAGCTCTCGCCGAATCGGATAATCCCAACCTCGGTGGCAAGGTCTATCGATACGCCGGCGACAAACGTTGGGAACTGTGCGGCGAGCTGCCGGGTGTCGAGGCGATCAACGGCATGGTCGTCTACCGCGGAAAACTCTACGCCAGCTCGATGTACGCGCCCGCCGCCTTCTTTCGCTACGACGGCGGCAATCGCTGGACGCCCTGCCAGACGCCCGCTGGAAAGCGAGTTGAGTCGTTGACCGTCTTCAACGGATTCATCTACGCCACCGGTTACGACGAAGGCGCCGTCTACCGTTTCGACGGCGAGTCGTGGAAACATCTCGGCGTCCTCCCCGAAGCCAACCAGACGTACGGATTCGCTGCTTACCGAGGTGAACTGCACGTCAGCGAGTGGCCGCACGCTCGCGTCTATCGCTACGAGGGCGGTCAGGCATGGCGTCCCGCCGGCCGCTTGGGCGACGAGAAAGAGTCGATGCCGCTGGTCGTGTACAACGGCAAGATGTACGGCGGAACGCTGCCGCTGGGCTCGGTCTTCCGATTCGATAACGGCGCGGACCAGAAGTGGACTCACGTCGGCAGACTCGACCTGACGCCGGACGTGCGGTACCGCCGCGTGTGGTCGATGGCCGTTTTTCGCGGTCGGCTGTTCGCCGGAACGTTGCCGTCGGGTCGAGTTCACTCGATCGAAATCGGCCGCAATGTAACCCACGATCGGGCGCTGCCGCCAGGCTGGCGCCACGTGGCGGCTGTCCGCGAAGAAAACTCGCTCAAACTCTACGTCGATGGCGAACTCGTCGGCCGCTCGAGCGCGTTCGCGGCGAGGCAGTTCAACTTGAACAGCCGCCAACCACTCAGAATCGGGTCCGGCTCGACCGATCACTTCCTGGGCCGGCTAGCCGATCTGCGAGTCTACGGCCGAGCTCTGACGGCGGCGCAGATCAAGCGCCTGGCGGCGTCGCCGTAACCCCGCTGGCGGCGGCCGCCCCGTCGTGATGACCAAGATCGGCCTCACCGCAGGGCCGCTCTCCGCCCTACTCGGTTGCTACTCCTACATGAAGAGAATCGAACCCTAGAGTTGCTGAGTGGAGTCGCCGGCTGGACAATAGCCGGAGACCCGTTGGAACGATTCCATGAACGCCTCGATACTTGACTCTCCCGCAATCAGCGGCTGCTACCTCTTCCCTCAGCGGAGGAGGATCCCCGATCCGATGATGATCGATGTAGGCGGGGCGCAGTTGGCTTGCCATCACCACGTCAGCGACCCGGACAACTTGACTCTCGTTCACTTTCACGGCAACGGCGAAGTTGTCGCTGACTACGTGCCGGGGATGGTCGATGAGCTAACGCGACTTGGATTGAACTCCCTGTTCGTCGAGTATCGCGAGTACGGCGACTCAACCGGAACGGCTCAACTCGTGGCGATGCTCGGCGACGGCCAGCGCGTGCTCGAGGCCGTCGGTCTACAGCCGGGCGAGGTGATCGTCTTCGGCCGTTCGATCGGGTCGCTGTACGCCATTGAGTTGGCCCACCGGCATCCAGACATCGGCGGCATGATTCTCGAGAGCGGAATCGCGGCGCCGGGCGAGCGATTCTTGGCGTACGCCGACCTCCGCGCCGCCGGGATCGACGAGGCCGAAGTGATGGCCGAGGTGAAACGACACTTCGACCATCGGACAAAACTTTGGGGCTATCGCCAGCCGCTGTTGATCATGCACTGCGAGCAAGACGATCTAGTCGACATCTCCCACGCCGAACGCAATCACAAGTGGGCGCGAGGTTACAAGCTGCTCCGGCGATTCCGAGACGGCAATCATAACTCGATCATGATGGCCAACTACGCCGAGTACTTTCAGTCGATCAAATCATTCGCCAAGCTCGTCGCAGCCGAGCCAAACTGAGCGGTTCGTTCTCCCGACGGGGCGTCGCTGGTTGCCGTGTATACGGGGCGTGTGTTTCGGTCGCGAAGCGTTACAATCGACCGCTTCAACGAATCCTCACAACCGCGACTCCATCCATGTCGACAACCATCACTGAGCTGAACGTTCGGGACATTCGATTTCCAACTTCGGACAACCTGGACGGATCCGACGCGATCCACGTCGATCCCGATTACTCGTGCGCGTATGTGACGTTAAAAACGGACGTCGACCAGTTGGAGGGCGACGGGATCACGTTCACGCTCGGACGCGGCACGGAATTGTGTGTCGCCGCGATCGAGACGTTCCAACGCTTTGTCGTCGGCCGGACTCTGGAGTCGATCACGGACGACTTCGCCGGCTTCTGGCACAGCACATGCAACGAGTCGCAACTGCGTTGGCTAGGTCCGGAGCGCGGATTGGTGCACATGTCGGTGGCCGCGATTTTCAACGCGGTGTGGGATCTATACGCAAAGAAAGAGGGCCAGCCGCTCTGGAAGCTGCTGGCCGACATGACGCCCGAGCAGACGATCAGTTGCATCGACTTTCACCACATCAGCGATGCGCTGACTCCCTCTGAAGCACTCGACATCTTGCGCGCGAACGAGTCGACGAAAGCGGATCGCGAAGCGGAGTTGCTGGAGATCGGCTTGCCTTCGTACACATCGAGCGCCGGGTGGATGGGTTACTCCGACGACTATCGACGCGAGTTGTGCCGGAAATACCTCCGCGACGGATTCCAGTACTTCAAGATGAAGGTCGGAGCCGACCTGGCGGACGACATTCATCGCGCCGAAATCATTCGCGAGGAGATCGGTGACGAGCGTCACTTGATGATGGACGCCAACCAGGTCTGGGACGTCGGCGAAGCGATCGAGCACATGCAACAGCTGGCTCGGTTCAACCCGTTGTGGATTGAAGAACCGACATCCCCCGACGACGTGCTCGGGCACGCCGCGATCTCGAAAGCCTTGGCTCCGATCGGCGTCGCCACGGGCGAGTGCATCTCCAACCGCATCATGTTCAAACAATTCCTGCGGGCGGGTGCAATGCAGTTCTGCCAGATCGACTCCTGCCGAGTCGGCGGCGTCAACGAACTGCTGGCGATCATGCTGCTGGCCAAGAAGTTTGATGTCCCCGTCTGTCCGCACGCCGGCGGTGTGGGCCTGTGCAACTATGTGCAACACCTTTCCGCCTTCAACTACATCGCCGTTTCACCGTCTCTCGACAACGTCGTGCTCGAGTACTCGGATCACTTGCACGAGCATTTTGTCGACCGACTGTGCGTCGAGCGGGCTCGTTACCGTCTGCCCCGCGCGCCGGGGTATAGCATCACGATGAAACCCGCATCGCTGGCGGACTACGAGTTCCCCGGCGGGCGAGTCTGGCGCGAGCGATTGTCAACGAGCAACGACCGATGAACGAGTTCCAATTCCCAACCTCCTTCCGCATCCCAGGCGGCAGTTCGTGAGCTCTTTGACGATCCACACAATCAAGGTCCCCAACCCTTTCTTTGAGGGTCGCAACGCCGTCTACGTGATCGAAGCCGATCCGATCACGATCATCGATACGGGCGTCGCCACCGAGAAAGCCTGGGGAATTCTCGTCGACGGCCTGGAGAAAATCCAAGTGCCGCTCGAGTCGATTCGCCGGATCATCCTCACCCATAAACACATCGACCACATTGGAAACGCTTGGCGCATTCACCAGCGATCGGACGCCGAAGTCTTCATTCACGAGAGCGAGGTGCGATTTGTGCAAGAGGTCGATCCGTCCAGTGAGCGCTACGCGGAACTGGTCGCTAGCCGATTGGACGAGTGGAGCATCCCGGCCGCCAAACGACCGAGCAGGCAATCAAAGCCCCCGCCATGGCTGATCGAAGCGTGCCCAGCCAAGCCACTTGTCGACGGACAAGAGCTGCCGATCGGGGATCAGGCGATTGAGGTGATGCACACGCCTGGACACACGTTTGGGTCGATCTGTCTGCGGCTGGAGAATTCCCTGTTCTCCGGCGACCACGTCCTCCCGGGCATCTCACCCAACATCGGCGGAGGCGACCTCCGTCATCGCGGCCTGCTCAGCAAGTACCTGGAGTCACTGGAACGAATTCGCGGACTGGATCGCGTTGGCCTGACGACATTGCCCGGTCACGGCAATCCGATGCGCGACAAACTGGCTGAACGTTGCGATCGTTTGATCTCGCACCATGACAAGCGGCTGGGCGAAGTACTGGAGATCCTGGCGTCAAGCGGGACTCAAACGGTGTACGAAGTGGCCGAGCAACTGTTTGGGGAGATGGAGGATTTCCATGTCATCCTCGGTTGCGCCGAAGGGCAAGCTCACCTCGACCTACTCGTCGACCGCGAACAAGTGACGGAGCAGGACGGCGGCTACGCGTTAGTGTGAGACGCTAAATCGGCGGATCACATTGGCGGTGATCGTGGCGACGGCGTCGTCAACCAAAATGCAAGCCGGCCACGTAATCGAGCCAACCGAGAACACTTCGCCACCGCTCGGCGTTTTGAAGTGGACAATTTCGGCTCCTCCGTCGTCCGCGTTCAGCCCCTTCGCCAGGACGCGGACATGTTCGGGCGACTGGGGCGAAGTCTTGTCGGTTTCGTGGCCCGAAGCGCCGCCCGGCACGCGTTGATGCAACGACTTCTCGCCGAACGTATCGCCGTTGGCCAGACCCGTTCCATCGAAGCACCAATGATCGACGTCGACCGCTTTGTAGGGTGCGGCGGTCATGATGCCGGGGAACGAAAAGACGACGCCCAGCAGATTGGCCTCCGACTCGACTCGTTTGTCGAACCGGCTTTCGAATTCGCCTCCATCGTCATCGTACTGCGGCTCGGAATGACACCAGGCCGTATTCTCGTAGACGATGCGGTGGTCGTCGAGGAAGTCGACTTCGCAGTTCAGGCCGTTGCCGCCGAGGTAGATCAGACGTCCGCCCCGATCAAAAACCCAACTCTTCAATCGGAAGTACATCTCCCGCGACCAGTACTCGGGATGCGTGCTGATGATCAACACGGCGTAATCGTCGAGCGGCACTTGCTCAAAATGAAACTGCGACTCACTGTAAAGATCGTACAGAACGTCATTGCGTTCCATCCAACCGAGCAGTCGCCATTCAGCCGGAGCGAGATGGCACCCTTGGCGGCCGGCGATCGGATCCTCCAGCTGCTCTGACTCGTCGATGTGATTGAACGGATCGGGTCGATCGAGGGACAGCGGTTGGTACGTGTCGGAGTTGTAGGTGCGGTGTTCTTCTTCGGTGTAGCGCTTAAGTTCCAGCCTGGAATTGATGGTGGGCGTGGACGGAAACTGACCGGCGTGGATGTAATTGCTGCGTCCGCCGAAGCTGTTGTAAGCGTTCCATGTCAGGTCGGAGGCGAGCACGGCGATCGAACTTTGGGGTGATTGGGGAGCAACCACCCAGGGAAACGAAAAGAAGTCACCCGACTTGTTGCGGGCGTGCAGGTAGTACAACCCGCTGCGCTGCGGCGCCTCAATAAACTGGTTCAACGCCTGGCTATGGTAACCGTGCTTGTTCCACTCGACGCCGGACTGAGTGTAATCGCCGTCCGGCGTGATCTGCATGTTGGCCCGCGGCCCGTGTTCGTCAAACGTGCCGATTCGGCGGATGAACTCTTTTTCAGCGCCGTAACGATAGAGCGACAGTTCGTACTCCTCGACCGCGTGGACTCGAAACTCCGCGCTTTCGCCTCCCTTGACGCACTTGGGCCACATGTAGCCGAGCAAGCGGTCGGCGAGCAGACGAAAGTGATAGGGATCGTCCGCGTTCAGATTCGCCGCGACGATCTTCGACCCGTAGCCGTCCTTGCCGAGCACGACTTCGTATTCGCCCGGCTCGCACTCGGCGTAGACGGCGCCGGCGACAGTCGATCGAGCCGTGACGATCGATCCATCCGGCGAGCGAATCTCGAACAACACGTCGGCGAGAGCCACATACCGCTCGTCGCTCACATATCCAATCAGCATCGTTGCTACCTCGTTGCTCGTTGCTCGTTCCTCGTTCCTCGCCGCTCATTGCTCGTTCCTCGCCGCTCATTGCTCATTGCTCGCCGCTCATTGCTCGCTGCTGATTGCTCGCCGCCCGTTCCGCGGGCTCTGTCATGTGATCTTCAAGAGCCGTTCGGCGTTTCCGCGGTAGATCTTCGCTCGCACCGCGTCCGGCAACTCGATCTTCGCAAACAGGTCGAACTGCGGGACGTTTTGTCCGGGTTGCAAATAATCCGTTCCAAAGCAGACGCGATCCTGCCGCCGGATCAAGAACTCGCGCCCGAACTTGAGATCGCGGCCGATCGAGTTGGCTCCGGATCCCGCCGACAGTTCACCGTAGATGTTGGGGTAACTGTCCATCAGGCGATCGATAGCTCCGCCCGGCGCGACGGGTTCTTTGGGATATCCGCCGAGCGTTTTGACGGAGCCGGAGATCGACGCCCACCAGCCGGGCCCGTGTCCGATGAAGTTCAGCTTCGGGAACGCTTTGAGCGCGTTCTCGAGCCTCGGCAACCCGGGCTCATCCTTGCCCCGCACCGTGTCGAGGTGAAAGAGGAGTGGAATGCCGACGACCTGGCAAGCCTCGTAGACTCTCATCATAAGCGGATCGTCGAAGTTCAGCCCCACTTTGTGCTCGCCGAATCCCCGGGCGCCCCGTTCGACGTACTGGGCGAGGATGTCGACCAGGCCTTTCAGACCGCCGCGAATGATCGCTCGCGGATCGATCGAGCAGAACGGGATCAATCGGTCGGGGAATTCTTTAGCCGCCTTGATGGCCGCATCCGGCAACTGCAGGTAGGTCGTCGACTCGGGCGAAACGAGCGGCAGCACAACGGCTTTTTCGATCTGATGTTGATCCATCCACCGCACCAGCGCGGCGGCGGTGAGTTCTTTGTTGCCGTTGGTGTAGGTGCCGATATGTGTATGCATATCGATGAACTTCGGCGTCTCCCCAGCACTGGGCTCGGCTGCCCAGAGCGGCGAAAACGCCGACGCGGAAACCGCGCCGCAGGCGAGCGCGGAGGCTTTCATCATTTGGCGTCGGTCCATGTTGTTGAGCTCCAGCGCAGAGGTGCTATTTGATCACGTTGTCGCCGCCGTTCTCGGCTTGCCGAATGGTCACCGGCCAACCAGGGAATTGATTGGAGGCCTTACCGTCGGTCGGATCAACCAGAAAACGGAAACAATCCAAGTGGTACGTTTTCGCCTCGGTGTCGATCGTCACGATCCCGAACCCACTGCCTTTTTGGTGAGCCAGTTCGTAGCGGTGGCGCTTGGACGCGGCTTGCGGATTGCCGACGGCGTAAACGTAGACTTTGTTGCCAAAGCTGTCGACGAACTCACCCGTGTTGGCGAGCCCGTGGGCGGGGCGATTCTCGTGCTCGAGACCGATTTCATCGGGCCGCCACCAGCGCGGGTAGCCGGCCGCGATCGCCGGCGTGCAGAAGGACCAGAAGCTATCTCTCTGCTCCTCAACCCCGTACTGACACAACGATGTCAGGTGTTGGTCGCCGTTGATGTGCAGCGGCTTGGCCTTGCGGAGAATCGTGATCGCTCGGTTGCGCGGCGTTTGCGGCCAGCTGCCGCAGTCGAGGTCGGCGCGCAGGTAACCGTTGTAGCCGCCGTGATGCGTAGCCACGCCGGCGAACACGGTCTGGCTGAGCAGCACTTTCATGCGATGGCCGCGCCAATCGTCGGCCCACTGCTCCAAGAACTTCTCCTGCCGCTCGCCGAGCAATTCCAGCCCGGGTTTGTCGATCAGCGACGTATCGAAGTCGGGGTCGCGGATATGGTCCGCTCGCCCGGGCCACGTCGCGACGCGGTCCGGGCCGCTCTTCCACTGCCGATCGCCGAGAATGGCGAAGCCGACATCGCCGTAAACCATGTCGCCGTAATAGACGCTAATGCCCTGGTCGCACGGCGTCGGGTCAAAGTAGTCGGGATGGTGGCCGGCGCAAGTTCGGTGCACGACGTTGACCATCCGCGCGGGTTCGCGGTACCCGCCCTTGGAAACACCCGGGCCGCCCGCCATCTTCTTGCCCCCCTCCCCCCAGATATTGCCCTGGAAGACGTCGTGGTCGTCGGCAATGCAGATCGCCGGGCAGTTCCTCAGCGCCTCGCGGAAGGACCAGCCGAACATATAGAACTTTCGCAGGTAGTTCAGAATGGCCGGCCCGGCGGGCTCCCGAATCAAGCCGTAGCCGCCGTGGCTTTCGTAAAGTTGATCACCCGAGAAATAGAGCAAGTCGGGATCCATTTTGACAACGTTGTCAGCAACCGGTTCGTACGGAAACGCATAGTGGTTCTGACACGTCAGCGCTGCCATCCGCAGCGGTCTGCCCCGCGGATTCGAGCGGATCACGCCCGCCCATTCCGACTCGACCTCGGCGCCGTCGCGCAATTGCTCACGGTACACCAAGCGGTACGGCGTCGCCGTCGTCTCATCCCAGTTGGGGATGCGAAACGTAGCCGTCCAGGCATCCGTGTTGAGCGGAGCCGTGCCGAGTGACTTCCACTTGCCGTCGCGCTCAACTTGCAACTCGACGTCGTGAATGTCGCGCTCGCCGAGCGGACCGGTGAGCGCGGTGATCTTCATCACGAAACCATCGTCGCCGCGAGAATCGCTGAGCGAGTACATCGACCAGAGTATCGGCCCAAATTTGTTCGCCTCGGTGACCGTAAAAGCATCGCCGGCGACGCGCCAATCTTGAAACCGGTAGCGAGCTCCGCGGCCCTTCTTCAGCTTCGGGTCGAAGTTGTTGACCAGCGCGACGTTGCCGCTAATACTCTCAGCCGGCACGGTGTGCGACATCGTCCCCAAGCGGTCGCCCGCCGCACTTGTCGCCGTCAACGTGAACTTGTACTGGGCGCCGTCCGGGTCACCGGCCAGATGCAACGTGACATCGTCAGGCTTGTTCGCGCCGGCGATCGCTTTCGTTCGACGGCCCAACTTCAGTTTGCCGCCAATCAATCCGGCGGAGACTCCGCTCTTGGCGAAGCAATTGCTGCGATGCTCATTGATGTCGCTGCGGACTCCCACGCGAAAACCAACGCCGCCGTCCTCGCGTTTGACTTCAACCTGCGTAACTCGCACCGACATCTCAAACGCGCTCTTGGCGTCCGTCAGCTGGTGAGTCAGCAGCTGGATGTTGCGGTCGCCGCCCGCCGAAAAGCACTCAGCCGCTCCATTGACGATTCGCCAATCCTCCATTGGATTGGCCCAGAACTGTTCGCCCAACCAGACTCGATCCTGCGTTTTTCCCCAACGGTCGACGAGGGGAATCGAGGGCTCCTTGAGATTGGCTCGCGAGACGCCAACACCCGCGTAAGTCGAACCGAGGCCAAGGAGTTGTAGAGCCAAGCGGCGGGAAAACGAACGCATGCGGATTCTCCAGATTGCGGATGAGCGGTGGGCGGGCACTCAGCCTAGCAGATTCTCTGCAGCGCTCCAGCGGCGAGAGTCGGCGACATCCAGAAGGCAGGGCGGAAGGTGAATTAGCCGGGCCGCTCGCCGATCAATCGGCGGCGACGAGGTCGAGGCTGGTTTCCGCGAGCACGGGGTCGCCCTCGCTGATCATCGTGGCGCGAATAGTCACCGGCATGTTGAACGGACCGAGCGGCTCTTGAAACCTCAGCTTCAACACGCCTTCGCTCTGGTCCGCCGGTATCGTCAGCGGTTCGGCTACGACGCCCTTAATGTGCTCCGGCGGCAGGACGACAACCTGAATTGGAGCGGCGGCGAGGACGCCTCGATTCACCTTGACGCCGACCTCCACCGGCTGACCGCTAGCCGCCCGCAGGGAACCTCGCGTCGTGCGAATGTTGAGCGGGCAAGGCGCGGTCAGAATAATGATCTGATCCTTCGCCGTACCGGAACTGAAGCTCACCTTGTGCTTGACGCCTTGCTCATCCGCCACCTCACCAACCGCCATCACAACCATCCGTCCGGTGCGATTCATTTCCAACCAGGTCGGAATGTTGATCGGATAAACAAACTCATTGGCGTCCGCCGCAACGGAGATCGTCGGTCCGGTAACGCCCTGCTGATGGCGAACCTGTCGGTCGGCGAGCAATACGGTAAGCGGCCCGGCAAAGCCATTGCGATGCAATGTGTAGCGGCGTCGGTGAACCGTACCTCGCGCCGCGTAAGACGTCTTGAACTTCACGCCGTCGACCGTAAATGGAGTCGGCATGGAAACGGCCAACAACAGTTCATTGCGAGCGGCGACATCGCGGAGACTGGTCATGTCGGCCTGGCGTTCGACATCGTCGTCACCGATCTTTGACTTGCCGAAGACTTTGAGCTTTACAGCGCGGACTGGCGCTGTCTTTTCAGCTTTGAGCACCAGTTCAGCGTCCTTCTTTCCGGGCGCGATCTTGACGGCGGCCGCGGTCACACCATCCGGCAATCCGTCAGCGCGAAGTTCAACCTCCTGATTGAAACCGCCGATTCGCTGAATGGCGATCTTTAACTTCGCCTCGCCGCCGCGGTACAAAGTCAACGCATCAGAGGGCAGACGCAGCTGGAAGTCCGGTCGGGGCTCCGGATCGCGAAGGTACAGCCGGTACGCGAATTCGTCGCCGCCACGGTCGTCAAAGACATCGCTAATGGAAAACGTGTACTGTCCGTCGGCGGGAAACTTGAATGTCGCTGTGGGCTCGGCGGGCTTTTCGGGCGTACTGCCGGTGCGCAGCAGTTCTTTGCCCGCGGCGTCCGTAATCACCAGTACGGGGTCCAATGGCGAATGGAGTCGAGCGGCTCCCAAGTCAAATTCGACAGATTCATCTTTCTTTCCGCCGATCAGCCACTGATCCACTTCTTTGGGCTCGCCGATGCGGCCGTTCAAGACGGCCGGACTGTTGTGCACGGTCTGTTTGACGGCTTCCGTTTCCAGAAACTCGTCGGCGTCACTAATCTCAATCTCGACGGGGTTAGAGACCCGATCGCCAAGCGGAAAATGGACAAGGTGCTTGCCCTTCTTGTCGCTGGGCAGCGTCAATTCGATTAGCTCGGCGGGAGTCTTTTGCCCAGCCAGTTCAAAGGCGACCTTCTGACCCGCGCGGCCGCCGAGCGGATAGACGCGGTCGACGTAGGAGTCAGCCGTGATCGTCAAGCGGTAGACGAACTGCTGCAGGCCGCGAAAACTGACGTCGTGTATTCGCGCCCGATAACGACCGGTGACCGGGGCCTCAAATCGCACGAATGAGTCGCTGCCGAAATGGTCGGTGTTTTCGGTGACGGTTCTCCCGTCGGGTCCACGGATTTCCAAGTGAGAATCGAGCGGCGAACCAATCCGCGCAGCGACGACTTCACAGGTGATCGACTGCCCCGCCTCGGCTGAGAACTCCCACAAGTCGACGTCTTCTCGCGGGAACATGCGACCGTTGATCGTCACGGGAAGCTCGACCGACACCGGCAACGGGCGACCGTCGATTTCCCGCTCGATGATCTCGGGCAAGTCACCGACGACAAACATTCGTCCGCCGACGGCTCCTTGCGAGGTCCAGAGCCGCCAGTACCGCGGCCCGAGCGGAGCGTCCTTGGCGATCGTCACTTTGCCGCGATGATCCTTGGGGTAATTCTCGCCGCCTTGCGAAGCCGGTTTGAAAATCATCGGACCTTCAAACCAAGTCGTCTTTGTACGCACGATGCGATCGCTGGCTGCAACGCCTGGACCGCTCATCTCGAAGGGGCTGCCGCCGTGGAGAAAATGAGCTCCGACGCGGAACTCGACCGTTGTTC
Organism: Pirellulaceae bacterium; assembly: GCA_030748485.1. GTDB lineage: Bacteria > Planctomycetota > Planctomycetia > Pirellulales > Pirellulaceae > JASMLW01. The sequence goes on from JASMLW010000270.1 coordinate 16,760, forward strand.
CCCGCTGCCCGCCGGCGGGAAAAATATAATCGGCGGATGGTGTATCGGCTGACGCCAACGGACCGATCAAACCGCTGACAAGCGCGATGGAGAAAATGGTCGCAACGCGATTTCGCTTCATGTCGCCTAAAATCCCAGGGCTCGATGGGCAGCTGACGGAAGCTGCTGACGAGAGCTGCTACGCCAGCTGCTACGAGAGTATCTCGCGGACGATTCGCCCGCCGTTGACGATAGGTACGGGCCGCCCGTCGGCTGTTTTGAATATTTCTTTGGGGTTGACACCCATCAAGTGATGGATCGTGGCGGCCAGATCTTCCGGGCCGACCGGGTTCACGGCTGGCTTCTCCGCCCGCTCGGTCGACTTACCGTACACCTGGCCGCCGCCGACTCCGCCGCCGCCCATGGCGACGGTAAAACCGGGGCCCCAATGATCGCGGCCCGCGTTCGCGTTGATCCGCGGCGTGCGGCCAAACTCGCCGGTCACGACAACCATCGTGTTGTCCAACATACCGCGGTCGCTGAGGTCGCTGAACAACGTCGACATGGCGGCGTCCAGCGCGGGCAGAAGATCTCGTTTGAGCGTGACAAAGTTGTTGTCGTGCGTATCCCAGTCAACGTGGTTGACCGTCACGCAGCGGACGCCGGCTTCGACCAGGCGACGCGCCATCAGGCACGACTGTCCCAAGGAGTTGCGCCCGTATTCATCTCGCAGCTTGTCTGACTCGGCGTGAATGTCGAACGCCTTCTTGGCCACGGGCGAGGTCATCAGGTCGAACGCCTTCTCGCGGAAAACGCTCACCGTCTTGGCGTACTTGTTGGCGTCGCGTTCGGCCTGCCGCTGAAACCGATCGACGGTCTTCAATAAATCCTTGCGGCGATCGAGCCGCGACGGGTCGAGGTCCAGCGGTGGGACGATGTCGCGAACGCTGAATCCGGGGTCGGCCGGATCGGAATTGATGCTGAACGGAGCGCTGTTGGCTCCCAGGTACGCCGCACCGCCGCTGGGGTGCATGTCGGGAACGCAGACGTACGGCGGCACGCTGCCCCGCGGTCCCAATTTGCGGGAAATGATCGAGCCGATCGACGGGCGCTGATTATTGGGAGTCAAGCCGGCGTTGAAACCGGCGACCGGATGATAGCCCGTCAACATGTAGTGGTCGGCGGGCCCGTGATTCGAATTCCGGTGACCGAACGAACGGATCAGCGTCAGCTTGTCCATTTGCTGGGCGATCCGCGGTATGTGCTCGCCAACCTGGATGCCGGGAACGTTGGTCGCGATGGGGTCAAAGTCACCGCGAAATTCGATCGGTGCGTCGGGCTTCAGATCGAACGTATCGATCGTGCTCAAGCCGCCCTTCAGAAAGACGATAATCACCGACCGGTTGTTCTTGGCTCCGGTGGAATCGGCGGCCGCCAGCAGGGACGGCAATCCCATGGCTCCGCCGAACAAACCGAAGGCGCCGACGCGCAACATGTCGCGCCTCGGGATCCCATCGCAAAACACACCTTGTCGACTCATGGGACAACTCCGTCGTTTCTCGGCGACATCGCCGAGCACATTAGTGATTGAACACGAACTCCAGCGAATTCATCAGGCTCCAAGCCAGGTCTTCGCTCGCCTCCCGGCGGTCGCCGTTCTGGCGAATGTACTGCACGGCGGACGACGTTTCCGAATCGTCGGGCAGCCGTCCAAAAAACGTCAGGTAGAGCTCCTCTACTAAGCGTTCATCGGCCGAGTGGCGTTTCACCAATTGATTGATCCGCCCGCCCTCATGCGCCAGTTTGCCGTGGATGGCGGGCGCGTTCAGCACGTGCAGCACCTGGCCCACCGTCGGCTCAGAGTTTCGCTCGCAATCGCAAGCCGTCTTCCGCGTCGGACGGCCAAACAATTTGAGAAAATAATGATCGACTTCGCTGTCCCACAACTGAATCGCCCGGTAGCCGTGCGGAACAGCCGTGAATTTCTCATCGCGACCGGTGACTTGGCAGAGCGCGTCGAACAACACTTCCGCGTCCATCCGCTTGAACAATGCTCGCGAGTAGTTCTGTTCGTCTTGCGCGTTGGTCTCGTTGGGGCGCGAAGTGCGTTGATAGGCCTCCGATGAGGCGATGGTATGAATTAAATCGTGCAGGTCGAACTGATGGTCGACGAAGTGCTTCGCCAGCGCGTCGAGCAACTCGGGATTCGTGGGGGGATTGGTGGCGCGAAAATCATCGACGGGGACCACCAATCCACGACCCATCATGTGAGCCCAAACGCGGTTGACGGAGTTGCGAGCGAACCACTGGTTGTCCGCTGCGGTCATCCAATCCGAAAGAACGCGACGGCGATCGCCGGGCGGGGACGCCTCCGGCATCGGTTCGCCCAGCGCGTGGGCGAAAATCGTCTCGCCCGATCGAGGATGTTTCGTTTGCGGATCGCCCGCCGCCGTCATGATCTCGCCACGCGATGTGCCGGCGCGTTTCACCTGTTGAAAGAACGCGGTCATCCCGTAGTAGTCGGTCTGGCTCCAACGATCGAAAGGATGATGGTGGCACTGGGCGCACTCAATGCGAATACCGAGAAAAACTTGCGCCACGGTGTCGGTCAGTTTTTTCGCGCCGCCAACCGCGCGGTAGAAGTTCACTTGAGGCGAGTCCTTGGTGCGGCCGCTCAACGTGAGAATCTCGTCGACAAATCGGTCGACCGGTTTGTTCTCCGCGAAACTACCGCGTATCCACTGGTAGTACGCGTAGGCGTTCTTCTGCCCCAGCGTCCGCCGATCGACTCGCAGCAGGTCGGCCCACTTGAGCGCCCAATAGTCGGCGTATTCGGGCCGTTTGAGGAGTTCGCTCACCAGCATGTCCCGCTTGTCCGGTCGCTGGTCGTCAAGGAATCGGCGCGCTTCCGCGGCGGTCGGCAACGTGCCGATCACGTCAAGGTAGATCCGTCGCAGGAATTCGGCGTCACTCGAACGTCCCGACGGCACGATGTTCAGCTTTCGCAACTTTGCATGGACCAATGTGTCGATGAAATTGCGTTCCGCCAGCCGCGGATACTCGGCAATCGTCTCGCTCCGGGGAATCAACGCCTGAAAAGTGTCGACCGCCCCCATGTACGTCGCCATCACGGCGACCTGTCCAGGAGCCTCGCCGACGAGCACCAAGCCCGACTCGTCCACATCGGCTAACCCCTCGTTGTTGCTCTGGTAGCGAGCTATCGCGGTCACGTCTTCGGTCCGACCATTCGAGTAATGGGCGATCACGCGCAACTGTTGTTCCGCGGAGAAGTCGAGGATCCGCTCGGCGGGATGGATCTCGATTCGCGCGACCCGCGGCGCCTCGGGATCTCCGATCGGGACGCCGGCGGCGATCCAGTCGCGAATCTTGTTGTACTCGGGCGAGCCCAACGCCAGCCGCACGCCCCCGCCGTGAGGCACCTGTCCAGTCGCTTTGGTGAGCAACAAACTGCGGGAGGCGTCGCCGACGAACGTCCGCCGCCCACGGGCCTCTTTCGTCAAGGCGTTGTAGTCCGCCTGCGAATCGAAGCCGAAGACGGAGAGTTTGAAGCCGTTTTGCCCCTCCGCTTTGCCGTGGCACCCCGATCCATTGCAACTGTACTTGCTGAGAATCGGCTCGATGTCGCGCTCGAAATGAAAATCCCGGGGCGCGAGAGAATCGGTCACGCGAACACCTACGGACAGCTTCCGGCCGGCCACGTCGATCACTACCTGTCCGCTCCCATCGGCGGCTGACATCACTACTCCGTCGTCCGTCACAACCAAGAACTCGGGAGCCGTCGATTGATAGTCGGCGACGCGAGTCAAATCGACGATTCGACCGTCGTCCCGAACGCCGTGAACCAGCAGACCTCGAAGAGCTCGCGGGCCAACCAACTCAACCGTTGCCGGCTCGACCGACACACTCACGATTCGAGTCAAGTCGACTGGAGGCTGCGCGTCAAACGTCCGTGCATCTGAGCTTGAGAGCACCAGCGCGGCGGCGGTGAGCACGGACAGAAACAGGATTCTGGTTTGGGCTCGTCGCATAGGAAATCGGGCGGGATGAGGGAGGGATGGTGACACATAAGAGTTTATTGAAACGTTGCATCAATTGAAAGCTTGCAATCCCTGCTGGAGAGTGGGGCGAGGCTCCCCCAATCGCCCGTTTTCGTCCGCGGAAAACTCACCAGCCAGCCGGCTCCCACCCAAGTGGGGAGGACCCCGAAAACAAGATGTCCCAGACACTTACACACCGAGTGTCGCGGCAGCCACCAAGGCGAGTCGGTCGCATCTACTCGAGCGGCTTGCCGCAAATGCGACAGTAGACAGCGTCGGTCTGGTGCCCCTCGGAGATGCAATAGGGGCAGGTCTGCGTCGACACGCGAGCGTTCTTCCGCGCCTCAACGATTTCGGCGGAAACAAATCCCGTGGGCACGATGATCAAGCTGTAACCGATCAGGATCAGGGCGGCCGAGACAAACTTGCCGAGCGTCGTGGTGGGGACAACGTCGCCATATCCGACGGTCGTCATCGTCACGATCGCCCAGTAGATCGATTGGGGGATCGATGTGAACTGGTTCGACTGAGGTTGGTAGAGGCGTTCGACCTCGTACATCACCGTGCCCGAGATCGTCACGGTAATCATGACGGCGGCCAGGAAGACAACGATCTTCGCGCGGGCCTTCCAGAAGGCCCCGCCCAGGTTTTCGGATTCCGTTGTGAGATGAATGAGCTTCAATACTCGGAAGACTCGCAGCAGGCGGAACAGCCGCAGCACGGCGAACGATAGTCGCTCGCCTGAGCACAAGCCGATCAGGGTTGGCAGAAAAGAGACGAGATCGACGACGCCGTAGAAGCTGGTCGCGTAGTTGCGGGCGTTGCGAACGGAGATCAGCCGCAGGACATACTCGATGGCGAACAGGATTGTGAATGTCCACTCGGCGGCGAGTAGCAGGTTTCCGTATTCTTTCTGGATCGATTCGACCGTCTCAAGGGAGACGGCGGCGACGCTGACGACGATCGCGATCAAGAGGACGATATCGAAGGCTTGCCCGGCGCGGGTGTCGGCTTCGAAAATGACTTCGTACAGGCGGTCCCGCCATTGTGCTCGCGGTTCTGAGTCCATTGGCGTCATTGTACTGAGATTCCCGCTTCGACAAATCCGGCTATTTCCCTGACAATCTCGCGAATTTCGCCGAGCAACTCGGCTGAACTAGAGATTTCCCGAATCCGACTCGGCCCGTGAATCGTCTCATTGGGATGGCGATCCGGATTAGGGGGAAAGCCCAGTGGAAAGCTAGCTCGCACGGCGAAAGTCCTCCATCGGCCGTCGATGACACGCCGTGGCGAGTTCAGTTTGCCGAACGAGCAGAGATCGAGTTAAAGTAGAGGCGGCTGGGCCAGCCCGTTTGCAGGAGCCGCGGAGCATGAAAACCAGACGCCTTGTGGTGGCGACCCTTGTCGCCCTCTCTCTTCCACTCCTCATCCAAACCACCTACGCCCAGCGCGAGGTGTCCGGGTTTGGAGCTCCCAAGGGCCAGTACTCGCTGCGCGGGTTCGGCAAGTCGGAGGCTGGGCGGCCAACCGTGATCGAAGTGGATCGCCGCTACGCAGAAATACAAATTGAGAAATTCGATCGCAACAAGGATGGCGCGCTCAGCCGCAGCGAATCGTTGTCGACTGGATACAAGGATGTTCTCTCGCGGTGGTTTTCTCACGATGCGAACGGTGACGGGCGTTTGACCCCGTCCGAGTTGGCTCATTCCTACGCCAAGACCCGAGTTGACAAAGAGGTCAAAGCGCGGCGGACAGCGGCGGCGAAGCGGCGCGTAGCCGGGATCGAGGTCACCAGCGCCGACAAGTCCAATGCGTCCAATCACGTCAAACAACTGGACGCCAATCGCGATCGCAAGTTGAGCTCCACGGAACTCGGCGTCAGTTATGGAAGCAACGCGCCAAACATGATGCGTGAGTTTGACACGAATCGATCGGGATTCTTGGGATCGAGCGAGTTCGCCGTGTTCTTCGCCAAACAGCGAAAACAGCAGCAAGATCAACAGAAACTAGTCCACATGCAACTCAGCAGCCAACTCGTGGTGTGGAACGGCCGGAGCTCGTATCGGATGAGCGGAGCCAAACAGGTCGTCGTGCAGCCCAGCGCCGCCGCCGCGCAAGAGATGGTTCGGCGATACGACACAAATCAGAACGGGACGCTCGAGCCAAACGAACTAGCTCGACCCGGCGGCGACTACAACGGCGCGGACACCGACGGCAATGGTCAACTCACGCAAGCCGAGTTGATGGCTTGGATTCAAAGAGCGCAAAAACAGACTGCCGGGGGCGGATCGAGGTCGGGTTGGTTCGCGGAGCGCGATCGCAATCTCGACGGCCAAGTCTCGATGTCCGAATACGCGGAGACTTGGACGGATGCGCTGCTGGCTGAGTTCGGCCGCTACGACAGCAACCAAGACGGGTTGATCTCGGCTGCCGAAAGCGCTTCACCCAGCACACCGAACGCGCGCGTATTCACCAGTTCTCATGTCCGCGTGATCGAAACGCATGTTGGAGCGTCATCGGCGATTCGCATCGACGACGACATCACAATCGGCGACCTGGATGTCCAATTGACGATCACTCACCAGGGATTGACGAACTTGGACGTTTACCTGATTTCGCCGAGCGGCAAGAGGGTCGACTTGTTTAAGGGAGCGGGCAAGCCCTGGAAGGGAAACAACCTGGCGGCGACCGTATTCGATGATGAATCGACGGTTGACATGGCCAAGGTCCAGCCTCCCTTCCGCGGCGCATTCGGGCCCGAAAAAGGACCGGAATCGGCTGGGCTTTCCAGCTATGATGGAGACCGTACTCGGGGTGTTTGGCGGCTCTTTGTCGACGGTTCGCGGAGCGGACGTCCGGGACTCATCAATACTTGGTCGCTGATCGTGACCCCCCAAGAATGAGCTGGGCGAATTGCCTTTTACTGACAGCGACAAGACACACACCAACTGACGAATCAACTGACCGGAACAGAAACAGAGCTGGCACCCAAGCGAACCCGCCACGCGACTCCGCCGACCCGCCCCGCGGTTCGCTGTAACCCCACCTACTCATCATGACCGAACGGGCGGCAACGGCGCCTCGCGCGCTCACCCTATTGGAACGACTGCCTCGAACAATCACACGACGCCTCTGTCTGGCCGTCTCGGCGATCGCGCTGACGGCGGCAGCCCCCGACACGGCCGAGTCGCAAGACCAGGATCCAGCAACAGCCGCAGCGACGGCCCACGATGATGCGCCGCTGCTGCTGCGGTTGGCCACCGACGCCGAAGGTGTGCGACAACTCGGTCTCTCCGCGGAAGCGAAGAAGAAGATCGCCGACTTGATCGCGAGGCGAGCCGCGGAGCGCAAGACTTTGCTCTCGGCCGCGGGTCTTTCAGAGGACGATCGACGTCAGATCGGCGCCGCGTTTTCCGCGGCAACTGAGCAGCTTGGCCTGCAACTGCTCACACTTGAACAGCGCGACAAGTTGACGCAACTCCTGCTCGGCCGCGAAGGACTGGTGACGCTGGCTCGCGATGATGTCGCGAAGCTCGTCGGGCTCACTCCTTCGCAACGCGCGGCGATCGGTCGTCTAGAGGATGAACGTCGACAGGCGCTGGCCGCTGGTTCGCCGCTGGCGAAGCAAATCGCCACACGAAGATTCGAACGGCGATTCGAAGCGTTGTTGACTCCCAAGCAACTGGCCGGATGGGAGAAACTCGCCGGGCTCGACGACGATACCACAGTCGCCGCGGCTCAACCGCCGGACGAGAGCGGAGCTCCCGCGGAACCGCCCGAGGGAAATGCTCCCCCAACCCCCGACAAGACGGCCGGCAACGCGGCGAGCGCCGATCCCGACGAAGCGGTCGACAGCGGAGCAGCGGTCGCTCTGGACGACATCAAGCTGACGTTTGAGTTTGATGGGGCCTCGTGGCGCACCGTGCTCGACTGGCTCGCCGAAGAGGCCAAGTTGTCGCTGTACGTAGGCACTGAGCCGACGGGCACGTTCACCTACAGCGACCCCCGCGAGTTCACGCCCGACCAAGCCATCGCGTACATCAATCGTTTCCTGATTCCGCGCGGCTACACGCTGATTCGCAGCGGCACGATGATCTCGATTATCGGACTGGACGACGGCCGTCGCGACGCGCTGCTCGAGTCGCTGGCTGAGTACGTTGAGCTGAATGAGCTGGACAGCCGCCGCGACGACGAAGTCGTCAAGTGCGTCTTCAAGATCGTCAAAACGCAACCCCAGGAGGCGTTGGCCGAGATCAGTCGGCTGGTGAAGTTGAGCACGCCGGTGCTCCTGCCGAAGTCGAAACAGTTGATTGTGATTGAAAGAGTCAAGCAGCTGAAAATGGTCCGCCGCATGCTCGAGGTGATCGAAAACCCGTCCACCGAAGACGGGCCGCTGCGACGGTTCGAACTACAACACGTGCGGGCCAACGTAATCCTCGACGCGGCTCGCCCGCTGATTGGAATCGACGACGGCAACTCCAACATCGGACCGGATATCAGCCTCGCGCCCGATCCCACTGGCAAGCACTTACTGGCAACTGGCGCCGCCGACAAACTGGCGATCATTGAGAGCTTGATCGCGATGCTCGATCGGACCCCCGAAGAGCGAGGGATGGCGAGTGAGACGATTCTCCGCGTACATGCGGTCGGCGTCGGCAATCTGCAAATGGTCGACGACGTGTTGCAAACACTGCTGGCCGGGGAAGATGTCCGGCTGGCTCAGGAACCTCGCTCAGGTCGGCTGGTCGTGCAAGCGACGGAAGAAGTTCATGAACGAATCGCCAAGACGATTGAGCAACTGGCCGGCAGTGACGACACGGTCTTCGAAGTGATTCGACTCAAGGAAGTCGAACCGTACATCGCTTTGTCGATTGTTCGCGAGATGTTGGATATCCCCTTCTTCTACGACGAGGAGGAAGAAGATGACGACGACCACCCGCGGCTGGACTACGACACGCCCTCGATGAAAATCTTCGTGCGCGGAACTCAAAAACAAGTGGACGCCGTCAAGGAGATCGTGGCGGAGTTGGAAACGCCGAACGAATCCTCGGAAGGGCCCCTTCGGCTGCTGCCGATCCAAGGCACCCGCGCTCAGCAATTGCTGGAAACGGCGAAGCGGTTTTGGCCCGGCAGCGAAGACGTGCTCGTCTTTCCACCAGCCATCGATGAATCGAGTGAAGTCTTGGAGTTCGAGATCAACGGCAAGCCTCGCGAAGACGCGCGGCCCGAGCCAATGGGTCCGCGGCCCGCGCCAACTCAATTGGAAAGCACCCAGCGGTTAATCGGAGGCCCCCTTTTGGTGAACACCGTTCAGGCTTCCCGCTCGGGCGCCTCGGCGAAGAAGTCGACTACTCAAGCCGCGCCGCCCGCTGGGGACGAGCCTCCCAAACCGCCCGGCGACGATGACGCCAAGCAGCCACCGGAGACCAAAGCGGGCATCAAAGCCCAGGTCACGTCGCGCGGAATCCTCATGCAATCGGAGGACGCGGAACTGCTCAACCGCTTTGAAGCCCACTTGCGTGCGATCGCCGGGCCCGGTCAGATTTCGCCGACGAGGATTGCCATCTTCTACCTGAAATACGTTCGCGCCGACGACGCGAAACGAATGCTCACCGACCTGCGCCGCGGCTCGCCCTCCGACGACGATCCGTACGGCCCCGATGAGGACGACTCACTCGGACCGCGACGCCGCACCGCTTCTCCATTCCCTCGGTCATCGCTGACGCCCGCCTCAATCGGTTGATCGTGCAAGGGACGATACCCGAATTGACGCAGATCAAACGCCACCTCGAAATCATCGATCGCGACAAGGGCATCGCCGACATCCTGGTGCGAGGCAAGCCGCGAGTCATTCGGCTGATTCACATTCGCGCACAAACGGCCGCCGCGGTCATCCGCGACACCTTCGCCGGACAGGTGACCAATGGAGCTCCCGTAGCGAATCAACAGCAGCAGCAACAACAGCAACAGAAACAGCAGCAACAACTGATCCAGCAACTTCAAGCGCAGGTGAAGCAAGGCGGCAATCAGGCGCAGGGAGCGCGTCCAGCAGCAGGACTCCGCAATCGGGGAACGCCAAACCAGCCGCAATCGCCAAACGGCCAACCACCAGGCGTCCAGCCGCCGAATCAACCGGCGGGCGACGCCCGCGATCGACCATCGACGTCACCCAGCCGCGCGCGGTCCGCGGGAGGGCAGGAGAGTCGGACGAGTGAACCGACGATGACGGTCGCCGTCGACGACACGACAAATTCAATCATCGTTCGAGCTCCGGATCCGTTGTTCGACGAAGTTCTCGAGTTGGTCAACTTGATCGACAAGAACGCAACTCAATCCACGCACATCATGCGAGTGCAAGGAGTCAATTCGAGCGATTTGGAAGGCTTGCTGAAAGGTGTCTTGAAAGGTTCGTCGAATTCTCAGCCGGCGAGCAAACCGGCGGCGCAGCCCAAACCACAACCACAACCGCGGCCACAGCCGCAACCGACGCTGCAGATTCAGTCGCTGCAGCCGTTCCAACCCGCCGACGTGCAGTTCCAGTTCCGCCGCTGACGAATTGAGCCCGCTCTGTATGAGGCTTTGAGAATGCGATCGATCCGGCATGCCGTCGCCTTGCTGTCGTTGTCGTGCGCCGTTTGTGCCGCCGACTGGGGGCGAGTCGCGTGGAGCCAAGATCGATTGCCCGGCTTTGGACAACCGCCACAACAGCCTCCCTTGCTTGGCTTCGGCAAGGATGCGAGAAATCGGGCCCGCGTCACCAGCAAGGACCGCGCCCAAGCGGAGAGCGTTTTCTCCAAGTACGATCGCAACCGCGACGGTGTGCTCGGTCCGAAAGAGATCATTCAGACCGGTTGGGGAAACGATGTCGTCCGGCAGAACGATCTCAATCGCGATGGTCGGATTCCCATTGAAGAAATGGCCCTCCGTTACGCCAACTATCGCGTCGAACAGGCGACGGCCGCGCGGAGAAAACGCATCGCCGCAATCGAACAAGCAAACAAGCAGAAACGAACTCCGCCGCAAGTCGTCAAACTGCCCATCGATCCGGCCACCCTGCGGCGAACGCAAATGTGCTCCTCCGTCGCGTCCGAGTTGGTCGGTCGTTACGATCGCAATGGCAACAAGCAGTTGGAAGTCGCCGAGTGTTTGCGAGTTGGGCAATACGGCAATGTGTCCGGCGCGGACCGCGACGGCGATCAAGTGGTAACGCACGCCGAGTTGACGACCTGGCTGACTCGCCGCCTGCCGCCGATCGCCACTTCTCGCTTGGCTCCTGCGCTGCGACTGCTGGACGTCAATCACGATGGGCAAATCGCCATGGACGAATTCGCCCAGCAGTGGGACGCCAAGAAGCTGCGTTCTTTCCAACTGCTTGACAAAAATGCGGACGGTGTGATCTCGGCGACCGAGAGTAACTCGTCGCCAACTCCTCGGCGGGCGATTCGTCATGGAACTTCGCGGCCGATTCTGCTCAATCCGGGCAACCGCGCCACGTCGACCATCTATGTCGAAGACGACTCGCCGATCCAAGACCTCGACATTCAAATCGCTCTCACCAAGCAAGTCGACTTTCAGCTCCGGGTTACTCTTCAGGGACCGGATGGACAGCAAGTGCTGCTGTACGACGCCTCGGTGCCGCCGTGGACCGGCTACGTGTTTGAAGACATCCTGTTTGACGACGAGGCTGAGCGCATCGCGACGACGCTTCCCCGCCCGCCCTTGTTGCGACGAATGCCCGTCGACGGAACGAAGCAGAATCTTCCGGGACTGAAGCACTTTTACGACAAGTCGGCGCGGGGCACGTGGCGCTTGGAGATTCAAAATCTGAACCAACACGCCGGTGTGCTCAATCGCTGGGCGCTGCTCGTCACGCCAGCGCGGTAAGCTGCTCGCGGCTTTGTGTGAGAAAAAGAAGAATCTCACACGGAGGCACAAGGGCACCAAGACGTCCTCTCGCGCTCCTCGCGCCGCATTCCAATTGAACGCGCCGTTCGTTGATTGGAACGGGTGAACGCGGCGCGACGTCGGCGTGGAACTTTGTGCCTTCGTGGCTTTGTGTGAGAAAAAAGAAATCTCACACGGAGCCCGAAGATGCGAGCTCAACCTCAACGATTATTTTGCCGGGTTGGGATAGGTGAGGATCATCAACAAGGCGTCCGCCATCTCGCTCGCATCGGTCACCTTGACGGTGAAGTTGACGCCCTTTTGGGGAAACGAGACCATCAGCGTGTTGTCCTTGGTGTACGCCAGATGAGCAGGCTGCTTGTTGATCACCTGCTCTTTGTAGAACTGCATGGGGACGCGGCGGTCGTTCATTTGTTTCGGTCTGTCGATGAAGTCGCCGCCCAGTCGGAACTGTCCCGCCTTGGGAACTCGCCCGATTTCGTACATGATCTTCAGACCTTTCGGATTAGCCACCTGGCCGACGATGCTGTCGATTCCTTGCAGCTTTTGGTGCTTGTATCCGGGCAGCAGTTTCATCCCTCCCAAGAGGTCGTCGGCTGCCTGCGATACGGAGCCGACCGCGGCGAGCATTGCGAAACAAAGGGCGACGATCACTGTACGACGTGTCATTCTCTACTCCTTCGACGAACGGGGGCTCCGGATTGAGGCAAAGGCCGATAACCTGCACGCAAGAGAGACGACTCAAGAGGCTGTCTTGTTTTCCTCCGCCTGAGAAAAGTCTACCCACCCCACACGCTCCCCACCACCTTTTTGCTCGAGACGAGTCGTCGCGGCCTAGTCCACGGCCGTTGTCGCCGGCTGGGGCTGGTCGTAGCCGTGGCGGGTTGAGAACTCGGCGCACTCGTTCCGAATCCGGTCCTCAAGCGCCGGATCCGGCTCGTAGTGATTGACTTGATGGTCTCTGACTTGCGCCAGATGAGCGACCAGGTTGTCGCGGGCTGCGGCGAAATCACCGAACTCCAATTGCTCGTAGAGACGCTCGAGTTCGCCGAGCGGGTCGGCCTTCAACTGCTCGTACCGCACCGTCGCAAAGCGATCTCGCGGCAGCGTCTGGCGAGCCGATTCGACCGCTCGGTCCAGGCGGTGGAACATACCGAACACCTCGTCCTCCAAACTGTCGAACCGCGCCGCTTGCAGCCCCTGGCTCCGTCGCATCACGCGCCACAAATGTAATGTCGACGGAATGACTCGCTGCGGATCGCGCACCATGTAAACGTATCGCGAGCCGCCAAAGTGATCGGCTAGCAAGGGAATGCGAAGCGAGTGCGTTGGCGACTTCAAGACGAGCCGTTGGGGACGACGCGAGCTCACTTGACGCAAGAATCGCTCCAGCAGTTCGCACCACTCTTGCCGCCGCGCCTCGGGCAACTGCTCCATGTCAACGTAGTCGTCCGCCGCCATCGGCTGATTGGGAAACGCCAGCTTCCAATACGGCGACGGCATGCCCAAGTTGCACATCGCCGCCTCGTCCTCCTGAGGCGCCAGCCAACTTTGGGCCATCCGATCAGGCAAACGGCGGTTGGGAAGAACGAACGGCAACCAACGAGAAACGAACGTTTCGGTCAGCAGAAAGTGAGCAGGCGACATGCACTCGTACGTGTTCGGCGCCGTGTGCCGAGAGTCCGCGTCCAACAACTCGTGCATCCAGGTCGTCCCCGACCGCCAATGACCAATCACGAAAATCGGCGGTCCCGCCAGCGCGGTCGAACTAGCCGAACCACGCAATAAGCGCTGCAGAAGACCAGCAACCGAATTGCCGCACGCGAACCCCGAAATCGCAGCCGACATCGGTAGGCGAGTCGGCGAAATCCGAAACCGATGGGCGCGCAGCATCCCTAGCCACGCCCCCAAACTCATGCCATGCCAGAGTTTGGGTCTCAACCACCAGTCCAACAACTCCGACATCTGGTTCTCCGTCGCACCCCGGAAGTTCCCAAAACATCCTGCACTCCGCACGCCTAATTGCCAGTATATTAGGAGGTCTGGGTTGAATGGGAAATATGGCAACTAAAATGGGGGGGTCCCCGAATTGTTCCCTCGCAAGGCGAAACTCGGTGCGCCAACCTGCTCGCCCATACCCCCGGGTCCGTACAGCATCTCGGCATGGTTTGCCGGGACATGGCGGCACGTGGTGCAGTTGTCATTCAATCCCCTGCCGTTCCTGGACAGTCTGCAGCAATACGGCGACTTGTCGTATTTTCGAATGTTCAAGATTCGGGCGTTTGCGCCCAATCACCCCGACTTGGTTCGGGAAGTGCTGACCACACAACGGCATCGTCTCCGCAAGTTGCCGCGCGACACGCGGGCGGTGAGCCAACTGACGGGCCGAGGTATTCTCGTCACGGAGGGAGACGAGTGGCTCCGTCAGCGACGCATGATTCAACCGGCGTTTCAACCGCGCCACCTGGCCTCGTTCGCGCGGCCAATCGCCGAGGAGACGGAGCGGATGCTGGACCGGTGGGAGCCGGGGACAATCGTCGACATGGCGGACGAGATGGCCGACCTGACGATGAAGATGGCGGCTCGCATGATTCTGGGAGTCCGACTGGACGAGCGAGCCGACTTGGTTTCCGGTGCGCGGATTCTGTCCGAAGCGTTCATTTCCGAGAACAGGACGATTCTACGGTTGCCCGATTGGGTTCCGCTGCCTCACCAGCGTCGCAAGCGGTGGGCGATGGCGCTGTACGATCAGTTTCTTCGTGAGACGATCGCAGAGCGACGGCTGAATCCACACGAAGGAGACGATGTCTTGTCGCTGCTGCTAAAAGCAGTCGATGTCGAGGGCGACGGTCGGGGCATGACGGACGAGCAGGCCCGCGACGAAGCGATGACCTTGTTCACGGCCGCCTTCCACGCCAACTCGATGGCATTGGCGTTTACGCTCTACTTGTTAACTCAACATGCGGACGTCGAGGAGAAGTTACTGGAGGAGATTGACGGGGCGTCGAGGGGTTCCGTACTCGGACCGGCCGACTTGTCTCGACTTCCTTACACCCAGATGGTCGTCAAGGAGTCGTTGCGGCTATACCCGCCGGCGTGGGCGTTGTTCACTCGCGAGGTGACGGAGGAATTCGAGCTGGGCGGCTATCGGCTGCGGCCGGGAAACTGGGTGATGGTGTTCCCGTACCTTTTGCATCGCAACGAGCGGTTGTTCGCCGACCCGACTCGATTCGACCCATCTCGATTCGCGCCCGACCGCGAACAGCAGATTCCGCAGTACGGGTACATTCCGTACGGTGGCGGACCGCGCGTTTGCATCGGCAACACCATGTCGTCGATGCAACTTCCGTTAATTCTGGCGAACGTCTTGCGGCGCTGTCGACTTCGGCTGGCCCATCCCGAGCAGCGTCTGCGGATTCAGGCGTCGCTCGCGCTCAGGCCCCGCGGCGGCCTGCCGATGACAATCGAGATGCGAGAACCGTCGAAGCTCGCCCCACCCGCCCTACAGCGCTCATCGGCCGCCGAATGAGCGCGATGCCTCCACCGAGGTCGCCGTAACGCCGCGCTCCCCATCACCTTCGGCGCTTCTTCTGGCGTTCCGGGGTCCGTTACCAGCGGGCGTTCTTTGAGATCGCGTCGCGCATGGCGGGTGAGACGTTGGTGTCGTCGACCCACACGCGGCCGACTTGCTGGAGGTGAGGAGCCTGCTCGAACAGTCTATCTCCCACAACCGTCTCGCGCAGATCGAGGCTGTCGAGTTGCCGCAGTCTCCCGATCCAATCCGCGCTGGCGTCTGTCACTTGCGTTTCGCCTAGCCCGAGCTCAGTCAATTTCTCTTTGCCGCCAAACGCGCGCAGCGCGGCGTCGTCAACCTGAGACGCCCGCAGCTTCAGCGAACGCAACTCGGTCGCCCCCGCCACGGCTCGCGCCACGTGGTGCCCCGCGTTCGTTCTCATCGCGCTGAAGCGCTGCAAGGATGAGCTGAACTCGATCCCTTCAGCGGCGGCGTCTTCGAATCGGCAGCTGTTAATCGTCAGGCTCTTCAGGTTTTTCAGTCGCGACAACCAACGAAAGGTCGAAGCATCCAGACGGGCCGACTTGAGCGAAAGCAGTTCCAGCGAACCGGGAAGATCCAATCCGTCGACGTTGCGGAGGTCGGCGCCGTCCACAAGGAACGTCAACTGCGTCAGGTTCCGGCAGGCGGCCAGCAACTGCAAGTCCGGAACCCCGCAACGAGTTTTGGAGAGCGTGACCGACTTGAGTTGCGGAGACAAACGTCCGGCCGACAGCGCCTGCAAGTCGATTGGATTACCAGTCAGATCGAGCACTTCGAGATTCCGACAGTTCTTGAGAATCGCCATGTCGCGGGGCCGCAAATTGCAGTTCGGCATCCGCAGCTCGATCAAGTTCGCCGGTAGCCCGTGCGGCAAGACCTGGTCGTACTCCAACTCACTCCAACTGTAGATCGTGAGGTTCTGGAGTTTGGTGAGCCGATGGAAGTCGCGCAGCGCATGCGGATCCTGAGTTCGCCCGCTGAGCGTGAGTTGCTCGAGTTCGCGGCACCGGGTCAGCTGATTGACATCGATGTTGCCGTGGTTGAGTCGCAATGAGACGCGCCGCAGTTCGCCCGTCGCGATCACGTCGTTCACCCAGTCGGGGATCTTCACGTTGCTGACGGAGTAGGTCATTGAATCGAAGGGACAGAAGACGGCCGAGCCCCCGGACCACTGGCTGATCCAGGGGATTCGCGAATCGCGGAGGCCGACGCGCGGCGACGGGGGAGTCGGCGTGGGAGATCGTCCGTGGAGCGCGGTCGATTCGATCAGCAAGGCCGCCTTGGCGTGCCGCGGAGTGTCGCGATAGACGAGCGATCCGTCCAGATAGATTTGCCGCTCCAACTCGCGTCTCCGCCAGGCCCAGTTTCCGACAACGACGGCCAGGCCGAACAGGGTGAGAAAGACAAACCATGCGCGCAGCGAAAACCGCAGGAAACGGCGAACGGTGCGCTCGTCTCGAGAAACTGACTCAACAGAGTTCATGGAAGCGCCGCGAATATATGAAGAAGAAAGCTCGGCCAAGCTCGTTGCTTTCAGTTATACCCGCTCGTGACACGAGTTTCGCGTCGCGAATGCGATTGCGGCTTCGAGCTAACTAGTTCGCGTCCGCGTTGCTAGAGAGCTGGGGACTTACGAACGGATGCGGTCGCCCACTCCCCCGAATAGCTCGTCATCCCCGGGGCCGCCCAAGAGGAAGTCGAGTTCTTCATCGTCAATGATCGGCCCGAGGTCGAGTAGGGTGTCGGCCAAGTCTCCACTCGACCAGTTAGCCAACGCCGCCGCTAACGCAGCCAGGGCGTCTTGGTTGGTCGTGGATCCGGCGATGAGCAGATCGTTACCGCGTCCTCCCAACAAGAAGTCCCGCCCCGCGCCACCAATCAGAATATCGTCGCCGCGATCGCCGAACAGCAGGTCGTTGTCAGCACCGCCGGCGATCATGTCGTTGCCGACACCCCCATGAACTCGGTCGCGTCCGGCACCAGCGAGAATGATGTCGTCTCCCGCGCCTCCGCTAAGTCGATCGTCGCCGGCTCCCGCGATGATCACATCGTTACCCACGCCCGCCGAAATCCTGTCGTGACCATCGCCGCCGTCGATCGTGTCATCCCCTCCGCCAGTGCGGATGTTGTCGTTTCCATCACCGCCAAACACTGCGGCGGGGGCGGACACCCGGTTCCCAATCGTGACGTGATCATTCCCACTCCCTGCGTGGATCTCGATCGAGAGCACATCGTTTTCGTCGAACCGCAAACTCCGCCGAGCACCGCCGCCGAGATTCGCATCCACCCTGATTTGCGAGCCCCGATCGAGGACCCGGATGTCGTCCTTGCCAGCCGTGCCGACAATCTGCAGCACTCCGTCCGGCGTCAGCCGGACTCCCGTCACCAACACCACGGTCGCGTCCGTGTCGTCCAATCCGCCATTGTCGGCAACTGTCACAATGACCGTGTAGACGCCGCCGTTTGTATACGAGTGTGTCCCCACCACCGAGTCGTTCGGTTGGTCGACCACTCCGGCGGTCACCGCGCCGTCACCCCAGTCGATCGAGGCCGTGTGGGTGTCGTTTGGATTCGGGTCGTTGAACAACGCCGCGACGGTCACCGTCTGACCAGGAGCGGCGGGCGACCCGCTGCCGGCGTCCGCCGACAGACTCGTGATCTCGGGGGCGTCGTTTGTTGTGAAGAGCACGGAGTTGTCAACACTCGTGCTGGCCTCACTCAAGTTGCCCGCCGTGTCGGCAGCCACTCCGACGGGAACACTGGCAATGACGACTCCCGCACCGGTCATGCCACTGACGGCGATGTCGTACAGCGCGCCGGCGCCGCTCACGACGGCCGTGGCGGCCCCCGCCGAGCCGAGCAGAACGACATCTTCGTCGGCGAAGCCAGTCACCGTTTCACTGTAGGAAGCGGTGAAGTTGATTGGCGAAGCGGCCGTCGGATCCGCTTGCCCGACCGCTTGCTCGACGGTGACGGTCGGCGCGACCGTGTCGATCGTCAAGTTCAGTATTCCCGACGCCGCGCTGTGGTCGCCGTCGGCGTCGATTGCCTCAGCCGTGACGGCGTGCGTCCCGTTCGACAGCGGCCCCACGTTGATCGACCATACTCCGACGGCATTGGCGATCGTCGTACCGAGTGACGCGGCGCCGTCAAACAACTCGATGCTAATGTTGGGGTGAACTGTTGAGCCGGTCAACAATGGCGAAGTGATGTTGGTTAGATCGTCGCTGCTGCTGGCACCCGAGTCACTAGCGGAGTCGAGGTCGGGTGTCGTGGGAGCCAACGGCGCGACGGCGGTCACGGTGATGGTGGCCGTGTCAATCGAAGATACTCCCGAGTCGTCGTCCTGAGTTCGTACGGCGACGACCGCGGTCGCCGGCCCATTGGGAGCCACCCAGGTTGGGCCGGCGCCTGTAGCATCGACATCGAAAGCAACGCCGTCGTAGTCAAAGTCCCACTCGAACGTCAGCGGGTCACTCGCCCCCGCGGGATCGGAGCCGGACCCATTGAGTACGAGCGGATCGAACTCAGTGATCGTGTACGGGCCACCCGCATCAGCGGTCGGATCGGCGTTGTCCACATCAACGGTCGCCGCGTCGTCAGACGTGTTCCCATCGCTATCGGTGACCCGCAAATCGACTTGGACAGACGTTGGCCCATCCAGGCTGGCCGCTGACAGAATAGGACTCACACCGACTTCATCGCCGAGCAGCGCCGCAACTCCTGTCTCACCAAACAAGCCATCGCCATCGAGGTCCCAGGTGAAAGTGAGCGACGCGGTGGACTGATTTGGATCAGAGCTTCCCGAGCCATCGAGTTGCAGGGCGTCGCCCTCGATCGCCAAGTACGGCCCTCCCGCGTCCGCTGTCGGATGATTGTCGGTGATCCGCAGGATTTTTCCACGCGTTCCCGTGCTGTACCCCACGAACAGCTCGTCGCTGGGACCGATGGCGATCGACCTCAGCCCGCCGGGGATATTGTCGACGATGAGCGTTCGTTCGCCCGGATCAAAGGCACTGGCCGCCGTGTCGTAGAAATCACCGTCACCGTTTAGATCTTCAAATCGGGAGACGCCCGTGCCGGTCACGCCGCCGTTCATATAGAGCACGTCGTTGTCGTCAAATGTGAACGCGCCGACGACTCCGATCGCGCGGTCGACAAGTACGCGAGCTTCGCCGGCGTCGAGCGCGTCTCCATCACTATTGTTGTCGCGAAACTGCACGAGTTCCTTTTGACTGCCGCCGCCAATGCCTTGATTGATGACAGTGAACCAACCGTCCGATGTCGTTTCCGCGGCGGCGTTGTTGTCCCACATTCGGCCCCCCGGAAGATTGCCGCCGTCCGTCCACACGGAGACAGCTCCGGCCTGCGTGATTTTCATCACTTTGCCGTCGCGGACCCAAAATGACCCGGCGTCGGCGACAAGCATTTCCGAGCCGCTCGGCGTGAAGTCCGCTCCTGTCGGCGTGATCAGTGTCGCCCCTGAAGTTGGCGCGAAGTTGCTGATGACATACGGCCCCGTATCATCGGAGACGCGAAAGACCTGATTCGGTCCGTCGTCGATCATGAACAGGTCGTTGTCAAAAGCGCCGACGCCGTTTCCGAAGAGCAAGTTCTGGGGTCTGGTCGCGCCACCGGTGGGAAACTGAAACACAAGCGTGCTCTCACCGGCGTCAAGCGCATCGCCATCGGCGTTCGAATCTTGCAACTGATAGAGTTGTCGCGACAGGTTGTCGACAACGAACAGGTCATTTCCGAATCCGCCGCCTTGCCCCACCGCCAACTCAACTGGACCGTTGACCGAGGGGGCCGTGTAGTCGAAATACTCAACTGCGGCAAAGCCGGGTGCGACGGTTGTCAGCAGTCGACGATCCTCGAGGTGCTCCATTGTCAAGCGGCGCGATGGTGAACGTCGCGATCGGGCGAGGCGGAGTTGAGACTT
Source organism: Pirellulaceae bacterium (assembly GCA_030748485.1). Taxonomy (GTDB): domain Bacteria; phylum Planctomycetota; class Planctomycetia; order Pirellulales; family Pirellulaceae; genus JASMLW01. The sequence goes on from JASMLW010000270.1 coordinate 37,200, forward strand.
GCTTTTGTGAATCATGAGTGCGACCCCAAAGTGTTTGGTCCTGCCGGACTTGAAAGACAGGGTCAGCCGGGTTGCGCGTCGGGCTCGATCCGGCCGCCAAGAAAAGGAAACGCACGAGGTCGAGTGACCGGACGCTGGCGATGAATTCGGGGCGAACTTCTCTCGATGGCGGCCCTTCTGGCGAACGACTAGACTGGGATCAGCGTTACTCTCCCGAGTTCAATGGCGTTTGCGATGTCTGGCGATTCCGCTTTTGCCACTCTGATGAAGCGTGTGCGCGGCGGCGACGAAGCCGCTGCGACTGAGTTAGTGCGCGAGTTCGAGCCCGAATTGCGGCGCGAGATCCGCTTGCGGCTCACCGATCCAAAACTGCGAATCGCCGTCGATTCGATGGACATCTGCCAGTCGGTGCTGGGCAATTTCTTTGTTCGCGCGGCCGTGGGTCAATTCGAAATTGACCGACCACAGCAGTTGGTGCGTTTACTTGCTACGATGGCCCGCAACAAGGTGATCGACCGCCATCGACGAGAGAAACTGCGACGTCCCGATGAGGACCCGCCCGCCGAAGCGGGGGGAGAGCGAGTTTCCTTCGACGAGACACCCAGCGCGATCGTCGCCAACCGCGAGTTGCTCGACGAGTTTCACGCGCGATTGTCCACGGAAGAGCAGCTGATCGCCGAGCAACGACGGGAGGGATGTTCGTGGGACGAAATCGGCCTCACCGTCGGAAGCTCGGGTGAAGCCGTCCGCAAACGGTTCGGCCGGGCGTGCGATCGCGTGGCCGACGAACTGGGATTGAACTCATAGCGCACGTGAAGTGATGCCTGACGATCGCGGAAAGCTCGAAGCGGGAGGCGGCCCGTCGTCGCTGCCGGAATTGGCTGCCGCTATCTGGGACGAACAACGCCAGTTCTCAACTGGCGAGCGGCCGACCGCCGAGGAGTACCTCCGCAGGTTTCCGCAGCTCGAGGACGACTCGGAAGTGGCGATCGATGTGATCTACGGCGAATTCCTGTTACGCAAGGAGTTGGGCGAGCCTGTAACCGAAGACGGTTTTCTGCGCCGATTTCCACGCTACGCCGCGAAACTCGCTCGTCAATTCCAGCTCTTCGACGCTGTCGATGCCACATCGTTCGCCGCGTCGCGCGGTTGGGACGACACCGAGCCGGCGGATGGTGTAAGCCGCGACGACACGTTTGATCTAAGCCGACCGGCGACAGTTGAGCTGCCGACGGAAGGCGATCAACCTCGCAAATTGGGGCGTTACCGAGTTCAGGAGATTATCGGAGTTGGAGGCTTTGCCGTTGTCTACAAGGCCGCAGACGACGAGTTGCACCGAGTCGTCGCCATCAAGACTCCCCGCCGAGGACAAGCCGCTCGCGCCGACGACATCGACCGCTACCAGCGGGAGGCGCAACTACTCGCGCGGCTCGACCATCCGGCCATCGTCCCCGTCTACGACGTCGGGCGATTGGACGACGGCCGTTGCTTCGTTGTCTCCAAGTTCATTGACGGCCGCGATCTGGCGGAACAGATTCGCGATGTGCGGCCTTCGATCGGCGAGTCGATTCGCATCGTCCGGGAAATCGCCGACGCCCTGCAGCACGCTCACGAATGCGGCATGCTGCACCGCGACGTGAAGCCTGCGAATATTCTGCTCGACCAGACTCGCGCGGCGCTGATTACCGACTTTGGGTTAGCGATCAGCGAGGAGTCGACGGGCCCGGGAACTCAGATCGTCGGCACTCCGGCCTACATGAGCCCCGAGCAAACTCAGGGCGATGACTCGCTGATTACCGCAGCCAGCGACGTCTACAGTTTGGGTGTCGTGCTCTACGAGTTGCTGGCGGGGCGACCACCTTTCATTGCTCGCCGGCTGCCGCACTTGGTGCATCAGATCAACTTCGATCCGCCTCCAGCGCTGCCGCCGGCAGTCTCGCCAGACGTCCGACGAATCTGCCTACAGGCGATTTCGAAAGATCCGGCCAAGCGGCACGAATCGGCCGCTCATTTCGCCGCCGATTTACGCCACTGGGAGGCGCGCAACGCCCTCTCAGCTCGGCGACAGCGTCTGCGTCGCGCCGTCATGGCCACCTTCATGCTGGCGGCGTTCGGCGGAACCGCGCTGAGCTACTTGTATCTCCGCGCCCACGCATTGTTGGATCGACTGTTGGTCGCCGATGCGATGGAAGCGCCGGCCGCCGCCGATCAATTGTCGCAGCAGCAGATCTGGATTGAGCGACGGTTGCGAACGGAGTTTGAGCGCGCCCCGAACGGGTCGACGCGAAAACGCAACGCCGGGCTTGGGCTGACCCACTTCGACGCCTCCGCCGTGGACTATTTGACCGATCGCTTGCTGCGCGCTGAGCCCGGCGAGTTCGCGATACTTGTCAAAGCGATCGATGATCATCGCTCGATCGCCGAGCCGCAGCTGTGGCGTACATTGGACAATCCCGAGCACGACCGTCGTGAGCGGTTTCGCGCCGGCATGGCGCTCGCCTCGTATGCGCCTCGATCGAATCGGTGGCGAGGCGAACACTGGGAGTTGGTTGTCGACGAGTTGCTCCAATCTAACTCCGACGATCAGCGCGATCAACTGACTTCCGCTCGAAAGTCACTGACCCCCACGTTGGAGTCTCGATTCGGCGACGAGCAGAGGGAGGATCGCGTCCGCGAGTCGGCCGCCAATGCGCTGAGCGACTTCCTGACGCGCGATCCGGCTCGACTCGCACACTTGGCGACGACCGGCAACGCCCGACAATTTCAAATCCTCTACGAGAGGATTAAGCGAGCCAAGTCGCTGAACTCGGCGATCGAAGAATGGGCAAGGCTCGTCACCGAACAACCGTGGCGCAGCGACGAACAAGAACGCATCGCCGGCGGGAGGACTCGCGCAGCCGCCGCGTGCGGCTTGGTGCGAGCAGGCAATCTCGACGCGGCGCAGTTCGTGTTTGACGAAGACGGCGATCTGGAGTCGCTCACTCAATTCACGCACGGCGCGAAGGAACGCGGCGTCGCCGCAGCTGAACTGCTCGACTGGCTCGACCAATCCACGTCCGTTTCGGCGCGGTACTGCTTGCTTCTGACGCTGGGGGATTACAACTTGGACGAGGTCCCCAGTGCTAGCCGCTCGCGAATTGTCGAGCGGGTGGCGCAATGGTACGCCTCCGATCCCGATTCCGGGATTCACTCCGCGTGTGGGTGGCTGCTGCGGCGCTGGGAGCAACACGACATCGTCGAACGTGTCGAGCAGACGCCGATCGCTTTCGATCCGACCGGTGAACGGACTTGGTTCGTTCTCAACGTGGGTGAGTTGCATTTCACCTTCATCGTCTGCGCTCCCGGCAGATTCGAGATGGGATCACCCCCCGAGGAGCAGTATCACGAAGTAGACGAACTTCGACATCCGGTGAAAATAACTCGGCGATTCGCCATCTGCGATCGAGAAGTGACTCGCCAGCAGTACGAGACATGGAGTCGGTCGATCAGTCGACCGTGGCCGGATGTAAGTTCGTTCAGTCCGACAGAACGTCATCCCACCTGTGGGAACGACTGGTTCGAAACAGCGTTCTTCTGCAGTTGGTTGACCGAGATCGGAATGTCCGCGAGGGATCAATGCTACTCCGAGTGGAGCGAGCTGGAGTTGGTTAGCGAAGGCAAACCGAAGACGTGGCCTGTCGACGTGTCGCGCGCCGGCTTCCGATTGCCGACCGAGGCGGAGTGGGAGTTCGCATGTCGCGGCGCCTCCATGACACCCTACAGCTTTGGGTCCGACCACGACTTGCTCGACCACTACGCCGCCCATCCGGACAACTCACCGAACAACCAGACGCACATCGCCGGCGCGACTCGCCCCAACCTCCGCGGCCTGTTTGACATGCACGGCAATGTCTTCGAATGGTGTCTCGACTCGAAGACGGATTTCACCGGCGACCGCGAGGTGGACCCGCTATTCACCGGGAGCGCAGAACGCGTGATGAAAGGCGGCAGTTACACGGCGGGTGGCCGCGGGGGTTGCCGCTCCGCGTCTCGCACGTCGCTGCAGTGGGACGGCCGCGGCAAATTCCTCGGCTTTCGAATCGCCGTGACGTTGCCGCCCGCTGGCGAGCCGTAGTGCAACATTCCGTTCCGGCGGAGATGGGGTCGTCAACCTGTGTTGCACCCGACCGTCAGTCTTCCTTGAGCACCGTGTCGGCCAACTCCAGGTCGGCCGGCTTGTCGACGTCGACGCCCAGGCGGGCGTGGGGCGAGACGCAGATCCGCACGGCGGCCGACAGCTCGCGACTAATCGCCTCCTCGATCTCGGGCAGATCGGCTCCCTCGCAACCAATCAAGCGCAGCAATGCCTCCGGGTCCTTGCGGTGTTTTCGCAGCGAAACCAGCTTGGGCATCGCGGCGAACACTTTGCTGAACTTCTTGACGTAATAGATCGTGCTGCCCGTGTAGTGCTTGTCGCCGACGGGAATGTAGGTCCGTTTCGTGGGCAGTCCGGCCTCAGCGAATGTGTTCTTTTCCACGTAGTGGAGGATGATGTCGCTGTCCAGTTCCTCGATCGACTGCAGCGTGTCGTCGACGATTTCGGGTGTCAGGAAGACCGCGTCGCAAAACGAGATCACGTAGCCATTGTGATCCGGCGCGCCCGCGTACAAACGATGCTTGACGTAGGTGACCGCGTGCAGCAGGTTTTGGACGACGTTGAGTCCGGTGAAGATCCGCTTGCGGACGTGGTTCATCGCGGGCAAATCATCGAGATTGGGCGAACCGACGACGACGATTTCGGCGGCGCGCTCGCTGGCCTGAAACGTCTCGATCACGCGCGAGAGCATCGGCTTTCCGTGGATCGGAATCAACGCTTTCTCGACGTATCCGGTCGTCTCGAAAAGCGGGCCCTTCTCGCCGCCGGCGAGCAGGATGATGGGGAATTTCTTCATAGCTCAAAAGTCTCGCGGCGGATTGTCAATGAGGCTAATCGATTCTCGTCAACTCGTAACTCCAGTCCGTTCCGCCCAGCGCCCGGCTGCAATATTCCGCCCCGACGCAGCGACGGCTCACCGCTCACGAATCGACGCCCGTGCAACAATCGATGCGAGAATCCTTGGACGTAGAGATGATCGGGATGAGCCATGGCGAAATGAGCTCCGGCGGTGGCGAGAATCGGCGTCTCGCCGACCATCGCACCGAAAGCGAACCGGAGTTGGTTCTGGCGAGCCACCTCGACGATTCGCCCACTTACCCACGGCCCGCCACATTTCGACAAACGGATATTGAGTATATCAAACGCTTGGTGGTCGACAATTTTCTCGGCCGTCCGCAGGCAGATCAGACTCTCGTCGGCGATCAATGGCAGCGGCGAACGCTCGCGCAGCCAGCGGTAATTTCGGTAGTGGTCGTCGGTCAGCACGGAGAATCGGTCGCAACCGCCAAACGAGTTGGCGTCGGCTTCGGCGGCGCGCAGCGGCTCCTCGACCGCCCACACGTCCTGCCGCTGCAACGCTTCAATGTGGCGAACGGCGTCTTCTCGATTCCAGCAGGCGTTCGCGTCGGCGAACAACGTTGCATCGGAGCCGAGCATCCGGCGGATGAGCCGAATGCGTTGGATGTCCTCCGCATCGCCCACCTTGACCTTGAAGTGCTTGAACCCAATCGCGCGATAGGCCAGCAAGGTGGCGATCAACTTCGCCTTGTTTCCCATCCCGATCGACGCCGAGTAGCGAAGCGGTTCCACCGTTTCGGCTCCCAGCTCCACCGCACAAGCCTTTCCTTGCCGCTGGGCGAACAAGTCCAGCAGCGCCGTGTCGATGGCGCAACACGCACAAGATGGGAATGAACCCGACCACGACTGGGCCAACTCACCCCGTTGTCGAGACAGTTGTTCAGAGCGGTGTTCAGAGTCGTCCGCGACGGCTGTCGTATGTTCGAGGAGGCGAGGAATGTCGGCCAGTACGCTCGCGCACGTCTCGCCCGTCACGTAGGTGCGCGGAACCGCCTCGCCCAGCCCCTCCCGCCCCGCCTCATCGCGGGCGATGCAGATCACCGCCTCCAGCCCGGCGTGAGTCTTCGCGGCGTGACCGTACCGAAACCGAAAAGGAATCCGCACGTGGCAAGCTTCGAATTCGATCAACGCCGCGGCCTCAGAAGAACAAGCGGTAGAGCAATAGCACGGAGATGACGACAAGATAGACGCCCAGCAACCGCTTGACGACCGGCGTGGGGACTCGGTTGGCGAACAAACTGGCTGCGAAAGCCGCCGGCGCCGACGAAACGAGAATCGCCACGGCGTAGGGAACGGCGATCGTCCCGCTCAACCAATGAGACAAGACGCCGGGGATCGCGGCCACTCCCATCACGAGGATCGACGTGCCGATCGCCGTCTTCGCCTTCATTTTGAATAGCAGGATGAAGGCCGCTCCGATGAACACGGCTCCGCCGCCACCCATCACTCCCATCGCAAACCCGGCCAGGCCACCCATCAACAGCAGCATGCCGGCGTTGGGACGAGTGCTTGGATCGTCATCGTCGCAGTTCTTGTCGTACGGCGAGACGATGAACTTGACGCCCAGCGAAAACAGACAAACCACCATCACACCGGTCAGCGAGCCGGTCTCGATCGATCGCGAAAACAGATGGCCCGCCATGACAGCCACGACCGCCGGCCCGCCGACGAGAACTCCCGATCGGACGTCGACGTGTTTGTGCTTCCAATAAGAACCCAAAGAGATCGCCGAATTGACCAAGGTGATCGCGAAAGTGAGGCCAATCACTTGGCGAACATCGATCCCGGCCAACAACAGCGCCGAAATCAAGATCGACATGCCCGACGCGCCGGTGAGACCCGTGAGTGTCCCCGTCGCCAACCCAATGACCAACAGAACGCCGAGCAACCCGTCAAAGTCGAACACGCGCGGTGCTTTCCCTTCCGTTTGAAAGCGATCTGACGCCCGCATCGCGGCGATCAGTTATCAGGGCGACCTCCGCCCAGAGAATGTCGAACGACGACGACCCAGTGGGGCTCCACTGTTGGCTTGGCGTGCAAAGCGCATCGTGTAGGTGTCGAGTTCGGACAATTCGTGATACAGCGGAGTCCTCAACTGAGCAGATCGTCGACGACGCCGCCTTCCGCGACAAGCCGCACGGGTCGGTTGAGTCGATCGGGTACCGTCGTCGTATGGTCGATTCCCATGATGTGATACATGGTCGCCAACACATCCTCAGGACTGAGCGGGCGATCTGTGACAAATGCGGCCTTGCCGTCTGAAGCGCCGTGCGCGTAGCCGGCGCGAACGCCGGCTCCCGCCATCATCACGCTGTACGCTTTCGACCAGTGATCCCTGCCGCCCCCGGTCTTCTTGGTTTTTACTTGCGGAGTCCGCCCGTGTTCAGTCAAGCACAGAACGAGCGTGTCGTCCAACATGCCGCGCTGCTCAAGGTCTGTCAACAATGAACTGACAGCCGCATCGAATCCGGGCAGCAACTCATCGCCCAATCTTGAGAAGTGATTGAAGTGCGTGTCCCACGCCGTGTTGACGACCTTGTACTCATCCCAGAAGACCGAGACCAACTGAGCTCCGGCTTCGAGCAACCGACGCCCTGTTAAGGCGGCTTGACCGAACAGAGTCATCCCGTACTGCTCGCGCGCGCTCATCGGCTCGCGGCCGACGTCGAGCGCCGTTCGCAACTCAGTCGAATTCATCAGCGACAACGCCATCTGCTGAAAACGGTCGAGCCCGCGGGCCGCCGCGCTCTGGCTCAAGATCTCGTTCTGCGAATCGAACTGCTCGGCCAGGTTTCGTTTCGCCGTGAAACGATCGAAACTCATCGACGGCCGCAGGCGAACATCCTTCGAAACTCGCAACCGACTCGCCGGCGTAATACCGCAGAACGGATCCTTCACGTTGACGCCCTTCAATCGGCTGAAGAACGAAACGCGGTTCACTGTTTTGGTCGCCTGACCGTCGAATTCAGTCCACACCGGATCGTAACCGTTGCCCAGAAATGCGCCGTAGGGACCGGCTCGACGAAAGACGGGCGAGTAGGTGCTGAATCGAAACGGCAAACCGATGTTGCGAGGCACTTGGCGATCGACGTGAGCGCTTTGCCCGGAGTGATCGGCGAGGTAGTCGAGCACGCTGGCGAAAAAAGGATGGTGGCGATCGTCGAATGGATTCGTCTCGCTGGAGAAATCGACCGTCGGGTGTCCCGTCAACGTGTATGCGTTGGAATGATTGTTGTAGTCGTGGGTCATGGAGCGAACGATCGAAATCCGATCCATCAACTTCGCCAACTTCGGCAGCTTCTCGCAGATTTGAATTCCCGGCACGGACGTCGACGTGACGCCCCATTGCCCCCGCACCTCGGCGGGAGCGTCTGGTTTTGGATCCCATGTATCCAGTTGAGACGCGGCGCCCTGCAGGTAGAGCAAGAGAATCCGCTTGGCTCGCCCGAACGCCCGCGCCTTCCCGGCGCCCTGGAGCGAGCGAAGCATCAGCAGATCGGCCAAACCCAATCCGCCCGCAGCCAAACCGCCAACTCGCAACACCTCGCGACGGCTCATTGCAGCGTTGCGATTGGCCGATGGGGAAGATGACATGGGTGACGTGGCGGGAGTTGAGGTTGCTGCCGGTGTTGAACGGGCCGACTCCAAACAGTCATCGTCGCCTACGAAGTCGGCGGGCGCAAGTGACATTCGCGCGGCCCACTCCCGCCAGCGATCGCGTTGCCCCGCACCCGGCGGAACGGCCGCCCAACCGGCTCGCTGTGCGATCAACAAATGACCGCGTTTAGCTCAATAGCGGGGCGCGACGCGCGGCAGATAGATTTGCCGCTGCGAAGTTCGCGGAGCCGCATTGATCGGATTGGGGTTCACTCGAGGTCCCACCGGCGGCAGGCGAACTGGGCGTACGCCACTGGCTCCATTGGCGGGCTGAGTAGGAGCGTTGTTCGCCCGCGGCGCGACACTTGGCGGCGCGACGTTGCCAGTGGCTCCTTGAGAGACTCCAACCGGAATCGCCGGGATGCGCCCAGCTCGTTGGTTGAGCGAGTTCAACAGCGCTTGCGCGTCGGTCAAACTGGCGTCGTATCGCAACGCTTGCCGTGCGTGAAAGGCCGCCTGTTCATAGTCGCCCGCGTTGTTGAGCAAGTAGGCGTAGTTGTAGTTGGCGACCGCCGGTGGATTCACCGCCAGCAGTTGGTCGAGCGCTTCTCGTGAGCGATTGCCGTGAATCAACGCCTTGGCGAGATTGTTGCGGTAGCGAGGTTCCTGGGGAGACAGCCGGACTGCCGTTTCGAAGGCTTGTTGAGCCAGCGGCATCTGCCCGAACCGAGCGCAGCACATGCCAAAGTCGTTGTGCACGCCCGACTGCTGAGGATGAGCCTTGAGGGCGACCGCGTAACCGGCGTAGGCGGCGCGAAAGTCGCCCCGCTGATTGTGGACTCGCGCCACGCCGATCAAGGCCGCCAAGTTCGTCGGGTCGCGCTGCAACACGACACCGTACTGCTCGAGCGCCTTATCCCACATCTGCCGCGACGCGGCCAACTGAGCTCCAGCGAGGTAGACTCGGTCACTGATCCGCTCGGGCATGTTGTTGAGGCGGACGGGATCGTACTTGCCTGGCTGTGGCGGCTGGATCGAGAGCGGTTTGGGCGCTCCTTGAAATGCACCACGCACCGAATCCATCCACGAACCTCCCGAGTTGGAGGTGTTGGGTGTGGAAAACCCGTAGTCCGCACCGGCGGGCCCCGACGGACGGATCTGGTCCGCGCTGAATGTCCGCCCGACCATATTGCGAGCGCCTTCATACTGAGCGTTGACTGATGAATTGACCAGTGCGCCGGCGAGTCCGGCTACGATAAGAACAGCCAATCGTTCGCGACGCATGGATTCCCCTCGCCTTTGCGATTCTGTCAACGACTCCAGTCGACTCCGTCGACGCCGTTACCCTGTCGACGCTGTTACCCTGCCAGCCAACCAGTCAGCGGCTAGCCACCAGTCGATCCGCCACCCGCGTCCCCCGAACTGGGCAATCGCGGCACGGGGATCGAGTCGCGCATCCGGCGGTCGATCTGATCAAAGTAGTCACCCGAGCCGGCAAGCGGCTGCTTGGTCGTGACGACGACTGGCGGGAGCGGACCACCGGGTAGCGATCGGGCGACCACCTGCTGCACTGCGTCCACGCGGCGATGGGTCGCTTCTGGATCAAGCGTTCGCAGCACGTAAACCGTTCGGCGGTGAGGCGGGGACTGAGTCACGACCCACTGCACTTTGAGGGCTCCGGCGCGAGTCAATTCGTGGGTCTCGGGGTGGAACAGCTGGTCGCCAAGCGTGTTCTGCAACCGCCACCCGTTGTGCTTCATGATCTCGAACGGGGCGCGAGCCGCCTGGCGATCAGCGTGGACGAACGGCTCCGGCCAG
>JASMLW010000271.1 GCA_030748485.1 Pirellulaceae bacterium
TCGAGGCAGGTCCTCTGAGCATACTTGACCTGCCGAACGACCCGCCCCTCCCGGCCAAACAGGGGGTGCAACGGGTATTCTATTCTGGCATACCCGTGGTAGCGGGCATCGAAAACATCACTCTGGCGAACGTAGCTACAATCGACAACGTAGCTACCGTCGCCGGACGGTGGAGTCTCGTGGACGACCTTGCGATCAAACGAACCGCCTCCACGTTCTGGCGAACGGAGTTACAAGCTCCCGTTGGTCGCTCGAATAACAGCAGAGGAATCACGAATCCTCAGCGCCACCAGTGGATTCCCGCGCTTCCTCCAGAGCGATTTCTTCGGCGCGCCGGCGGAGTATTCGGCAGCGCACCGCGTTGTCGGTGGCGCCGCGCTCTTCCCAGTAATCGGCCCAAATGTCGGTGTCCGAGTTGAAGTCGAATCCAGGCGGCCGCAAGATCATTCGGTCGAGAGCTAATCTCAATCGCCGATTCATCCGCCGAAGTCGATCGGTCTGGGGAAACGGATGGACTGTTCTTGTAATTCTCACCAGTCTCATAGCGCTTTAGGGATCACGATCACGGGGCCCGCCGGTTTTGGTTTGTTGGGTTTGGGGCGAGTCCGACCGCCGCCGGAATTGCCGCCGCCCGCTCCCGGCCGCTTGACAGGTTTGGGTTTGGGCGGAGCCACGTAGCGATATCGTTCGGTTAGTTTCACACCAAAGCCGCGCGTCAACTCCCACTCGGCTCGCGCCGCCCAAGGCGTTCCCTCGTGCTCATCGAGGATTCGCCAGAAAACCTCCGACGATCGATCGATCAAGTCCTGCGCCAACTCGTGTCGAATTATTCCTTCGTCCAACTCCACTTCCCAACTCCTCAGCTCCAGGCGTCCCGGGCGACCGTCGGTCGGCGCTTTGACGAGCGGAACTTTGTTGGGTTTCTTGACGAAGTCGTCAACCGTCGCGATGTACTCGTAGGTCCGCGCGGCGTACGCCAACAGCTGAGCGTAAGCCAAGTCGTAGTTGGCCTGCCAGCGGAGCGAAGTCTCCTCCTCCCGCAAGCCTTCGATTTTTTCCAACTCCTTGATCGCCGCGTCGAGGTACGCCAAATAGGCGGCCGCCTTCTGTTTCTCCTTCACAGCCTGTTCGAAAAACTCATCTGGCTTAGCCGAGTACGAACGGCGGACTTCGGTGATGTCGGACACTTCTTCGCGATACGGATTGATGTCGTTGATCACTTTCGTCAGCACGACTCGCAAGCGATCCTTCGACGACGACTCGGCCACCTCGCGACGCGAACGCAAGTCCGGACGATACTCGGAGAGGACTCGGAGTTCGAACCGCCGCGATTCACCTCGGACCAGATTCACTTCCTGGCTGGGCAACATAAAAAACACGCCGCCCGTTTCCTTGGCGAGCCGGCACTGACCGTAGGGACCGAATCCGCTGGGATGGACGTCGATTCGCTTGCCGAAACCGTCGGTCTGAAGCTGTTCGACAAACGCCGACTCGGGGCCGCGGTCGACGGGCAGCCAGTACTCGGAGCCGTTGAGCGGATGCACCCAGCGCATCTGCGCGTACGGCGCTCCGAACGCCGCTTCCCGCCCGATCACGTAGATCCGTGCGCCGCTGGCCTTGGCCTGCGCGATCGTCGGCTCGAGAAAGACCTGGTTGTCCTGCTGTTCTCCCGCTTCGTCCGTGACGACGAAGATCGCCAGTGTCCGCCCATGGGCCTTGGCGTACTGCCCAAACGTCCCCATCACGTGAAGGATCGCTTGGCACAACATCTCCTTGCCTGACGGATCGTCGGGCACGCCGGCGATCGCCTCGCGGATCTCCAATCGGTCGGTGGTCGGCGCCGAAGTGTTGAGTAGGAAATGCTCGCCAAAGCTGGCGACCACCGTCTCGATCGCGTCATCCTCCACCTCAGCTTGCTCGCGCAGTTCGACGTAGACGTTCTCGATGCGATCGTGAATCTCCTTCTGGTCATCCTTCATGGAGGCGGACTGATCAAACAGCCACACCAGGAGCAGCTTCTCGTCTCGCGCCATGACGAGTACTTCTTGAGTGATGCGGTCGAGCACCTGTTGATAGTTGTCGACGACGGCGTGGGAGTCGCCGAGCCCGCCGATCTTGACTTCGCCGAGAATGTTCTCCAACTCCGTCCCGTCGAAAGCTGGACCTTCCAGCGCGCGTGGCGAGATGTCTTCGTGCTTGTTGAAGGACGATTCGAGCAGGCTGTTCTCGACCTCGGCAACTCGTACGGACGTATCCAGCCCGGCTAACGGATTGGTGCGGGCGATGGAAACAGCCACGTCGGATTCAATTTGAATCGCGTCCGATGTGTACAACTCATCAGAACTGGGCGGCATGATCTCAACGATGAGAAGGTTGTCGAGCGGATCTTTGTTGATCAGCTCGGGCGCCAACATCAACGCCAAGGCGATGAAGACGGCCATGTGCACCACGGCCGACAGGATGACTGAGCTAAAACTCTGTAGACTCCCCCGCGCCGGCTCATCCGCTTCCTCGTCTTCTTCGTCAGCAAACTCAAAGTCCGTCGCGTCGGACGATAGGGGCGGAGCCGCCTGGTGAAGCGATGCGAGCGACTTCTCCTCCGGCTCGGGGAGATCCCAGGCGTCGCTGGCGACTGTGGCGGCGGCGATCGGAACGGACAGTTCAGGTTGGGGATCGCCCCCGGACGTGGGGGGAAACGAGTGGTCGAATGCATCTCGCGCCGTCGGGACGACCGGCGGTGGGGAACTCGGCGGTTGGGGAGCCGGCGCCAGGAGTGGCGGCGGCAGGAAGTCGGCGGGATTCGGCGGCGGCGGGGGATGTTGAGCCTGACGAAGCTGCGCGTCGTACTCGCGCTTGCGATCCTCGTCTAACAGGCAAAGCCGCGCCTTGGAAAGCTCGTTGAGCATCTCTTGAGAACGCTGTTGGTGCTGGCCCAAGTGAAATGTCCGCAGGTGCGACATCCGCTGAGCGGCCGCGTTGTCGATCACTTCGGGGTCGATTTCGAATAACCGCAGCCCCAACAAGCGATAGTAGTCCGCCGGCTGCTCTTCGGGGGGGATCCCCAGCCATTTGTAATACGGATCAAATTCACCCGACATGAGCAGTTCCAAGCGTGAAGCGGACCTCGGCGACATCATCCCGCATGGTGGAGCGTTGGCCACTACCAATAATTGTCCAAAGCGGACCCCACCGTTACAAGTTCGGAAAAACAGCCCCCTCAATATTCCCTCTTCCAGCATCTCCGCCATTGTGCCGCAAACCTGCCATTCTGCAGGTGAATGTGGTCATCAGCAGGATCCGGGGCATCCCTCGATTTGGCGGAAACTCGTCGGGGAAGTGGAGGGCCTGCCGCCACTGTTGGCCAGTTTTGCGAGTCCTGTCCACTGACTGGCCGGTCGGCATGAGCTGGCGTTTATTCTGTTATGGTGGTTATCCTTGCAGTTGGGCTCGATTCATTCGGGCCTCCAGCCCAACCCCCGGCCGCGCCACAAGAGGATTGATGATGCTCAACAGCCGCTACAGCGCGATGATTTTAGGCGTAGTGATCTTCGTGATCAGCGGATTCAGTCGCGCCGAAGATTGGCCCACATTCGGTCACGATGCTCGCCGCAGCCAGGTTTCGCTTGAGAGTGTCGATTTCACGAAGCTAGCCAGGCTGTGGGATTGGCAGTCGCCGCAGGCCCCGCTGCCAGCCTGGGGTCAACCAGCCAAAGGCGACGCATTTGCGAGTCTGCGAGACCTCGCGTCGATGCGCAACTACGATCCGGTGTTCCATCCGATCGCCGTGGGCGATGCGGTCTATTTCGGTTCCAACGCCGACGATTCTGTTCGTTGCTTGGACGCGGTCAGCGGAGAGCAGCGTTGGCAATTCATCGCCGGCGGTCCCGTTCGCATCGCGCCGACGTTTGACGCCGGCCGTATCTATTTCGGAGCCGATGACGGTTACGTCTATTGCCTGTCGGCGGAGAACGGCAAGCTGCTCTGGCGCTTCAGCCCCAGTCGCGCCGAGCCGGCGGGCCAGGTTATCAACAACGGGCGTTTGGTTTCGTTCTGGCCATGCCGCACGGGCGTGGCGGTGGTGGGCGAGACGGCCTACTTCGGGTGCTCGCTGCTGCCGTGGAAGCCCTCGTTCCTCTGCGCAGTCGACGCGCGAACCGGAGCCCCGCGCGGGGAGGGACGCTACGTTAAGCGGCTGAACGGCTACACGTTGGACGGGCCCGTCGTGACAGGCGGTGAATTGCTCTACGCACCGCAGGGCCGAGAAGCTCCGCTGCAGTTTCAACTGGCCGATGGCAAGCAGCTCGGTGCGCTGAGAGGAGCCTATGGCGCTTTCTGTTTACTCACGCCGGAGAACCGGCTGTTGCACGGCCCGAGCAAGAAGGGCGGCGGGATCGTCGACTCCAGCACGACCACGCGAACTCCCGTTGCATCGCACAAGAACGCCCGCGCCATGATTGTGACTCGTGAGATGTCGTTGATGTTGACGACCTCAGTACTAGCCGCAGCTGACTTGAAAACGCGCAAGATCAGCTGGACCGTTCCCGTGAATGATGTCGCTGCGATGGCGATTGCCGGAGATCACATTCTGCTGGGTCGCAGAGACCGGATCGACGCCTTGGCCAAGGATTCGGGAAAGAGAGTTTGGTCGGCGGCGGTCGAGGGTCGCGCATTCGGTTTGGCCGTGGCGCGCGGACGAATCTACGCCAGCACTGACACCGGTCAGCTGACCTGTTTCTCGGCGGGGACGACGACTGGCGAGGCCGTCCCTGGCCCCGTTGTCGAAGCCAAGCCGGATTCACAGACGACACCAAAGCCGATCGAGCCGTTCAGTGACGACAAGTTGCTAGGACGTTGGGTGTTTTCTCCGTTGGCCCTCGAGAAGGAGTCCAAGCGGACAATTCGCAACCTGAGCGAAGGACTGCCCGCCAAGGTGGCCGGCGAGGTGCGGTTGACGCAGTTCGCGGGACTGGACGGCGTCGTTTTGGACGGAGCGACCAACGCCCTGGTGGTCTCCAAAGATATCGGCAAAGCGCGGCTGCCGAGGTCCGAGATGACGGCTGAGGCGTGGGTCCGTATCGATCGGCCCACGGAGTGGGGAGGCATCGTCGGGGCGATTCAGGACAACGGGTCGTATGAACGAGGTTGGCTGTTGGGGTTTCGCAACTCGAAGTTCTCGCTCTCGCTTGTTGGCAAGGACTCCCCCGCGAAGCTCACGTATCTCAACGCGAAAGAGGACTTCCAGGTGCGGCAGTGGCATCACGTCGCAGGAACGTACGACGGCCAGACCATGCGACTCTACGTCGATGGCGAACCGGCGGCCACCAGCACAGTTTCACGAGGCGAGATCCTCTACCCACCTCGAGCGTTTTACGAGATCGGAGCTTACCACGACGACAACGAGTACTACCGCACTCAGGGCATGATCCATGAAGTTCGCGTCTACGACCGGGCGCTGAGCGGCGACGAGATCGCCGAGCATTTCTCCGCCAAACCGGTGGGCCCACACGAGGACTCGCAGCTGGCCATTGAGCCGTGGATTCGATTTGATACGGCCAATTCTGCGATTGTCCGTTGGCGGACAGACAAGCCAACCACATCGAAGTTGATTTTGGAGGGAGCCGACGCGGCGCCCCGAATCGTTGTCGACGATCGGGCGACCACGGAGCACGCCCTGCGCGTCACCGACCTCGGCCGCGACCGACGCTACACGTTCGTGATCCAGCAAGAGTCCAATGAAACGCCAGGTTCCACGCGGCGGTTCGAACTCGACACCTATTTCAATTTCCAGCTCTCGTCCAAGGATGAGTCGGTCGCCAAGTCGGCGAATTCGGGTGACCATACAGCCGCGGCGAAGCAGATTCTCGCGCAGTACCCGCGCAAACGCGGCCTGTGCGTTGTAGTTGGCTCAGAGACGGGCGAGTTGGCGATTGAGTTGGCCCGCTTGAGCGAGCTGCACGTGATCGGTTTGGCGACGGACGACGATCAAATCACCGAGTCGCGATCCAAGGCGATGGCGTTGAAGCTGTATGGGTCGCGTTGCTCTTTTGTGAAAGTCGAGTCACTTAACGAACTGCCCCTGCCGACCAACGTCGCCAACTTGCTCGTCTCGCAGACTGCCATGACCGGGCAATTGTCGACGCCCGGGGCCGAACTGCAGCGCCTCGCACAGCCTCAACACGGCATGGTCGTACTGCTGCGCAAGAACGAAGACGCGGCCGAAAATTGGCCGCAGTCCGCCGTCGACCGTCTGCGCGGCGGCCAAATGACGACGCTTCCAGTCATTGCCAACGACGAGTTCTCTGTGGTGGCGGCGCGGCGAGGAGCGCTGCCCGGAGCCGCCGACTGGACGCACATGTACGGCGACGCGTCCAACTCAGCCTATGCCGGTGAATCGTTGAGTGGTGTGAAGGGAGCCGACCAGATGAAGGTCGCCTGGATGGGGCGTCCGGGTCCTCGCTATCAAACCGATCGCCAGAACCGAAAAAGCGCTCCGTTGTTCGCCGGCGGGCGGTTGTACATGCAGGGTCAAGAGCGAATCATCGCGCTCGACGGCTACAACGGCTCGGTGATTTGGTCGCTCGAGTTGCCGGGGCTGTTGCGGTTCAACATTCCCCGCGACGCGAGTAATTGGTGCTGCGACTCGAAATACCTCTACGTCGCACACGGTGATCAATGCTGGCAAATCGACGGCGAAACGGGCGCGGTCATGCGGAAGCATCAAATGCCGGCGAAAGACACGAGCGAACTGAAGCGGCAGTGGGGGTACCTGGCCACGGTGGGCGACACCCTCTTGGGCGGCGCCGTGAGAAAGGACTCGATGTACGTCGATTTCTGGGGCGGCCAATACTGGTTCGACCAGAAGAGCGGACCGCTCACCAATCAGGTTTGCAGTGAGTCGCTGTTCGCTCGGAACAAGCAGAGCGAGAACGCGTCGTGGCGATACTCGGAGGGACTGATCTGGAACGCTACGATCACAGCTGCCGAGGATCGCGTCTTTTTCATCGAGTCGCGAGGGGTTGAACTCCCTGACGGAAAAGCGACTCGACTTTCCGCCGCTGAGCTCGACCGCGAACAATTCCTCGTGGCGCTGGATTTGAAAACGGGAACGCGGCTTTGGCAGCAGCCGGTCAAAATCTCCCCCAAAGTTGTGCTCGCGAATATGGCGTACAGCGACGGCAAGGTGGTGTTGGTGACATCGGTGGATAAGCAGTTTCCGGTGAGGGTATTCTCGGCGGGCGACGGGAAGCCGCTTTGGCAGGCCTCCGTGCCGTGGCCGCGGAGCGATCACGGGGGGCATCTGTCCCGCCCGGCGATCGTCGGTGACCGCCTCTACGTTCGTCCCGCGACGTTGAGTCTGTCGACAGGTAAGTTGCTCGCCAAGAACATGCCCGGCGGTGGATGCGGCACTTACGTCTGCACAAAGGACGCCCTCTTTTTCCGCGCCGGCTCGGGGCGCCAACTGTCGACGTGGGACCCGCAGTCAGGTCGTTACACACAGTGGGCGCGTCTTCGGCCCGACTGCTGGTTGAGTACGATTCCAGCTGGAGGGATGCTGCTCTCGCCCGAAGGCGGCGGCGGTTGCAGTTGCGGACATTGGCTGGAGATGTCCGTCGGATTCGTCCCGCGAGACTCGAAGTGACCTACTGTACAAATCGCCGCGCTGTGGTATGTGGAACGTTGATTGTCGCGACTTCGTCGCGATGTCCTCCCCGGCAGGGAGGACCTACTGTACAAATCGCCGCGCTGTGGTATGTGGAACGTCGATTGTCGCGACTTCGTCGCGCTGTCCTCCCCGGCAGAGAGGACCTACTGTGCAAATCGCCGCGTGTGGTAAGTGGAACGTCGATTGTCGCGACTTCGTCGCGATGTCCTCCCCGGCAGGGAGGACCTACTTACGGACCTACTTAGGCTGCGCGTCGGGCGGTCCGCTC
>JASMLW010000272.1 GCA_030748485.1 Pirellulaceae bacterium
GACGGGCCTGGAGACCCGTCCTACCTCACCCATTGGACTCGTCCTTCGAGCCGTAGGACGGGTCTCCAGGCCCGTCGAATAGAACGAGCTGTCTGCGACGTTTAGGCTGCATAAGCAATCTAGCGAGCCACCGGACGTACGATGGCCTTCCAAGGCCGTCGAAAGCGGTTCAAACCCCAGTGCTTACCTCTGGATTCGTGCTCAGCGACTCAAACCGCCCCGGTGGAGTAAGTGGAACGTTCGTTCTCGATGGCCTCGGAAGGCCATCGTGCGGCGAAACGCTGTGATCCAAGACGAACTAAAGCGTCTGGGGCGCGAATGCCGATGTGAATCTAGGGGCTATGCGGGTTATTGGGGAAGAAGGACCCGGCCAACCAGCCTCGCAGAGCTCCTCGAGATCTCTCGCCCAATTCTGCCTGAAGGAGCGACGACAACTGATGAGACGGGCGATTGGATTGGGGGTGATCTGCATCGGCTTGGCGATTCTCGCCGCCAGCTACGTCGCAGCGCAAGCGCAGCGCGACTTCCGCCGAGACTCATTGCCGGTGAATCTCCTCGACCCCTATGAAGCGGAGTATGTTAGGCGGGCCGTTCGTCGAGCCAAACCAAACCCAATGGCGCGACCGGACGGCGCGGAATGCGGGGCTCCAAATCCGGCGGCTTCCTCCCACCCAACAGCGGCGGTCGTCCACAGGGATGGGTGGTAATCTTGCCTTCGTTCGGCTCCCACCGACGAATCGGGACGAAGGGCTGCCCCCGCCCGCGCTGAACGGCCACCGAGCGCGCCGCGCCGACTCCGCCGAGATGCTCAATCCGCCCGGCGTGGGGCGAACTGCTCCGTTGATGAGGTACTTGTCGGCCGAGCAGATTCCGCAAATCATCGCTCGCGATTCACTCCTGTCGTCGCAGTCCTCGGCAACTCTGAGCGTCAACGGCGCGATCCAGGGCGCTCTGCTCCACTCCAAGCGGATTCACGTGCAGCGGTTGTTGCCGCGGATTGAGCATCAGCGAATCGGCGAGGCCATTGGTCAATTCGATTGGGCTGTTTTCGTCGACAACCTGGTGCGCGACTCCGAACAGCGCATTGAATCACTCGACAGTCAAAACGATGTTTTCGCCGGGCGTTTCCAATCGCGAGTGGGCGTGCGGAAGGACACTCGGTTGGGCGGGGCGCTCGAGCTCTCCGAGAGAGTTCGCTCGATGGACCGCGATCAAACTGGAGCGACGGCGCAATCGCAGTTTCGAATTCGATTCTCCCAGGAGTTGCTGCGCGACCGGGGGCGGAGCGTCGCGGAGAGCGAGGTGCTGATCGCCAACTTGATGACCGAGTCGCAGGACGCCGCTTCGACGGCCCAGATCACCAACGTGTTGCTGGAGGTGTCGGACACCTACTGGAAGTTGTATCAAGCGCGCGGACGCCTGGCCGTGCACGCCCACCTACTGCAAGCCGCCAAGCGAATCCTGGCGGAGATGGAGACGCGGCAAGAGCTGGACGTCGAAGAGAGCCTGATTGCGCAGGCAACGGCCGCCGTCTTCAACCGGCACCGCGACTTCGCACTGGCTCAGGCCGAGGTCAGGAGGATGCAGGACGCGATGCAACGGCTGATGAACGACGAACGGCTCGACTCGAACTTCGTCGAACTGGTTACATCGGAGCCGGCGGTCGTGACACCGATCGCGGAGGATCCGCAAGGGGCGCTGGCGATCGCATTTCAACATCGCGAAGAGATCCGCTCGGCGCTGCAGAATATCGAGATCGCGCAGATCGATCGGCAGGTCGCGACGAACCAGGTCCTGCCACAGCTGACTTTGATTCTCGAGGCGCAGTTCACCGGCGTCGACTCGATCGCCATGGCTCCGCCGGTCGGATCGTCGCCAACGGACGACTCGGTTTACGGAGGCTGGCTCAACTTCGAGTACCCACTGAACAACCGTCAGCGCAAGTCGGCCCAGCGGCGAGCCGAACTCACATTCCTGCGACAGCAGAGCCAGTTCGAAGACGTCGTCGAGCAGGTGTCGCTGGACGTCAAAGGCGCGCTGCGAACGCTGACTGGAAACGGCCAAGCGATCGAACTGGCGCGACTTTCGGTGGAGCAGTCGTTGAAGGAACTGGCGTATCGCGAGACGCGGCGCAATCTGGCTCCCCGCCGAAATGCTCTCGCCAGCGTGACGCTCGACCAGTTGTTGCGCGCTCAGCGGCGGTTGGGCGAAGCTCAGATCGCCTATGTCGAATCGGTCGTTCGCTACAATCAAGCGCTCATGCAGCTGCGCCGCGCGACAGGTCAGTTGGTGGAAGCGACTCGGCAGTAGCGCTGGTGTCATCGACTGTCATCGAGCGCGCACACCAGCCCGACTCGCAAGCCGCGCAAGCGAGGGGCGGCGGCTCTGTCGACCTCGCATCGACAGCAGTGTGCCGGCGCCTCGGTCGGTGGAATCGTCCCATCTAGTCGCGACGCGCGACGCGCGGCCGCTCTGAGCGACTAGAATGCGTGGCCGACGATGGATGGTCGCGACGAATGGGAAGCGAATGAACAAGAACGATCAAAAGCCTGGCGGCGAGTTGAAGAAGTCGCTGGGCCCGGTGATGTTGTGGGGGCTGGGAGTCGGCTACGTCATTTCGGGCGAGTACTTCGGCTGGAATCTGGGACTGGCCGAAGGCGGCGCCTACGGCATGCTGTTCGCCTTCGTCTTGATCACGCTAATGTACGTGGCGTTTGTCTTCAGCTACGCGGAACTGGCCTGTGCGATTCCTCGCGCGGGTGGTGTGTTTGTTTACGGCATTCGCGCATTGGGTCCATTCTGGGGCTACATCGGCGGCGTCGCTCAGGTGGTCGAGTTCGTATTCGCACCGCCGGCGATTGCGATGGCGATCGGAGCCTACGCGGGAACGTGGCTGGGTGACGTCGACCCGCGAGTCTCGGCGGCTGCGGCATTTGTTCTCTTCACATTGCTCAACCTCTGGGGAGTCCGGCAAGCCGCCACGTTTGAATTGGTGATCACCGTGCTGGCCGTCGGCGAGTTGTTGCTCTTCACCGGCGTCGTCGCGCCCCATTTTCGCGTTGAGAACTTCACGGCGAACGCTTGGCCGAACGGTTGGACAGGAGCATTCGCGGCCGTGCCGTTTGCGATTTGGTTCTACTTGGCGATCGAGGGCGTCGCCAACGCGGCGGAAGAAGCCAAACACCCGCAGCGCGATGTGGCGATTGGTTTTGGGGCGGCCATGTTGACGCTCGTCGCGCTGGCGATCTGCGTCTTCTTCGTCGGCGTCGGCGTGGGTGGGTGGGAGAGAATCGTCTACTCGCCAGATCAGTTGACCGGTTCGGGCGGAGCCATCGTCGTCGCTGACGGAGCCGAACCCCAAGATAGCCCGCTGCCGCTCGCACTGGGGCAGCTGTTCGCCGTCGACCACCCGCTCTATCACATGCTGGTCGGTATCGGAGCATTGGGTTTGATCGCTTCGCTCAACGGCATCATCTTGATCGCCGGCCGAGCGCTTTTCGAAATGGGACGCGTCGGTTTCCTGCCGCGGATTCTCGGTTCCACGAACCGTCGAACTCAGACGCCCGCCTGCGCTTTGGTGCTCAACATGATCATCGGCGTCTTTGCGATCACCGTGTTGCCAACCGGCAAACTGATCACGATGTCAGCCATGGGGGCCGTCACGCTCTACATCGTCTCCATGATCGCGCTGATGCGGCTGCGAAAGACCGAGCCTCTACTGCAGCGCCCCTACAGAACTCCCTGGTATCCCGTTCTCCCGATCGTCGCGCTGGCGATCGCGATCATCGCGCTGGCCTGCATGATCTGGGAGAACCTGAACAACGTCGGCGACCTGAGCAAGATCCAGAATCTGGCGTCCTCGATCTCGCTCTGGTATCTGCTGTTCCTCGTCGTGGCCAGCGGCTATTACCAGTTCGTGTTGAAGTCGCGGCTGAAAAGCATGGAGTGGGATCAGTTGGCCAAGACGGAGGCTGGCGGCGACACGGAGAAGAAGGATGTCTGAGCGGCGGATTGCGATCGGCGCCCGGACCTACCGGTTCGACGACCTGAAGACGCTGCTCGCCAAAGCAACGCCGTTGCGATCGGGCGACGTGTTGGCGGGTTGCGCGGCCGAGTCCGCGGAGGAACGCGTCGCCGCCCAGATGTGCCTGGCCGACACGCGGCTGACGGCGTTTTTGGACGAGCCGATCATTCCGTACGAGGAAGACGAAGTCACGCGGCTCATCTGTGACTCGCACGACGCGGCCGCTTTCCAACCGGTCAAGTCGTTGACGGTGGGCGAGTTGCGAGAGTGGTTGCTGGATTACGAAACGACGGCGGATGTACTGTCGGCGTTGGCTGCGGGCTTGACGCCGGAGATGGCGGCCGCCGTCAGTA
>JASMLW010000273.1 GCA_030748485.1 Pirellulaceae bacterium
TGCGCGAACGACCGCGACGGATTCGCGGTCGAAGAGACGGCTGACGGGTATTGGGTGCGCGAGGCGGGGGAGCCGGTTCTGTTCTATCAACGGGCGATGAAGTCGCAGGAGGACAAGTTCGCTCGCGCCAACTACGTTCATCCCTTGTACGACTTGGACGGCCGCGTGATGACCGAGGACTTTCCGGCCGACCACCGCCACCACCGCGGAATCTTCTGGGCCTGGCATCAGGTCCTGGTCGGAGATCGACATGCGGGCGACGCCTGGGTCGCTCGGCGCTTTCATTGGGACGTTCGCGATGTGGTTTTGTGGAGCCACGGGGACGGCTCGCTGGCGATTCACTCCCGCGTCGATTGGACGTCGACCGATATCGACGATCGGCCGATCGCCACCGAGCGCGTCGAAATCCGCATCTATCCGGCACAGCCCAACTCGCGGGCTGTCGATTTTCGCATCGAACTGTTGGCTCGCCGCGACGGCGTGAAGATTGGCGGGTCCGAGAACAGCAAAGGCTACGGCGGCTTCTCGACTCGCATTCGCCTGCCCGCCGACCTCCGCTTTGTCGGCGAGACTGGCGAGTTGACGCCGCGGACGAACGCCGTCGCCGGCGGCGGCTGGGTCGACATGTCGGCGACGTTCGGCCCCGGATCCGCTAAATCTGGAATGACAATAATCTGTCATTCTCAGTCGGCGGGCTATCCGCAACCCTGGTTGCTGAGGCAGCGGGGCAGCATGCAGAATCCGGCCTACCCCGGCCGGGAGCCGGTCGCATTGTCTGAAACCAAACCGCTGTTGTTGCGGTACCGCCTGGTGCTGCACCGCGGTGACGGCGACCGCGCGACGATCTCTCGATGGGCCAAAGACTACCAAGGAAAGGACGATCCATGAATGCCGCTCGATACTTGGCGCTGCCACTTGTGGCGTTGAAAACCCTGAACTTCATTCGCTCGATTCCAGCGACCAACGGGAGCGGACGAACAACTACCGAGCGGCAGCTCGCTTTGTGTGTGGCACTGCCACTTGTGGCGTTGGCCGCGTTCGACGTCAGGGCCGCCGATCCCACGTACGAGTTGCCGAAGCCGCGCGGCTGGAGCAGCGAAGTGATCCAGCTGCCCCCCGGATTCGCGCCCGCCATGAAGTGGACCGGAACAGAAGACATCCGTTTCGCGCCCGGCATGTTCAAGCCCGACTCAGACTCGTTCTTCTCCTACGCCGTGCTGTTCTGGCTGGACAAGGACGTCAAGATCGACGATGCGACGATCGAGCGCGAAGTGAAAACTTACTACGCCGGTCTGTCGGCCGCCGTGCTCAAAGGAAAGAACTCGGACAAGAAGCCTCTGCCTGTCGAGCTTTCGCTCCGCCCGCCAGTGAAGGACGAGGCGCCCGCTGGCCAAACAAAGAAAACCAGCAAACGGAGCGGTCGGAAAAAAGAGAGCGAGCAGAAGGACGACAAGGCAAGCTCGACAAAGCGGATCAAGCGGATTGGCAAGTTGACGTGGCGGGAGCCGTTCGCCACGGCGGAGAAGCAAACGCTGCGGATCGAGATCGATGTTTGGCGCTGTGTGCCCAAGCAGCGGACATGCGTCATCATGCTCGTCTCGCCCCAGGCTCCGGGAAAGCCGATTTGGAAGGAATTGAAGAGTATTCGCGACAAATTCGCTTGCCACGCCGCCGAGCCAAGTCGGAAAGATCCCCCACCCAATGGCGAATAACGCTGAAATTTCACCTCTGCTGAGGTTTCGATGAGCGATTCGTCCGAGTTGGAACTGTCGACAACGCCGAGCGCCTCCCCGCCAAATCCATCGGGTGGCGACGACGTCTTCTCCGCCGAACCCGTTCCCGAACCATTACTGCGGTTCAGCATTCAGCGGTTGATGGTGATGACGGCCGTGTTGGCGGCGCAGTTTGCGCTCATCGGTCGCTTCGGGCTCGCCGGCGTGATGGGCGGGATCGTGCTGTTTGCGTTCATGATGTTCGTCGTGGCGTGTTGGGGGGAGCTGGAGCGTTTTCGCGGCCGCGTCGGCATTGGATTGCGATTTGAGCAGCGAACGTCGAATGGGGCGATGGGATTCTTTACGGTGATGGTTGTGGTGGGCGCCATCGCCGCCGTTTCGCAACTCTCCTTCCAACTCATCTACGCGCGCTACTTGGAAGTGCGGTTGGAAACCCGTTTGGGATTTGAGGCCCAGACGACGTTCGTGAGACGGGATCCTGGAAAGCAAAGCCGTCTCT
This sequence comes from Pirellulaceae bacterium, assembly GCA_030748485.1. Classification (GTDB taxonomy): domain Bacteria; phylum Planctomycetota; class Planctomycetia; order Pirellulales; family Pirellulaceae; genus JASMLW01. The sequence continues at coordinate 2,233 of JASMLW010000273.1, forward strand.
GGCAGTTGCGACTGTTGCGCAACGGCAGCCCACTCGCCCAAGCTGGAGCCAAGCTCGGCGACGTCATTGTCACGGACCTCTCGCCGAACGAGTTCCTGCGGGCTCTCGACCAGAACCGCGGATCGACGATGGACATCACGTTGGCGACGGCCGTTCCCAGCCTCGCGATAGACGAACGTCCGCAGCGCACCGTGACGCTCGATTTGACCAAACATTGACGGCGCGAGCCGGGACGAGATGTCCGAGATGTCCGAGATGTCCGAGATGTCATCGCGATGAAGGACTCGACTGCCATCGAGAATCGAACTTCAGCAGCGGCTTTGCCGCTCTGGGCTCGGATCGTCCTCTGTTTGGTGGGGATGGTCTTTATTCATGTCATCGTCTCGATCCCAGTCGCGGTTGTCATTGTGGGACTGGCCGCCAGTGGAGAGGAATGGGCGCGCAGTTTTCTTCAGTCGTCAAATCAGCAAGGGTTGCTATTGCTGACGATCGCCGTGGCGCCGGCGATGTTGGCGGCGACGATGGCGATCGTCTACGTGCAACGAAGGTGGATAGATCGCCGGTCGTTCGCATCGATGGGATTCGTTCGGCTCGACGCCCGGCGAGTCGGTTGGATCGGTGTCGGGCTCGTTGCTGGAGCGGCTCCCATCGCGGCGGTCGTCGGTCAGTTGTTTTTGACGGGAAATGTCGCGATCGAACGATCCGGGCTGACCTGGATTTCGGCGTTGATCTGCGGCGGTTTGGTGCTGATGGCGTTTTACGAAGAGTTCTTGTTTCGCGGATACTTGTACCGCAACTTTCTCGACGAAGGTCGGCCCGTCGCGGGGTTGATCGTGACGTCGATCGCTTTTTGGCTGCTCCATTCATTCAACCCACACGTTTGGACCAGCCCGTGGGCTTCGCTGAACCTGATGGGCGCGGGCGTCGTGCTGGCGCTGGCGTACCAGTTGAGCGACGAGTTGTGGTTTCCCACCGCGATGCACTTTGGTTGGAACGCGGCGCAGGGCCTGCTGTTCGGGTTGCCGATCAGCGGAATTCGCGTGGCGGGCGTTTGGGAGGTGACGAACAAGATACATGCTCCCGAATGGATGACTGGCGGCGAGTTTGGGCTGGAGAGTTCGGCGCTGGTCACCTTCTTGGAAGTGGCGATCGCCGCGTTTCTCGGAATGCTCGTCTTCCGCGTTCAGCGCCGCAAGAGCTCGCCCTCCGGCGACGATTCGGCGGAGCCGATTTGGGCGGAGCTAGTGTGAGGAGGGCCGTCATCTGGTATCTTGATCAACGTGAAACCGGGAGTGGCGGGTGGCGCCGGAACTGGACAGGCAGACCCCAGGCACAGTTGGTTTCATCGCTGGCGATTCTCGCCGACCCGCCGCGCAACAGCGCCTTACCGCGAGTGGCTCCCGATGCCGACATGGCCCCGCTTTAGTCTCCGCACGTTGATCGTCGTCGCCGTCATCTTCGCGCTGCTGTTGGGCTGGATGGGCATCCGCTACGACCGCATCCGCCGCGAGGAGGCGATCGCCGTGAAGCTGGAACAGTTCGGCGGTTCGGCTGCGTTTCGGCACCGCCGGATCGTGCAAGTGTCGTTCTCAGGCGATCGGTTCAGTCCCGACGCGCTGAAGTATTTTGGCGATCTCCCGTTGCTGGAGCGAGTGAGTCTGATCGACACCACGGTGGACGACGAAGCGCTGTTGTCGCTCGCCGCTCTGATCCGACTGCGAGAAGTCCTTGTGCTCAACGCGCCGATCACGGACAAGGGCGTCGCGCGGCTCAAAGAGCTGCCTCAGCTCGAGAAACTCTGGCTGGCGGGAACGGGAATCAGCAACGAAGGGCTCAAGCATCTCACACCGATTGTCAGTCTCAAGCACTTGAATCTGAACGGCACCGAAATCGGCGACGATGGCATGCAGCACATCACGCCCTTGCGCTCGTTGGAACGGTTGAATGTCGAGAACACCGATCTCACCGTCGTCGGAGTCAGCGAGTTGATTCAAGCGATGCCCAACGCGCGGATCGAACATTCGGTCGAGGAGCCGATACCGTAGGGGCCGCGAGTCGCCTGGCGTGAGAAAGGCGACTTTATTCGAGGCGATGTACGAATTGAACTCGACATGTCAGCTCCAGAGCATGAGACTGCAGGAGACTGCAGGAGACTGCAGGAGACTGAAGAACACGGACGAGCACGGACGAGCACTAAAGGAGTCCATCGGATGAGAGCTTGGATTGGGATCGGGCTGGTCGTATTGCTGGGACCTGTTTTTGTGGGTTGCGGGGAAAAGCCGTCATCCGCGTTCAATTCGGTGGCGTCCTCGATATCGGAGGGTGGGCCGCGAGGAGATGAAGATCCCCTCGTGCGCTGGCATTCCGAGGACCGCGGGATGGCCACGTCGGCGGACGATTTTCAATCTCTCAGTCCGCCGCCTGAGGAGGTGGAGAACGCGGCGGAGGGGAGCGCGGAGATCGACGGAACGGATGACGCCCCGCGAACTCGCCAAGAGCTGGACGACTACATCGCTCGCTTCAAGACCGAGACGAAGTGGACTTACGGCGGCCGGTCGGACGGGCTCCCCATCGGCTCTTGGGAATCGGACGACGGCGATCGTTGCCCGGCGCGATTTGCGAAAGACGGTGAAGTCGAGGTCGGGTTTATTTGGCAAAAGGGCGCCGGGAGTCTGGCGAAGGGCATCTACGCGATTTCCGATAGCGGTCGCATCGCCTACGTCGCCCGCTGTGATGGCGTGTCGCTGGCCGGTTGGTTCCGCGTCGACGGAGCCGCGATCTACGGGCCCCGCGGTCCCTTGCCGCGGGTGAACTACGTGCGAGTGAAAAACAGCGACTGACGGACAATCGGAGGCGGCTGTTTCGAGGTCGCGTCGATTGTCGGTCTGGGAGAACGGACTTCACTTCACAACCGTCGGCGCTACTCGGCGTTGACGTTGTAGCAGAGCAGTTCGTCCTGATCGCGGAGATACAACTTGCCGCCGGCGATAACCGGGTGGGGCCAACTGCGGCCGTTGTTCGAGGCGATTCGAAAAGTGCCTTTCAAGCGGTACTCGGCGGGCGTCGCTTCGATCAGCGCCATCACGCCGTTCTCATAGCGAAAGTAGAGATGCCCATCGGCGCAGGTGATGGCGGCCGAGCCGCTGCCGGGCCCGCGACCGGGACGCCAGACATCGCGGCCGCTACGCAGATCGATGCAAAGCGGAAACCCGTTGTTGTGGCCGTGCCCCATGTAGACGTGGTCCCCCACGAGAATCATGCCGCCATGGTGGTTTTGAGTTTGTCGAGCCGACATGTAGTAGACCTCGCGCGCCTGCACGCGCCCGCCGCCGCCTTTGGACAACTGCAACAGGGCCGAGCCGCCGTCTCCATAGCCGCTGGAACAGAAAACGTAGTCACCCTTGACGATCGGCGTCGGCACGTTGGCCGTACCGTTGGCGACTCGGTTGTAACCCCACAGCATCGCTCCGGATTGCGCGTCGACGCCGATCACTCCGCGGCCCACCAGTTGCACGTACTGCTTGACGCCGCCGCCGTTGCTGACAACGACGGACGAGTAGCCGGCTCCATCTTTACCGGCTCCGCCAATGGCTTGCATGGGGGTCGTCCAAATCGTTCGACCCGTCGCCGCGTCGAGCGCCGCCAATGCGGCTCGCCGCGACCCGGGCGTGCAGATCTCTCGGTCGCCATCGACCAAAGGCGACTCGCTATAACCCCACGTCGACATCATCCGCCCGCCGAAATCTTGACCGTAGTTGACTTTCCAGATCTGTTTTCCCGACTGCGCGTCGGCGCACACCAAGTCGCCCTCGATCGTGACTCCGTAGACCCGTCCGCCGGCCACCGTCGGCGTGCAGTTCGGGTCCTTGCCGCCAGGTCGAATCGGCAGCGTCCAGCGCACTGCGCCGTCGGTAGCGCTGGCCGCGACCAGCGCCGTGGCGCCTTGAATCCGCCCCATGCTATAGATCAACCCGTTAGCGATCGAAACGCTTGAGTAACCACCGCCGAAGCCCCGCGATCGCCAAGCCAGCGAAGGGGCTGTTTCCTGCCAGTTGTCGAGCAGCCCTTTTTCGTCGCTCACACCATCGCGGCGGGGCCCGCGCCATTCGGGCCAGTCGCCCGCCGCCACGCCGGCCGGACGAGCTGCCGGTTTTGCCGCGACGCTCTTTGGCTCGACCGACTCGTTCCTCCGCGCGGCCAGCGCCGCGCGAACGAACTGGCGATCGCCGTCGCTCAACTGCTGCATCGAAACGCGAACCTTGCTTCCGTCCTCGCGCTCAAGCACGACTCGGCCGCCCGTGAACTCAACGAATTTGGCTTGGACCGAGAATTTTCCCGACTTGTCCGTCCATTTGCGGTAGGGATCTTCCCAGCTGAAGGCCGTTAACGAGGCGCCGGCAACTGCGCTGATCAGAACGACTCCGACCAATAATCTCCGGGCGAATCTCACTTTTTCGTTCCTTTCTGCGATCGATAAGAACCGCGAACCGAATCGGATCGTGCGCGAACGATTATAACCGCAACCGATGGTCGACAGCCAAACTCTGGCCGTCTGGGGTTCCCACTCAATGGGTGAACGGGAGGGCGCAACGCCGCATCGTTCGATTTGCCGCCGGATTTGACAATGGCGCGCCGCCGGCCGACCTTGCGACTGCCAACTATCTTGCTTGTATCTTGCTTGTATCTTGCTTGCGCGGCGGGCTGGCGTTGTGTCAGCGACGCTGGAGTGGGCGAACGCGCAGCGGCACGGGAGAGCCGCCTTTCCCCCAACGAATCTGATGCTGCAGCGCGTCCAGCTGCATCCCTTCATCGATCCTCTGCCTCAAGACTGAGTCGTCAGGTTTCAAATCCTGTAGCAGCGTTTGAATCTGCTGTGGAGCGAAACCGATGGGCGCCTTCACCGGCGCCGGCTGAGGCCGGATGCGAAGACGGTTCATCACCACGCGAACACCTGGGGTCCGCCGCACGGTTTCGATGACCAGGTCGTGTTCGTCGTCGGTGTCGACAAATCCGGAAATCTCGACGACGGCGTCGTCGACGGTGATTTCGAGGTTGTAGCCGTGCAGCTCGTTGGCTTGCTTGAGCGCGCGCAGGTGTTGGACGACGCGAGTCGCGATTTCTTCGTCGCTGTTGGACTTCGCCGTCACTTTTTCCGGCTCGCGGAGAGCGATTTTTCGATCGATCGACTCCAGCCGCTCGATTGCCTGACGCAGCAAGACGCGCAGTTGCCGAACTTCGTTGCGCAACTGCTTCAGCTCGGCCTCGCGTTGCTGATCGGGCTGTTCACCGTCGTCGCCGCGCGATGTTGTCATCGAACACGACAACAGTACGCAGAGAATCGAGAAAGTGCGGAAAGTCGAGCGAGGTTTGAAAGCCATGGGGCGAGCCTCCGTTTCGGCCAGATAGGGGAAGTTTAGTGGAAAAGGGTGGACTCGCGAATCGCAGTTTGCCACTTAGGTCGCTCTGATTCCCCCAATTCGCTCCCGCTGCTGAAACACCTCCCATGAGCGAGACGACAAACGTCCACGCGATGTCGTTCAGTAATCTGGCGGGCGGAATGGCGGCCTCTATAATACACGCCTCGTTTTTCCGAGCTCGCCGCCTCAGTCACTGTTCGCCAGATGTCAACCGTCATTCCTCCCACTATCGTTCAGCAGTTCCGCAAGATTGTCGGCGTCGACGGCGTGCTGGCCGCCCAAACGGATTTGATGGTCTACGAGTGCGACGGGTTTGTCATCGACAAGAACAGTCCCGACGTCGTCGTTTTTCCGACGAGCACGGAGCAAGTCGCGGCGATCGTGCGGGTTTGCAATGAGGCGGATTTGCCATTCGTACCGCGCGGCGCGGGGACCAGTCTGGCGGGTGGTTGCCTGCCCGTCGGCGGCGGCGTGATGATCGTGCTGACCCGTATGAAGCAGATTCTGGAGATCAACCTCCGCGACCGCTTCGCGATTGTGCAGCCGGGCGTCGTCAACGTCTGGTTGACCCAGGCGCTCGGCGGTACTGGATTTCATTACGCGCCCGACCCCTCCAGCCAGGGCGCGTGTACGATTGGCGGAAACGTGGCGACGAACTCGGGCGGCCCGCACACGTTGAAGTACGGTGTCACCGTGAATCACGTGCTGGGAGTTGAAGCCGTGCTGGCGGACGGCCGAGTTGTTCGCATCGGCGGACCGGCGGAGGACGCTCCCGGTTTGGACTTAGTCGGAGCGATTGTCGGCAGCGAGGGCACGCTGGCGATCGTCACGCGAGTCTGGGTTCGGTTGACGCGCGATCCGCAGGGCTACCGCACGATGCTCGGCGTTTTTGATTCCGTCGACGACGCCACCAATTCGATCAGCGAGATCATCGGCGCGGGGATCGTGCCGGCCGCGCTGGAGATGTTGGACGACGGGATTCTCGTCGCGCTCGAGCAAGCGTTCGCTTTTGGTTTTCCGCTCGACGCAAAGGCGATCCTCCTGATCGAAGTCGACGGCTTGGAGGCGGGGTTGGACGAGCAGCGCGATCAGATCATCCAACTCTGCGAGACGTGTGGAGCTCGCGAGGTGCGGATGGCCGCCGACGACGCCGAGCGCGCTCGACTCTGGAAGGCTCGCAAGCAAGCTTTCGGAGCCATCGGCCGACTCAGCCCCAGCTACTGCACGCAAGACGGCGTCGTCCCCCGCACGCAGCTGCCGCAAATGCTCCAGCGGATCACCGAAATCGGCGTCAAGTACGAACTCCGCATCGTCAATGTTTTTCACGCCGGCGACGGCAACCTGCATCCGATCTTGTTGTTCGATGAACGCGACCCGGCTCAGATACGACGCGTGTTGGAGGCGAGCGAGGAGATCCTTGACGAGTGCCTCGCCCGCGGCGGCAGCGTGACCGGCGAGCACGGGATCGGCGTCGAGAAGATCGGCTTCATGAACAAGATGTTTTCGCCCGACGACTTGGATGTGATGGCGCGACTCCGCGCCGGATTCAATCCAACTAATCGGCTCAGTCCCGGGAAGATGTTGCCGACGGCCGGCGCGTGTTCAATGGAACAGAAACACCCTGGCCGTCGCGCGGCGATGTAGCTGATTCGAAACTGAACTTTCGCGGCCGGAGCCGCTGACATGGTAGACACGATCGCATCCCTGCCGTTGACCGAATCGATCGAGGTTCAAAGCAGCGACGACGTGGCCTCCGCCATTCGCGGCGCCCGCGACCGCGGCTCGGCCGTCTATCCGATCGGCGGCGGCACGAGCCTGGATTTTGGCTTGCCCGCCCAAGTTGATGGAACGGGCGTCCTGCTGCGCGGGATGTCGCGGATTGTCGACTACCCGGTTCGCGACATGACGATCACCGCCGAAGCGGGAGTCACGATGGGTGAGCTGTCCGCGGCGCTCGCCGCCGAAGGGCAGCAGTTTCCCGTCGACGCGCCCCACTCGGACCAAGCTACGCTGGGCGGCGTCGTGGCCACGAACTTCAATGGTCCCCGCCGGTACGGTATGGGAGCCGTCCGCGATTACGTCATCGGTGTCTCGGCGGTCGACGGCCGTGGAGTGGAGTTCAAAGGCGGCGGTCGCGTCGTGAAGAATGTGGCCGGCTACGACTTTTGCAAACTGCTCACCGGTTCGATGGGCACGCTGGCTGTGATCACCCAGGTGACGCTCAAGGTGCGCCCGCTCAATCCCAGCCGCGGAATCGTCTCGGCTGCGGTGGAGAAGTGGGAAGACGCCGAGCAAGCGCTGGCCTGTTTGAGCAAGACGTTAACAACGCCGGTGGCGGTCGAGGCCTACAACGGCTCGGCGATCGAATCGCTGGACTTGGCTGTCGGTGCGGGAGGGGTCGCGGCGCTGTTCGAGGGCTCGGCGGCGGAAGTCGATTGGCAGGTGCGGCAGCTCCAGTCCGAGTGGCGCAGCGTCGGGCTGGCCCCTGTCGAAGGCGACGAAACGCTGGCGAGCGACGCGCTGCGACTGTGGACCGAGTTTCCCGCGGTGGAGGCTCCGCTCGTGCTCAAGGCCACCGTGCGTCCCAGCGGAGTTACCCGGTTCGTCGACGCCGCGCTGGAGATCGATCCCGGAGCCGCCGTGCTCAGCCACGCCGGCAGCGGAATTGTCTTTGTGAGGTTCTCGGAGTTTCCGGCCGAAGGACTCTCCCGCACACTCGTCGCTCGGCTGCAACCGACGGCGGCCCGCGCCGACGGCGCGATCGTCGTGCTATCCAACCGGAGCGGGGTCGAGTCGACGCGGCGCAGCGTGTGGGGCGAAACGCACGCGCCCTACGATCTCATGACCGACGTCAAACGTCAGTTCGATCCGCACTGCGTACTCAATCCGCGGCGCTTTGTTTACAACGACTACGCGCCCGCGTTCTGACGGAAACGTGAGGAGATATGAGTTCTCATCGCCATACGCCTGCTCCCGCCAACCCGGGTGAGTCGATCGACTACGAGCGATTCCTCGATTGCGTCCACTGCGGTTTGTGCACAGCGGCCTGCCCGACGTACGCCGAACTGGGAAACGAAAATGACAGCCCGCGGGGTCGCATCTATCTGATGCGCGGCGTCACCGATGGCCGCGCCGGTCTGACGACCGAGATCCGCCGCCACTTGGAACTCTGCCTGGATTGCCGCGCTTGTGAGTCAGCGTGTCCTTCCGGCGTCCAGTACGGTCGATTGATCGAGCCGTTTCGCGTGGCGATGGAGTCGAGCGCGGAAGACCGCCGGAAGACGGACGATTGGTTTCACCGGTGGGTGCTGTTTTGGATGTTTCCCAATCGACAGCTGCTGGAGAAACTGCTCGCTCCCGCCCGCCTCGCGCAGCTGATTCGCGCGGACCGCTTGCTGGTCGATACAGGTTTGTGGAAGTGGTTGCCGTCGCGAGTGGGGAGACTGGCGACGCTGCTGCCGCGGCTGAAGAAACAACCGTCACCGCTGCCGGGACAGCTACCGGCGAAGGGACAACGGCGAGCTCGTGTGGCGCTGTTCACCGGTTGCGTGGCCGACGCGATGTTCCGAGAGACCAACTGGGCCACCGCCCGCGTGCTGCAAGAGAACGGCTGTGACGTGATCGTGCCGGCCAATCAAGCGTGCTGCGGGGCCATTCACTTTCACGCCGGCAGCAGTGAGCCGGCCCGCGAACTGGCCGACCGCAACGCGACCGCCTTTCGAACCGAGGATGTGGATGCGGTGATCGTCAATGTGGCCGGCTGCGGCTCCATGCTCAAAGAATACGGGCATCATTGGCCCACCGAAGGCGCGGACGAGGCGCGGCGGTGTCGCGAGGAGTTCGCCGCCAAGACCAAGGACATTACCGAGTTTCTGGATGAACTGGGGATCGTCGATCCGCCCGGAGAGTTGCGTCTCAAGGCGACCTACCACGACGCATGCCACTTGGCTCACGCCCAACAAATCCGCGCCGCACCGCGCCGGTTGCTCGCCAAGATCCCGGGACTGGAGTTGGTTGAGTTGCCCGAGTCGGAACTCTGCTGCGGCGCCGCCGGCACGTACAATCTCACCGAACCGGAAATGGCCGAACGGCTCGGCCGACGCAAACTCGACAACATTCGTGCGACCGCCGCGCGGGTCGTCGTCACCGCCAACGCGGGATGCCTGCTGCAAATCGCCCGGCAAGCGCGAATGGATGGTGAGCGACTTGCCGTCGCCCATCCGGTCGACCTGCTCGACCTCAGCTACCGCCGGTTGCCCTTTTCATTCTGAGCCGCGTTCGTCGGGACGCTACACGGCGCTCAGCGCATCCAGCTCGAGTCGATACAGCTGATCGACCACTTCCGCCGCCGCCGGACGATCCGACGGCAACTTGGACAGCATCCGATCCACCAGCGCTGCGGCGTCGCGGGAAACGTCCAGTCGTTGGCTGTCAATGCTCCGTGGCGAACGTTCGCGGTGCGCGATCGCCAGCTCCTCGGCGTTCTCTGCTGTGAACGGAGCCGCTCCTGTGAGCTGTTCGTAGAGCACGCAGCCTAAGCTGTAGATGTCCGCAGCCGCCGCGACGTGGGCGGAAGCGAACACCTCCGGCGCCGCGTATCGCGGAGTGCCGAGCCAGATGTCGCCGCGCTGCTCGCCCAGCCGACTCGCGAAGCCGAGGTCGAGAAGGGTTGTGTGGCCGTCGCTGTTGACCAGAAGATTCAACGGTTTGACGTCCCCGTGAGACCAGCCGGCCGCGTGCAGTGAGGCGAGCCCCTCGGCCGCTTGCCGACCGATCCAGCACGCCACCGCCTCGGGCAACGGCCCGACACGGCAAAGCCGGTCGACCGTGCGACCGGGTAGGAAGGGGGTGACGAGGTAGGTCGAGTCGTGGCGATCGGCGAATTGCAGCACGGTAATCACGTGGGGGTCGGCGACCGCCGCCGCCGCGGCGCTCTCGCGACGCAACAATTCGCGGCCAATCGTGGCGGCTAAACCGGTGACCGGCTGCTTCAAAACGTAGTCGGCCGGCCCGGCCGCCGGCTGGGTCGCCGGTCGAGCTCGATGGAGCTCGGCGTACCGCCCGCGATGGATGAGTTCGGTGAGCGTCCAGTTGTCGACACAGCGGACCGACTGGTGGGCGAGTTGGGCGTCTGGGTGGGTGACCAGCATGGGAGGCAAGCAGAGGAAATGATGTGTTTGGGATATGTGGGTTAATTGGGGTATCGGATTGAAGGTCGCCTCGACCCTCTCTATTTTTCTTATATTTCCTATTCTTACCGACGGAGGCCCGGTCGCCGCACCTTGTTGGTGGCCAGGGGCGGGGCTAGAATCGACTGTTTCCCCTGGGAATAGAGCCTTGATAGGAGAGAGAGATGAAACGTCTGTGGTTGTTTGCCTTGGTTGCGACTGTGAGTTTGAGCATTCCGTTCGCCATTGGATGTGGACCTAAAGAGACGACACCTCTACCTCAGCCAGCCGCTGAGGCGGGCGAGGGCGATGCGGGCGCGGACGATGGCGGCGCCGTCGACGCGGACGACGGCGACGAGGGCGATTCGCAAACAACCTAATAGTCTGTCAGGTTTTGGATGCGGGGCGTGGACTTCGCCTGAAGTCCCGTTCCCAACTGGCGAGCAAGGGTTTTGGCCAAGTCCACGACGCGCCAACTCGAACCATTCGTCCTGCCGGCACTGGTCGCTGCTGCGACAAATCGACTGATCAAAAGAACGGTTCGTCTCATCGATGAAGGCGGGCCGTTTTTCTTTGGCTCAACTCGCGACTGCCGGCGCGGGCAATCATTGCGACTCGTCAAGGCGACGCCTACAATCACCGGCTGTGTCAACTCTCGTAGCGGCCGCTTTCAGCTGGTCCCGGGCTAAGACTCGGCGGTCGTCAACGTCTCAAAAAGACCCTCGGATGGAAGGATTGTTCCCATCATGCGCAGAATCAACGCTTATCAGTGGGCGGCCACATTCCCTCTTCTCTTCGCGCTTGGACTATTTTCCATCGGTTGCGGATCAGACTCGGGCGGAACGACCGGCGGCGGCGGCGCCAGCGGCAGTGGGGCCTCCGGCGGCGGTGGGGCCTCCGGGGGCGGCGATTCGGGCGGCGGCGGCGATTCGGGCGGTGGCGGTGATTCCGGCGGCGGCGGTGATTCGGGCGGTTCGACGGGGGCCGCGGCGGAGACCGGCAAGAAGATCCACGTGGCGTTTGTGACGAATCAGGTTGCCGAGTTTTGGAACATCGCGGCGGCCGGTTGTCGCGACGCGGAGAAGGATTTGGAAGTTACGGTCGATGTGAAGATGCCGGAGACGCCGAGCGTCGAGATCCAAAAGCGAATCATCGAGGACTTGCTGGCGCGCGGCGTCCAGGGGATCGCCATCAGCCCGCTCGACGCCGTCAACCAGACGGATTTTCTCAACGCAGTGGGAGACAAGATCCCGTTCATCACGCACGACTCGGACGCCCCGGAGTCGAACCGCCTGATGTACATCGGCATGGACAATTACAAAGCCGGCCGCAAGGTGGGCGAGTTGGTGAAGAAGGGGTTGCCGGACGGGGGCAATGTGATGATTTTCATCGGGCGTCTCGAACAGGACAACTCGAAGCACCGCCGGCAGGGCGTCATTGACGAGTTGCTGGATCGGGAGCGGGATCCGGGACGCTTCGATCCGCCCGAGGAGAGCATCAAGGGCGACAAGTACACGATCATGGGAACGATCACTGACGGCGGCGATGCGACCGTGGCGAAGAGCAAGGCGGCCGACGCGATCAACGCGTATCCCGACATGAACGCCATGGTGGGACTGTTCGAGTACAACCCGCCCGCGATGTACTCGGCGCTCGAGCAGGCCGGCAAGCTCGGCAAGATCCAATTGATCGGCTTTGACGAGAACGAGCTGACGCTGCAGGCGATCAAGGATGGAACGTGCGTGGGAACGGTCGTGCAAAACCCGTACGAATACGGCTACCAATCGGTCGAGGTGTTGACGGCGATCCTCCAAGGCGACAATTCGGCGATACCGGAGAGCAAGTTCATCGACATCGAAGCGCGCGTCATTACCAAAGAAAACGTCGACCAGTTCTGGGCCAAGTTGCGCTCGCTCAAGGGCGAGTAGTCGGGGATCGGGTCGAGTTTACCTCGGCCCACCGCTCGCGCGGTGACGATTTCGCGGCGGTGACGATTCGCCGGTGCGCCTGCTCGCCATGGTGGCTGATCCCGATTACGATCGGAGGTTCGCTCCACGGACCTTTCCCGGCCATGCGATGTCAGCTCCTCTTCTCAAAGTCACCAACATCTGCAAGCGGTTTCCGGGTGTTCGGGCGCTGCACAATGTGAGTCTGGAATTGGCGGCGGGGGAGGTTCTGGCGCTGATCGGCGAAAACGGCGCGGGCAAGAGCACGTTGATGAAGATCCTGGCGGGGGTGCAGCCTCCCGACTCGGGACAACTGGTGATCGACGGCGACCACGCGCACATCGATTCGGTGCACACCGCCCTGGCGCTGGGCGTATCGCTGATCCATCAAGAGTTGAATATGGCCGACAACCTGGATGTCGGCGCCAACGTCTTTCTCGGCCGTGAGCCGCGTCGGCTCGGTTTGATCGACCGCGACCGGATCCGCCGCGAATCGCGGGTCCATTTGGACGCCATCGGGTTGGACGTTTCCCCGGACACAATCGTCAGCACCTTGCCGATCGGCAAGCAACAGATGGTTGAGATTGTGAAGGCGATGTCCGTCAACGCTCGCATCTTGATCATGGACGAGCCGACATCGAGTTTGTCGACGAAGGAGACCGAATCGTTATTTCGCGTCGTCCGCGATCTGCGCGAGCGGGGCGTTAGCATCATTTACATCTCGCATCGATTGGGAGAGGTCAAGCAACTAGCCGATCGAGTCGTCGTGTTGCGCGACGGCGAGAACGCGGGGGAGTTGAGTCGCGAGGAGACAAACCACGACGCCATGGTGAAGTTGATGGTCGGCCGCGACGTGTCGCAATTCTACGCTCGCCAACCGCACACACCGGGTGACATCGTGTTCGACGTCAGCGACGTGGTGACGCCGGCCTGGCCCCATAACTCGGTCAGTTTGCAGCTTCGCGCGGGTGAAATTGTCGGCCTGGCGGGTCTGGTTGGAGCGGGTCGCACGGAGCTATTGCGATGTCTATTCGGCGTCGACCGGGCGCTTTCCGGGGCGATCACGATCGCGGGCGAGTCATTGCCGGCGGGCGATGTGATCAAGGCCATTT
>JASMLW010000274.1 GCA_030748485.1 Pirellulaceae bacterium
TACGCTCGACGCGCGGCGCAACTTCATCGAGCAATCTCAAGTCGCTCGGGCCTCGCTGGATATCATCTCCGGCGACCTGCGGCGCTGCTTTGTCCCTTACGAGCCCGACCTCTCCGCACTGGAGAGTCTGGCCGCCAATGCGGCCCAATCGGCGCTCGGCGGCGCACTTGGCGGCGCTGCGAGTGGCGAAAGTGGCGATCAGGATGGAGGCGAGTCGGGCGGCAGCGGGGGCGGGAGCGGGAGCGGGTCCAGCAGCTCCGAGCCAACCGGTAGTACAAGTTCGACAATTGGCGACATTGGCGACCTGACCGGTGAGATTACAGACTCGATGAGCACGACCGACATCGCCGGCTCGACGACTGTGCCCATCACGCCGGGTTTGTACGGAAATCAATACGAGTTGCAGATCGACGCCTCGCGGTTGCCTCGCTTTGACGAGTATTTTCGCGTGCAGCCCGCCGACTTTGGTGAACTCGTCGACATTCCCAGCGCCGTGAAAACGATCGCCTACTACATCCAGCCGGATGGGACGACGACCGGGGCGGAAGACCCCTTCAGCCAGGCGACCGGCGGGCTCGTCCGGCGCGAATTGGATCGCGCGGTGAGCCAGTACGCGTCCTACTCGGGGAATGTCGCCAGCCTGCAGTCCGCCGGCAAGATCATCGCGCCCGAAGTTGTCTCGATCGAGTTCCGGTACTTCGACGGGCTCCAGTGGTTGTTGGAATGGGACAGCGAACAGATGGGCGGCTTGCCGATGGCGATCGAAATCGTGATCGGTGTCCGCGACGTCCGCAAGATTCAGGCTGGTGTCGGCTTTCTCCCCGGCGCGTCGAGCGAGCCGGTCGACGAAGACCAATTGACGTTCTACCGCAAGTTGATGCGCCTGCCGACCGCCAAGCTCGAACCGGCGGAAGAGACCGAAGACTTCAGCGAACTGGGGCTCTAGAGCTGTGACGAATCAGCGAGAACAACGCGAACGACGACGTCGCGCGGCGCGGCGACAGGCCGCTCGCCGACGGTCCGCGCTGGTGCTGATCATCGTGCTCGTTGTCGTTGTGATCCTGACGTTCGCGGCCTACACCTTTAGTGAGTTGATGATCACTCACTACGAGGGGTCGCTGCATCGCGGCGATCAGATCCAGACGCAAGCCGCCGTCGCCTCGGGCGTCGCCATGTTGAGGCTCTACTTGCAGCAGCCTCCGCAGACGCTGATCGACTCCGGCGGTGTTTACAACAACGCCACCTCGCTGCAGAACGTGATCGTCGTCCCCGGCGAAGCCGGTACTCGGCAAGTCTCCGTGACCGTATTGGCTCCGGAAATCGATCAGGCCGATACGGTCGTCGGTGTTCGCTACGGACTGGTCGACGAATCGAGCAAAGTGAATCTCCATCTGCTCACGTGGCTCGACGGTCTGCAGGAAGGATCGGGGCGCGAATTGTTGCTCAAGTTGCCCGGTATGGACGAAAACATCGCGGACGCGATTCTCGACTGGTTGGACGAGGACGATGAGCCGCGCGACTTCGGCGCCGAACTCGAACACTACAGCCAGCTCGACCCGCCCTATTCGCCGACGAATGGACCGTTGCAGCGGATTGAAGATCTGCTGTTGGTGCGCGGCGTCACTCCGCAGTTGTTGTTCGGAGCCGACATCAATCGCAACGCCATCATCGACGGCAATGAGATGTCCGGGTTTGTTGGCGACACGCTGGGTTCGCAGTTGTTGCTGCAGGACCAGCAAGACGCCGAAGGCAACATCACCGGATCGCTGGAACGCGGCTGGGCGGCTTACCTGACGCTCTACAGCGCCGAAGCGATGATCAACGCGAACGGCGAACCGAAGATCGATATCAACAACGACGATCTGGAATTGCTTCAAGAAGAACTCAGCGCCGTCTTCCCCGATCCTTGGACGACATTCATCCTCGCCTACCGCCAGGCGGGTCCATTCGACGGCAACGAGGCCGGCGAGAAGAATGTCACGGGGGATCTCGACTTGACCGCCGGCGGCAGCAACAAGTTCTCCGCCGTGCTCGACTTGATCGGAGCCAAGACGCAGGTCACGTTCGAGGGCGAGGAGGATGCGGTCGTGATCGCTTCGCCGTTTGAGGACAATCCCATCGCGATGGCGATCTACCTCCCGTCGTTGCTGGACAATGTCACGACGGTGACGGCTCCGATTCCGGGCCGCATCAACATCAACCAGGCGCCCCGCGCGATCCTCCTCGGAATCCCTGGAATCGAACCCGAGATAGTCGACGCGATCATGCAAGCCCGCGACCCCACCATGTCGGCCGACGACGCGAACCGCTACTACGAAACGTGGCTGATGGTGGAAGGCATTGTGACGCTGGAAGAGATGAAGGCCCTCAATCCGTACATCTGCGGCCGAGGGAGCGTTTTTCGGACCCAATTAGTCGGATATTACCAGGGGGGTGGAGCCTCGTCGCGCGTCGAAGTCGTGATTGACGCTACCGGAACCACCCCCGAGGTATTACTTTGGAAAGAGATGAGTCATCTCGGGCGCGGTTATCCGCTCGACGTGCTCGGTCTCAGCCTGTTGGGGCAATAGCCCACAACGCCCCAACGAAACCCATGAGGTGAAGCCATGGCGAAACTAGTCGCTCTCGAGTGGGATACTCGCGAAGTCCGCGTTGCGATCGGCAGCACTCGCGGCCGCAACATTTCCGTGGAAGAGACGTATGCCGTGCCGCTCTCCGCGGCCGTCGACGGTGACGGCGACGGTGACGGCGACGGCGAGGCGGCTGATGAGGCGCCGGACTTTGACGCGCAACTGCAAAGCGCGATCTCAAAGATCGGAGCCGGTCGGGCCGACGCGCTGATCGCGCTAAATCGTTCGAGCGTCGAGCTGCGGCAGTTCAAAGTGCCCGTCTGCCCCGACGCGGAATTGCCCGACCTGGTTCGCTTTCAGGCCACTCGTCAGTTCTCCAATGTCGGCGAAAACTGCCCCATCGACTTCGTCACGCTCAACCGAGAAGAAGACGGTATCCAGGTCCTCGCCGCCGCGCTGGCTCCTCAGCTGTTGGCCGAGATTCGCAGTTGGTGCGGAGCGGCCGAATTGCAGGTCAAGCATGTCGTGCTCCGCTCCTTCGCCACCGCGTCACTGATGCAACGGGGCGGTAACAAGGCGTCCTGCCAACTCGTGGTCGACATGTTGTCCGACGAAGTCGACTTGACCGTGCTGGTCGACGGCCGCGCATCGTTCGCACGCACCGTGCGGCGTCCGGCAACCAACGATCTAAAGGCTCAAGCCACCGCACTGCTCGGCGAAGTGCGCCGCACGATACCGGCCGCTCAAAATCAACTGGGTGGACAACGCGTCGAGCAGATCACGCTCTGCGGCGACGATTCGGACATGGGCCACCTGAAGGAGGCGCTCGAGGAAAGCCTGGAACTGCCCGTCAACTACTTCGATCCGTTCGGCGTCGTCGAAGCCGCCAATCGACCAGAAAACCCCGGACGCTACTCGGCGCTGCTCGGATTGCTGGTCGACGCGGCCGCCGAGCAACGCCACGGGCTCGATTTCCTCAACCCAACGCAAGCGCCCAAGCCGAAGAGCAACAAACGACCCGTCTTGTTGGGGCTGGCGGTAGTCGCCGCGATCGTGGCCGCTGGCTCCTTCGCGCTGTGGAGCACGTTCGACACGCGAAAGAAGGAACTGGCCAGCGTCCAGGAAGAATTCAGGTTACACACCAAACGCGCTGAAAGAGCTAAACAGGACGCCGCGGACCTCAAAGAAATTGAGGAGTTCATTAAGGCGGACGTCCATTGGTTGGACGAGCTGCGGAATTTTTCGAAGAAATTGCCGTCAGCCGATGACGCCATGGTGACCAGCCTTGTGCTCGCTCCGGAACTCGATGGCGGCGGACATATGGTCGTTCAGGGACTGGTCAGCGATGCTCCCAAGATCGGTGAGCTGGAACGCAATCTGACCGATGATAAGCACGAAATCGTTCCCCAAGTCGCCGACCAAGACGACTTACAATTTGGCAAATACCGCTGGCGGGTCACCACAACGGTCAACGTCAAAGCCCCTGCTGAAGAAGAGAAAGCAAAGGCGGACGGCGGCGACAAGGGGGCTGGCGACGCCGTTGACGAAAAACCTGTCGATGACGAGCCGCTAAAGGATTCGGATGACGCCAAAACAGTGAGCCTTTCGCGTGAAGGAGCCCCACGATGAAAAATCGAGAAAAGCTACTAGCGGGACTCGTCGGAACCTTGGCGATCATCCTCGTCGCCGTTTTTGTCGGCGACTCCATCGTCAAGAAGCTCGGCCTCCTGAAGATTCAGATCCAGTCCGCTCAGAAGAAGAAGGGCGAACAAGATGTGGTCATTAAGAAAGGCGAAATCGCCGCCGAACGGCTGCGTGAACTCGAAACTCGCGCATTGCCCATGGACCGCTCCGAAGCTCGCACCGTCTACAAAAACTGGCTCCACGACATCGTGGAGCGGGTCAGTTTGGTCGAGCCGAATGTCAGCGCCGTATCGGAGCGCCGTCACCCCAAAGACGTCTACAGTATGCACACCTTCAACGTCACCGGAAAAGGAAACGTCGGGCAGCTGACAGAATTCCTCTACGAGTTCTACTCGGTCGACTATCTGCATCGATTTCGAAACGTCACGGTGCGGCCGATCCCCAACAAGAAGCTGATCACGCTGACATTTCAGATTGAAGCGCTCTCCTTGCCGGGCGCGCCGCAGCGCGAACGTCTGAACGGTCCGATCGGTGATGTGAAGCTCGCCAGCCTCGATTCGTATCTGGAAGCGATCGCAGATCGCAATCCGTTCTCGCCCGAGAACAAAGCTCCGAAGCTGACCGTCAGTTCGACCGTCCGCGTCCCGATGGGTGAATCATTGTCTCTGACGCCAGAGGCCACCGACGCGGAAGAGGATCGACTCTACTACGACGCCGATCTGGAGGACTTGCCCAACGCTCGCGTAGACGAACGAACGGGACGCGTCTCCTGGCGGCCTACCAAGTTGGGCGAATATGTCTTCGTGCTCTATGTGTCGGACAACGGCTTTCCATCGCAAACGACGAGCAAGAAGATCACCGTCTCGGTCGTCGAACCGAGGGTCGCCGATGTCGCGCCGCAATTCAATACGGCGCAACTGGCGTTCGTGACGGGCATCACTTCCTCGCGAGGCCGGCGACAAGTGTGGCTGTCGGTGCGCAACGAGGGAAAGGTCCTCAAACTGCACGAGGGTGATTCCTTCTCGGTCGGTCAAGTCAAAGGCGTCGTCAAGCAGATCAACCGCCGCCATGTGATGTACGAGTCGGAGGACGGCAAAGTGATGCGCGTCTTGCTCGGTGATAACCTGGCTCAAGCCGCCGCCGCGGCGGCCGGCCCGGGCGAGTAGGGCGAATAGGCAGCGCGGGTCACGATCCGCAAACTCGCACCAAATAACCCGCCTTAACGGTCAGGCCGATTCACGATCAGCCAGTTGAGGGTCGCTATCCGCGGCCCTCTTTTCATGCGCGGCCGTAACTGTCGCTCGTGGCGGAGTTTACAGCAGCGACGGCGGCTGGTCTGCAAACCGACTTTTCGGGTTGTAAAGGTTATAGCTGGACGACCGATCGTGCCGATGATTCGTTCTGAGCGGGTTCTGCGCGTACGGTGTGAAGTGCGAGCGCATTGGCCGTTGCGCTCGATTTTGGGGGGGAAACCAAAACGATGAAACGTCTACTCATTGCGGCAGCCCTGTTGTTAGTGGCTCCCGCCGTTGTTGTACCCGTCGTGATGTGTCAACAGGCGCCAGAGGGATATCGCGGTTTTCCCGTGACGCACGCCGACGCCAGCGAAGTTGCGGCCAAGCTGCGAACCATGCTGGGCGGCAACTCGGCCAAGACCGACATCTTGGTGAATCGGAAGGAAAACGCCCTCTACGTCAAGGGTCCCGCCGAATCACTGCAGATCGCCTCCCAGGTTGTCACTTCACTCGATCGCCCGATCGCGAAACCGGCGGCTCCGGCCGCCGAGGCGGTCGTCCAGGCGTACACGGTGGCCCCGCAGCGACTTGAACAAGTCGCCCACGAACTGCAACGTCGCTTTTCGGTCGAGGAAGGGGTCCGCATCTCGACGGATGCGCGAACGGGACAGGTGCTGGTCGTCGCGACGCCGAACGTCCAGCAACAGATCGCCCGCGAACTGACGGGCGGCCAACAGCCCACCGCGGAAATCCCGGGGCGCGAATACAAACTCACGAACATCTCTTGGCGCGACGTGGAAAACCGCTTGGCTCAGCTGTGGGGCAACAGCATCCAATTGGGAACGCATGTCGATGGCGAAATCACTCAGGTCCGACTGCCGCAACTGACGGGTGACCAAGTCGTTCTCGAAGTCGACCGCCGCAACAACATGGTCACGTTCCACGGCGCCGACGGCATCGCCAACTATTGGAAACGCATCGTCCACGCCATGGACACCGCGCAAGGGCGCCCGCAGCAAACGGCGCTGATGGCGATGAAGAAGGCCGATCCGGGGACGATCCAACAAGCCGTCTCGCTCATGCGGCAGGCTTCGTTGAGCCAAGCTCAAGGGCAGACGATGAGCGCCATTAAAAATCGCGCTCCCGGGCAACGCCCGGGCGACTTCGTCAACATGATCTTCCAACCTCAAGCGCAAGACGGTCAGAACAATCAAAACAACAACCAAGCCAACCAGACACCGCCGGACGACGACGCCACCGGCGATGATCCCGATGGAATCCCCGAGGCGATCGGGCTAATCGGCGACGTGCGGATTGAATTCATCGCCGAGTTGGGCATTGTCATCATTCGCGGCCACCGCCGGGACGTCGAACGAGTTCGCCAAATCATCGAGCAGATCCAGGCCGCCGCCGCCGAGTCTCAGCCGATTGTCGAGGTCTTTCCGCTCAGCCATGTGAACAGCGAATCGATGGCCAATCTGGTCAATCCGATTTACGACGAAGCCTTTGAACCGCGACTCGGTCCGGCCAACATCGTCGCCTTGGCTCGGCCTAACTCGATCTTGTTGATTGGCTCCAAGGAAAACTTGAATACGATCAAGGACTTGATCACCAAGCTGGACCAGCCCGACACAAACGCCACGATTCGCGTTTTTCATTTGAAGCACATCCCGTCCGGAGACCTGGCTGCTCACATTCAGGCGATCTACGGCGACGGCACGCAGCAACAGCAGCCGCAGGCCAATCAACCGACGACTTTGCAGACCCGCGTCACAGTCGTTTCGGACTACCGCAGCAA
Source organism: Pirellulaceae bacterium (assembly GCA_030748485.1). Classification (GTDB taxonomy): domain Bacteria; phylum Planctomycetota; class Planctomycetia; order Pirellulales; family Pirellulaceae; genus JASMLW01. The sequence goes on from JASMLW010000274.1 coordinate 7,248, forward strand.
TTCGCTGGTGGTCCAGGCGAGTCCGCGGGACATGCTGGCGATTGAAGACATCATCGATGAGTTGGACGTCGACAAGAGTCCGGCCACAATGGAAGTGCGGATCTTCCCGCTGAAGAACGCGCTCGCCCCCGATCTGCAGCAGGTTTTGCTCGACGCCATCCAAGGCCAAAACGCCGCTGGACAAACGCAACAACCAGGCGGCGGACAAGGTCAGCAGGGCAACCAGGGCGCGCAAGGCGGCCGTCCCTCAATCAACGTACAAGTGATCCGGGTCGACAGTCGCGGCAACAGGATACTCGAGTCGGGAATTCTCGCCGAAGTGAGCATCGCGGCGGACGAGAACACCAACTCGCTGGTCGTGACGGCGCCGGCGAAGAGTATGGAGTTGATCGCCGCGTTGATCGACCAACTCGACACCACTCCCGAAGCCGAAGCTCACATCAAGGTCTTCGAGGTTCGCTACGGCGACGCCACGAATCTGACCGTCATGTTGCAAGAGCTGTTTGGTTTGCAAGTGACCGCCGGCACCCAAGGCGCCCTGCGACAGACGTTCGGCAGCGTCTTCGGAGCTCAGGGAATCCAACAGCAGACGGCGGGTGAAAGCTCGCTGATACCGTTGCGGTTCACCCCGGAACCGAGGTCAAACAGCATCGTCGCGTCCGGCTCCAAGGAAGATCTCTCCGTGGTGGAGGCTCTGCTCGTCCGCCTCGACGAGGACGACCTGCGAGCTCGCCGCACAATGGTCTACCGCTTGAACAACGCGGGCGCCGAAGCCGTCGCGACGGCCCTGCAATCGATCCTGACTTCACAACAACAGCTCTTGCAGGGCCAAGTTGGCCAGCAGACGTCGTTGATCGGCCAGTACGAGTTCATCAACCAACAGATCTTCGTCGTCCCGGAGATCAACAGCAACAGCGTGATTGTCAGTGCGACGCCACAGTTCTACGACATGATCTCGGAAGTGATCGCCGACCTCGATCGCCGGCCGCCGATGGTGATGATCCAATGCGTGATCGCTGAAGTCACCTTGGATGAGGCCGAGGAGACGGGAGCTGAATTGGGTATCCAAGATTCGCTCGTCTTCAACCGAGGTTTGGGAGTCACACCGCCCATCGGTTATGGATTCGTGCCCTCAGCGCTGGCGAATGGGACTGACACGATCGGACTGGCGGCGCGAGAGACTTTTGCCGGCCAAGCGTATTCAGCGTTCAGCCTGGGCCGTTCCAGCGCCGCTTCGGGCTTCCCCGGAATGGTGTTGTCGGCTGGCAACGAGTCGATCAGCGTCTTGATTCGAGCTCTCGAAGCATCCTCGAGAATCCAGGTGCTCAGCCGTCCGCAAATCATGACGTTGAACAACGTGCCGGCCTCGATCTTGGTCGGTCAGCGAGTTCCGCGAGTGAGCGACTTCCAGGCGACCAACACCGGCACGATCAACTCGGTTGTGCTCGACGACGTCGGCCTGCGAATGGGAATCATTCCGCGAGTCACACCCGACGGCTTGATCGTCATGGACCTGGAAGTCAGCAAATCGGCCGTCGGCCCGATCGAAGCGGGTATCCCGATCGGCGTGCAAGACGGCGTCGCCATCAACTCACCCATCTTCTCGGACACGACGGCGATCACGACGCTGAGCGCTCGAACGGGTCAGACGATCGTCTTCTCCGGTCTGATCACCAAAGAGCGCAGCGACACGTATCGAGGCGTTCCCTTCGTCTCTCACCTGCCACTCTTCGGGCGTTTGTTCCGCTTCGACACGCACAGCGAGCTTCGGACCGAACTGCTGATCTTCATGACGCCTCACATCGTCAACTCGGGTGAGGACGAGCAAGTCGATTGGATCAACATGACCGAATCGGAGCGGATGAGTTGGTGCTTGGCGGATGTGATCGAGATGCACGGCGACGTTGGCTTGAGCCACGGTCGTCCGGGCGTCTGGGGCCCCAAAGAATGCCCGATGATCTTCCCGCACACCAATCCGATCGGTGCGCCCAGTCCGACTGACACGGAGCACGCTCACTTCCCGACGGATCGCCCGTACCTGACTCCGACGGATGAGATCGAGCCCCCGAGGCCGTTTGTCGTTCCCGAGGAAGAACGGCGGCCGAACAAGCCTTTCATCGAGCCGACGACGACGTCCAGCCGCCGGCAACCCGACTACATGCTCGAACCGCGCGCCGCGCGGCCGAGACCGACGTCGGCCGGAGCCGGCCTGCCGGTCGTACAGCCGGCCAACTCGGTGCGGCCGATCAACCACATGGCGCCGTCCGCAGCGCCGCCAACGCGGCAGTACCAGCGGCCCGCATCTCTCCCGTGGGTGAGCCAACCGCAAGCTGCTCGACCCTCGCGACCTTGGGTGAACTCACCCAACGCCGCACCGACCCTTCCCGCGCAAACTCGCCAGCTCGATCCGCGTGCAATTCCAGCACGAGGGCAGGGCGGCAGCTACGCTACCGGTGAAAACACCGCACCGCCGGTCAACGATTCGTATTATCAACGGCGCTAGTTGGCTCGTGACGCCGGCCCATTGCGGCCGCCGTCGCACGGTTCGCGGTCGAACTACGGCGAAACGATTGGAAGGACTCGATCATGTCGCGGCTATGGATGTGGACGGCTTGTATTGCGCTGGCGGCCAGTTGGGGTTGCAAAGCTTCGCCCTTTGCGAAAGACATGGACATCTCCGACGCGATCCCTTGGGTTTCGGACGAGAGCCAGTACTCCGAACCCGAGTCGATGATCATCATGTGGACGGACGCCGTCTACAAGCAGGCCGGCGCCAAGCCCGTGCGCGGCTTCGGCGGACGGATCTATTTCTACGACAAGAACAGCAACCCCATCGCCGTTGATGGACAGCTGACCGTCTACGGATACGACGACGACGCTCCTTCGCAGAACGACGAGCCGCACCGCAAATTTGTGTTCACGCGGGAACAGTTCACACAGCACTACAGCGAGACCGACCTGGGCGCCTCGTACAGCGTCTGGCTCCCCTGGGAAGCGCTCGGTGGACCGCAGCGCCGCATCAGCCTGTTCCCCATCTTCTCGTCGGCGAGCGGCAAGCTCCTTCGCGGAGAAGTTCAATCCAGTATCCTGCCCGGCAAGACCGTGCTGACCGACGAACAACGACGTGGTTTCTACGTTCCCGAAGGGCGCGCCCCCAATCATGTGCTGGAGCCGGCCGATCGCTCGATCCGCCAAATCCATTACGAGGGGCCTCTCGCCGACGCGCCCCGACGAAACACCGAATTCACCATTCCGCGCCGGATGGCTGATCGGATGCGAGCCCGCACGGATGCTCAGAAACAAGCGACGCAGAATCGCGCCGACGCGATGCTGAAAGAACTGGCGGAGAAACGCGCGGCTGTGCAGCGACAAGTCAATGGTCAAGAGTTGAGCGCGCGACAAGCGAGCGGACAGGGATACAGCGCTCAGCCACGACAGTTAGGCGGTCAACAACCGCGGCAGATGACAGCCCCGGGGGTACAACCGCAGTTGCCACAACAGCACCAAGCAACTCCGGCTTCGCCCGCGGGGGGTCCCGGCGTCAACGATCGCTTTCGCCGCAATTCGTTGAGCAGCGCCAACTTTACGGGCGTGGCGGCAGGTCGGGCGGCGCAGGAAGCGATTCCGAGGCCGCAATTTGGATCTCGTTTCTCACCTGGTCCACCCCCGGCTCGAACTGGGCCAACTGTTCGAGCAAATCCTTCTCTCGTTCCGACGACACAATACCGGTGATCACCGCCACGCGGCCTTCCATCGTTACATTGATCGGCTGCTCGGCCGTGATGTGATGGCTGAGACGCGCGAAACGGGTGTTCAAACGAGACGCGACAATCGGGCTGCCGGTCAGTTTCGGAGTGAAACCCAAAACGACCTTGGTGCGAATGTACTGCTGCTGGTTCTGTTGTTGCTGATTCTGGCCGAACCCGCCGCGACCGAAGCCGCCGCCGAATCCACCGCGTCCAAAGCCGCCGCCGAAGCCGCCGAAGCCGCCGCCAAATCCACCCGCTGCGTTGTTGGCTGAATTCAAAACGCCCGGAACGCTGGCAGCCGTCGCTCCAACGGTGGCGGAACCGTCACTGCTGCCGGTCTGAAAACGGTCGAACGTGGTTTGAAAACGATTGCTCAAGCCGCTGCCTTGTACGGCGTTCTCTTGGCTCGTGCCGGCGGTGAACTGGGCCGAAGCCGATGTGGCGGTGAGGATGACGATTGCGGAAGCGGTGATTACTTGACGTCGCATGACGGTCTCCTTCAGGACGTGACGAACCGGCCATGAGTGGTCATCGGCCCGGTCGTATCTGCGGACACGGAGATTCCTGAGGTGGTGGGGTTATGCCAATCCGCTTCCCCGTATTGTCGCCCGAAACCGAACAACCTGCAACGGAAAAAACCACCCAGGTGGCCGCCGCCCTACAACGGACAGCGTGACCGAACCCTGAGCAGATGACGTCGCGGCCGGCGCGATGTCCAATCTGAGTCACCGTGGAAGGCTTTGGAAGGGACCACCGCATGGTTGTCCGTTGGGGACCGACTGCGATTGCCACCTAATTGGTGCGAATCGTGAAACAGTTGGGGGGTTTTGCGGGTACTCGCCGAAGTACACACATTTCTTCATTGAGAGGATCACTCAGGTGCGAAAAATCTCGGCTGCCGCTCTCCTCCTCGTCACATTGCTCACCCTCACCCCGGCGGCGTTCGCTGAGCGCCCCAGCGCTCCGAAGTTACTGCCTGAATCGACGCTCGCCTACGTTCGCGTTCACAACGTCCAAGATCTCATCACCGCTTTCAACAAGACCGGCACAGGTCAGTTGTTTCAAGACGAGAGCGTGCGTCCACTGTTGGGTGAGCTGTACGCTTCCGGGAAAGCCCAGTACGAGCAAATCCAAGAGGCGATCGGGCTGCCTCTTGAGGACTTGCTGCAGTTGCCGCAGGGCGAACTCTGTTTCGCCTTGGTCGGCTCCGAGACGGGGCCGCCGCGCGGCATCCTGATGGTGCAGGTCGGCGAGAATCTCGAAGACGCCGAACAGATCGTCAATCGAATCATTCAGCAAGTCGAAAACCGCGGCGGCGGAATCGACACCGAAGAAGCTGAAGACACGTTCATTACAGTTCTCAAGCGGCGTAACGAAGGTGATCTGGCGATCTTCGATCGCGAAGGTCTCTTGGTCTTTTCCACCGACGTCAACCTGTCCAAGCAAGTACTGCGAGTTTGGTCGGGTACGGAGAAAGATTTCCGCCCGCTCGCCCAGAACGCC
>JASMLW010000275.1 GCA_030748485.1 Pirellulaceae bacterium
CCCAACGCGACCAATATCCTGATGGAGGCCATACCTCCGTCTACCGAATCATGCAAGAGGCCCGTGCTGGGCCCAAATAAACATGTTCACAGCAGCGGCCTTGGAAGGCCATCGTACGGTGCCTTCCGAGGCCGAATGCGAGTGGAACGCCGATTGTCGCGACTTCGCCGCGATGTCCCGCCCGGCAGGCGGGACCTACTAGCCAAATCGCCGCCGTGTTTTGAATGGAACGCCGATTGTCGCGACTTCGTCGCGATGTCCCGCCCGGCAGGCGGGACCTACTTGGCGGCGGCTTTTCTGCTTGCGGGGCGCGTTGGGATTGGGATTCTCCAGCCGCTCGATGAGCCCATTGATGCAACGCGTCCAGCCGGACTGGCCCTCAAACAACTCGACGAGTTCCGAGTCGGCTTTGATCGCCTGGACAACCTGTGTCGCCTGCGCGACTTGAGTCGCGGAAGGGTGAAAATCGGATTGCGCCAGCCAGTCATTCAGGTCCGCTGGGAATTCTCGACATCGGCGTCCGTTGGCCGCCGCGACTCCCTCCAGAAGTTACACACGCACGCAGGCGGACTCAATCGATGCGAGTATCGCGTTGTCCCTCTTCAGTCTCTTCGTCGGCGCTCGCCGCGCGGGTCGTCTCCCATTCGGAGGTGTCGGGAGACCCCCCGTGCTCGTTCACTTCCCGGACTGCGAGCACCAGGTTGACGACCAACTGCACAATGCCCACGAGGAGCATCACTTGAAAGAACCGCAGCGCGACCTCGCCGGCGGCGATCGGCGCCCGCTCGCCACCCGCGACCAGCGCCGCCATCACCAGCCCAAAAATCGCCAACAGCGTCTTGAACTCCGTCGGACCGAACGACGCCAATGTGAACTCTCCCATCATCTTCGCCTTGATGCTGGTCAACACGGCGGTGGCGTAGATGCAAATGACGGCGGCGATACCCAGGTCCAGCCGGTCGCAAGCAATCCCCCAGCCGGCCATCCAGTAGGAAAATGAGAGCGGATCGGTGAAGTGGTCGAGCAGTTCACCGCCGTTGCGACACTGGTCCGTCGACCTCGCATGCGTGCCGTCTATGCAGTCGGCCGTGTGGTTCCCGACAACGCCCAGCGCGAGCAGCAAACCGCCCCACCACGCCGACGTCGAATAGGCGAAGCCCACCGCTCCCGCAAGCGCCAGCAGGTGGCCGGTGAGCACGATTCCCTCCGGCGGAAACCAACGGGGAATCGGCAGGACGTGATAGACCGACTTGAGAGCCGGGCCGATCCAGGGGTCCAACAGACTCGAATCGGCCCGCCGCGCCGATAAAGATTGGGATCGTTTCCGATCCGCGCCGTGGGAAACGCGCTTGCTCATCGGTGCTCGGTCTGTAAGAGAAACAGCGGCTCCAGTTGAGAAAGTTTACCGAATAACGTGATCGATGCGGATGCACTTCTTCTGCAGAGCCCCAACCGCCCGGTTGCGCGGGACGTCCAGATTGTGCACTAGCGACCTCGACAAATATGGTGCACCCCGCACTCCACCCCACGATTTGTTCACGCTGGAAAAGGAGTCAAGCGTTGTTACGCTTCAACTCAATTCTGCCCTCGGCCGCGATCGCTTTCGCGGGTTTTGTTTCTTCCGCCTCCGCGCAGTACGCCTATCCGCTGCCTCCGACGCGGACGCCTGGCTACGCAACCGCGCCGGCCTACCAACCGACAGCGCAGCCGACTGCGCCGACGTACGCACCAGCGGCGGGCAACCCCTACCGCCGCGCCATCCCGGCGCCGCAGCCGTCCTACGCGACACCGTACGCGGCTCGGCCAGCACCGGGCTCGGTGGCGACGTATCCCGCGCCGTACGCCGCGCCGTACTTCCCCAATCCACCGATGCCGACGGCGGCTCCCCCAGCGAATCTGAGCCCACCGGCTCCGCACGCGCCGGCTCCGCACGCGCCGGTTCCCCACGCGCCGGTTCCCCACGCGCCGGTCGCGCCGCCACATGGGCATTCGCATCCGCATCCGCACGCTCATCAGCCGGCTCCCGCCGCATCCTACTTTCAACACGGCGCGACGGGGTGGGACTACGATAGCGAATTGGCGAAAGGAATCACCGGCGAGTATTGCGCACCGACGCCGCCGGCGCGATCCCCTTGGTACGCCTCCGCCGGCGCGCTGTTGATGACGCGCGACTGGGAGAATGAAGTCTGGTTCAGTTACGACGACAATTACCTTGGCAGCATGATTCTCGGCAGCCGCGATGCTGGGATGGGCTGGGAGCACGGCGCCGACATTCGCATCGGCCGCTACCTGAATTGCGGATCGAGCTCGATCGAAGGAGTCTACTGGGGGCTCAACGGCGCGCTCGAAGAAGCGAACGCCTACGGCGCCGACATGGTCGGCAACCTGGACACGTCACTCGCCTTCGACTCGCTAACTTACGACGACGGCGGCGGACCGGCGGCGGTGGTCGATTGGTTCAACGGAGCTGAGCGGCACCGTCTGCGACGCAGCTTCCACTTCCACAACATCGAGTTGAATCACTGGCATCATCATGTCATCTTCGGTGAATCGTGCGCGACCGATTGCGGCAAGAGCGACTGCTCTAGTTGCGGTTCGACGCAATCGTGCCGCACAACTCCCGCGGCTCCCCGGATGCGGCTGAGTTGGATGGCCGGTGTGCGCTACTTCAAGTTCAAAGAGGGCTTTGAGTACGCCAGCGACGAAACCAACACCGTCTTTGGCGACGGCCCTGACAACGAGCTCTACTACATCGTCGACGTCGACAATCACCTGCTGGGCCTGCAACTGGGCGGAATGGCCGAGTGGTGCGTGACGTCGCGACTGCAGATGAGCGGCTTGGTCAAAGTCGGCGTCTTCGGCAATCGCATCGAGCACGTATCGTTCGTCGGCGGGTATTACGGAGCGGCGTATGTCGACAATGCGGCCAGCCCGTACGACGGCGAGTATTACGACGTCAATTCGTCAACGACCGACGTGTCTCTGTTGGCCGAGATCGATTTGGGACTCCGCTACCAGATCAACGAATGCTGGAACGTCGGCGCCGGCTACCGAGCGCTGGGACTGACCGGCGTGGCTCTGTCGACGAACCAAGTCCCGTACTACTTCGCCGACCTGCGAGGCGTCGAGCATATCGACTCGAACGGCAGTTTGATTCTGCACGGCACGACTTATTTCCGGGCGGAGTACAACTACTAAGCCGCCTGACCAGCGGGCCTTGGGCCGAGGCGTTTTGCCGTGCGAGGAGTGAGGAGCGAGTTCTTCACCGCCAGCCGGCGAACGGCTGGTAGGGAAAACGCTGCTCGGCGTCGTCCGCCAACGAAACGCCCAAGCCCGGCCGGTCGGGAACGCGAATGACGCCGTCCGCGGCGGTCAGGCAATCGGGAGACATCCGCCGCTGCAACTCCCAGTCGTCAGGCGACCCAATCGTTTCCAGCATGAAGGCGTTGGGAATCGCCGCCAAGAGATGAACGGCGGCCGCGGTCGCCAGCGGACCGTTGGGATTGTGCGGACAAACTCCCACGTGGTGAGATTCCGCCAGCGCGGCGATCTTCTTTCCCGAGGTGATTCCGCCACAGTTGGCGAAGTCGACCTGCAGGTAGGCCACCGCTTGCGCCTGGAGAAACGGCCGCACTTCGTGGATACTCGCCATCCGCTCGCCGGCGGCGATAGGGGTGACCGAACGTCTGCTCACCGCGCTCAGTTCCGCGGCGTGCTCGGGCGGTATCGGCTCCTCGATGAAGAGCAGCCGGTAGGGGGCCAGTCCGTCGGCCAGCTGGTGCGCCAGCGCCGGGCTCAGTCGCCCGTGGCAATCGACGGCCAGTTCGAACTCACCGCCGACCTCCTCGCGCGCCGCCGCGAAGAACTCAGTGATCCGCGGAATCACGTCCGTCGGTAGGTATTCCGTTTCCTTCCAAGACGGGCTGACGCTGCCCGGTCGACCGGAATAGCCGCCGCCGCCGGAGCCGTAAAAAACCGGCAGTGTTGTTTTCGCCGCCCGGTGCCCCCACTCGACGCGCTGCCGCAAATTGGACGCAAACTCGGCCGGTGAGTCACCCGCCGGACAGTGGCAGTAGACGGGAATCTCCTGGCGAGTCGGCCCACCGAGGAGTGTATGAATCGGCGCTCCCAGCGCCTGTCCTTTCAAATCCCACAGCGCCACATCGACGGCGCTGATCGCGGAAGCGTGCATTGGGCCGCCAACCCAAAACGAATCGCGATACATCTTCTCGTAATGATCTTCAATGCCGCCGGGATCCTTGCCCACCAGGTAACGCGACAGCTCGCGCAAACTCGCCTCGACCGTCCGGCTATGGCGTTTTAACACTGTCTCGCCGCGCCCGATCAGACCGGCGTCCGTGTGCAACTCGACCACAATACAATTGCGAAAGCCGAGTCCGATCAACTTCACTTGCAAGTCGGTGATCTTCATAGCTCGAGCTTTGTGAAGCGGTGAAACAGGGAGGCGAACGCGTTACGACGGGTGATGCATCGGATCGGGCGGCCGCTGCCAGCCGTGCAATTCCAGTTGTCGTGCGAGTTCGGCGATCTGGTCTTCGTCCAACGGAGCGAACGGCTGCCGCGAGAATCCGCCGTGTCGTCCCCACTGCTCCAACATGGCTCGGTAGATCGGGATGTCGGCGGCCGGTCCGAGTCGCTGATAGGTGTAGAGATGGACGATCGGCAGAATCCTGTGCCAATGCGACCGCGCCAGGTCGAGATCGTTCGACTTGATGGCTCGATACATTTGTTGAGCCACCGGCGCGGCGACGTTGAGCACGCCGCTCACCCAGCCGTGAGCGCCGGCCGCAAACCCCTCGAACGCCGACAGGAAACTGCCGTAGAAAATCCTCATCTTATCGCCGACCATGGCGGCCAAGTCGTGCACCGGCGTGACGGACTCCATCGTGCTCTTCACCATGTGGACGACGTCGCGCTCGACCATGTCGGCGATCACGTCTGGAGCCAGCGCGGGGAGCGCCGTGTTGGCCGGATTGTTGTAGAGCATGATCGGTGAATCGGTCGCCGCCCGAACGGCGTCGAAATGAGCGAGCACGGCGGGCAGGGGCGGACGGCTGTAGTAGGGCAAGATGACGATCAGCGCATCCATCCCCAGCGCCTCGGCGCGTTGGGAGAGTTCGACAGTCCACTTCGTCGACGCGTGCCCGCTGCCGGCGATCAGCGGCAGATGTCCACCCAAGTGCTCCGTCGCCAATTCAAACAACCGCAACCGCTCGTCGTTGCTCAGCGCGACGAACTCGCCGCTCGTGCCGGCGATTACCAGACCGTCGACTCCCTGGTCGGCCAGCCACTTCCAATGCGCAACCGTCGCCGCCTCGTCCAAATCGCCAGCTCGGTCGAAAAATGTCATCCCGGCCGGGAACACCCCGCGGAACGGATTCAAGTCAAACGGCATCGAGAACTCCGCGTTTGGATCGGCCTGACAAGGAGCGACGTCCCGTAATTTGGCCGACAGCCGCGCGGCACGCAACCTCCACACTCCCCGCCGATCGACTTGCACCCGACCGAAGACATGTCAAACTCAGTCCTCCATCCCACCAGCGAGGAGTGTGATGAAACTGGCCCTGTCGGTGCGAATCGCGGAAGCTCCGTGCAAGACGAAACTCAACAGCCCTCCGGAAGAATTGCTCCAGCTGGCCCGCCGGCACGGCTACGAGGCCCTCTGCGTGCGGGCCAGCCTGGTCGGCGTGCAATCGACAACGGAGGAGATAGCGGCGGCGGCCCACGCCATTCACCGAGCCGAGATGCCGGTGAGTATGGTCACCGCTGACTTCGACGTGCCGCTCAACAACGACGACGGCCCCAACAGTCTGCGCGAGATCGGCCCCAGTCTGAATGTAGCCGCCGCCTTGCGATGCGATTTGATTCGCGTCTGCTTGAAGACAGCCGACGACATTCCGTACGCCCGCCGCGCCGCGGACGAGGCGGCCGAACGAGGGATCCGCTTGGCTCATCAGTGCCACACAACGACCCTCTTTGAAAACGTCGATGAATCGCTCGACGTGATCCGGCAAATTGACCGCGCGAATTTTGGCGTTATCTACGAACCGGCGAATCTGATGCTCTGCGGCGACTCCTACGGGTTGCAGACGCTGCGCCGACTCCAGCCACACCTGATGAACGTCTACGTACAAAACCACCGACTCGACGCGCGGGGACCGGAGTCGTTGCCGACCTGGTCGATGGGTGAGCGCCGCTTTCACCACATTCCCATCTGGCAGGCGGGCGGAGTTAGATTCCCGCTCGTCGTGGAATCACTGCGGCGAATCGGTTACCGCGGCTCGTTCACCATTCACCAGGCCTACGCCCATTTGATGGGTCCGGCCGAAGCCGCCGAACGAAGTGCGGAATATATTCGCTCTCTGCTCGCCGAGTCCTCATCGCAGTAGACAGGACGGCGTCAAACAACCCCGCAACTATCCGACGCAACTATCCGACGCAACCATCCGACGCCGAGTCCTCGGGTTGGTTTTTCTAGTTCTGAGGGTTTTCGGCGACAAACGGCTTCCCTGGTCGTTGCCGAAGCGCTGACGTCCACCGATAATCATCAAGAGCCGATTCGACGAAAGACCTGGCCGTTGGCAAGCGAGAATCATGGCCGTTCATTGTGCTGAGTGTGGAGAGGAACTGCTGGGCGCGGTCAATCGGTGCTGGCGGTGCGGACGCGAGTTCGCCGCCACGGCCGAAGCGCCCACATTGCCGCCAGTTCGGCGGACCCCGGTCGACGGCGCCGACGAAGCGGCCGAACCGGAGGCGGTAGCTCCCGAAGCGATGGCGACATCGGCGTCGGAAGAAACGGAGTCTTTGGCGGAGTCCGCAGCGCAGGAGAATGCCGCCGCGACTCAGACAGAAACCGTCGAAGTTGTGCAAGCCGAGCAACGGCGCGAGGAGCCGGCGGGCGTGGCGGAAGTCGAGACGGAGAGCGGGCTGCCGCCGGTGCGGGCGCCCGGGGAAGTCGTCGCCGCCGGACCACCCGCCCGGCTGCCGTACACCGATGCGCCGGTCCGCAGAGGCTCGCCGTTCGCCGCCCCGACTCGGTCGCCCGTCGCGGAAACGCCTGCTCCCTACGAACCGGCCCCCGCCGCCGGCCCTACTCAATACCCTCAGCACACCGCGTCGATCGGCGGAGCCTACGCCTGCTTGTTGCTGGGCGTCGTCAGCGTCGTCGGTTCGTTTTCGCTCAGATCGTTTCCGCCCGCTCCGCTCGTCACCGCCGTGATTGGCATGGGGATGGGAACCTGGGGGCTCTATTCCAAACACCGCATGGCGGCGGTTGTCGGCTTGTTGCTCTGCTGCGTAGCCATTGCCCTGGCCAGTTTTTTCGGCGCAGTGCTGCTTTACGAGATGATTCACGGACGCGATCCGTTCGCCCCCGACCTGCCGGTCGAAGAGATCGACGTGCTCTAGTCGACGCGATTTCGTCGACGCGCTTTCATCGACTCGCTTTCATCGACGCGCTTTGTCAACGCCTAGCGAGAATTGTCGCCGCCTTGGGCGTCTTCGTCGCGGTCGCTCGCAATGAAGTTGCCGCGGACGTGGTGTCCGCGCGGATCCACTTGGGGCGGACGATCGAGGTGGTTGTCGACGATCATAATGCGGCGACCGCCGACGACGCTGAGCGATGGTTCATCTCGCTGGCGATCGTCCGCGAGCAGACAGTCGGAGACTCGCGAATCGAGAACATTTCGCAGCGCCACTTCGGGACCGTCGCAGTCGAGCACGGTCGTGTTGGTGATTTGTATCCTCCGCCCTCCTGAGACAATGAGGCCGCCGCGGGCGTCGCGGCC
>JASMLW010000276.1 GCA_030748485.1 Pirellulaceae bacterium
CCGCATCCCCAGCTTCCCCGTGCTGGCCGAGGACCCGGAAGTCGAGCAGATCACGATGCGGCGGCCGGCGATTAAAGTCGGCGTGACGGCTCCGCGCGTCGATTCAGTCGACGCCGAAAATCGCCTGCGCTCGATCACGGAACAGGTGCGCGACGAGATCCTGCTGCTCAAATCCGTCTCGCAAACATCGATTGAGGGCGGGCGACCGTACCAAATCGACATCGAGATTGCCGAAGACGCATTGCGCAAACACGGTCTCACTCTGCAACGAGTCGCCCGGATCGTCCGCCGCGAAAACGTCGAGTTGCCCGGCGGCAACATCCGCACCGACTCGGAGGAAGTCCTGGTGCGCGGCAAGAACAAATACGTCACGGGGGAGGGCATCGAGACGATTCCGTTGATCACCCGTTTGGACGGGGCCGTCATCACGGTGGGCGAGTTGGGCGTCGTCCGCGACGGCTTCGCCGACTCGACCGCGATCAGCCGGATCAATGGGCAAGCGGGGCTGGTCGTCTCCGTCAACGCATCGGCGCGCGAAGATCTGTTGGCGATGACCGAAGAGGTGCGGGAGTACGTTGAGCAGAAGCAACTCCCCAGCGGCTACAGCTTCGAAGTTTGGGGCGATCGCTCCGTGAACGTACGCGACCGACTCGAACTGCTGCGCAAGAACGGTTTGCAGGGTCTGCTGTTGGTGTTCCTGGTGCTCGCTGTGTTCCTCGAACTTCGTCTGGCGTTTTGGGTCGCGATGGGGATTCCGATCTCCGTCCTCGGAGCCTGCGCCGTACTGCTGTACTGCGGCGAAACACTCAACATGCTCTCGATGTTCGCCTTCGTGATGGCGCTGGGGATCGTCGTCGACGACGCGATTGTGATCGGCGAAAACGTCTACGCTCATCGGCAGCAGGGAAAGGACCTGGCCACGGCGGCGGTGGACGGAGCGTACGAAGTGTTGCCGTCGGTCACGACGTCGGTCACGACGACGGTCATCGCCTTCATGCCGATGATGTTCGTCACGGGGACGATGGGGAAATTTTTCGCTGTCTTGCCGATGGCGGTAATCGCCACGTTGATCATTTCGCTCTTGGAGGCGATGTTCATCCTGCCCTGTCACTTGGCGCATCGGGATCACCTGACGGCACTCCAACGGACGGCTCTGCTAGCCGGCAGGATGCCCTTCCCGTTCCGCTGGACGATCGGCGCAGGCGCGATTGCTTTCGCCTTCGTACGAGAACAGTTCGCATATCCGCTGCGCCGATTGGAAGTGCCAACCGGCTGGCTCAACCGGGTCACCGGCAGCGGGCTGCATTTCATCGCTGAACGCCTCTACCTGCCCGTGTTGCAATGGTCCCTCAAGCACCGCGCCTTGGTCATCGCCACAGCGGTGGCCGCGTTTATCGCTTCGATTGGAGCCGTTCAATCGGGTCTCACGCCGTGGGTGTTCTTCCCCAAACTGGACAGCAACACATTGCAGGCGACCGTCACGTTCCCCAACGGCACGCCGGAGCGGATCACCGATGCGGCGACGGCCCGCATAGCGGACGCGATCGAACGGATCAATCAGCGGTTTTCGCTGCCTCATGAGCCGGTGGTCTTGCTCAGCCACCGAGCGGTCGGCCAGGTTGGCTCGGCGCAAACGGCGAATGGACCCAACGGCCTGCAGTCGGGCTCGCAGGTCGGCACGGTCTACGTCGAACTGGTCGAGACATCGCGGCGCAACGTCACCAGCCAACAAATCGTCGACGCTTGGCGAGCGGAAACAAGGGAGATCGCCGGCGCCGATTCGCTGACGTTTGGATCGGTCGCTTTTGGGCCGGGCGGCAAGCCGATCGAGTTTAAGTTGCTGGCCGACGCCCGCGATATGGACACGCTCGAACGAGCCGTGGAAAGCGTCAAGAACGAACTGCGAACGTACCCCGAGGTCTTCGATATTGCCGACGACGCCCGGCCGGGCAAGTGGGAGTTTCAGCTCCGTGTCAAGGAAAACGCTCAAGCGATGGGTGTGCCGCTGGCCGAGATCGCCGAGACGGTGCGGGCGTCGTACTTCGGTGAGGAGGTCATGCGTTTGCAGCGAGGTCGTCACGAAGTGAAGTTGATGGTGCGCTATCCGCCGGATGAGCGCCGCGCGCTGAGCAACCTGGACGACATCCGCATTCGCGGCGACGATGCGCTGGAGCGTCCGTTGAACGAAGTGGCCGAGGTGCGCGTGCAACGCAGTTTCGCGGAGATCAACCGCATCGATCAGATGCGCTCCATCACGATCTCCGCCGATGTCGATGAAGCGGCCGGCAACGCTTTCCGAGTCGTTTCCCAACTGAAAACCGGTTTCCTCCCCGCGCTGTTGGCGCGGAACGAGGGCGTGCAGATTCGCTGGGAGGGGCAACAGGAACAACAGCGCGAGTCGGTGAACAGTCTGTTCGTCGGTTTTGGAATCGCGTTGGCGGCGATGTTCGTCGTGCTCACGGTCGAGTTTCGCAGCTACCGGCAGCCGCTGATCATCCTGTTCATCATCCCGTTCGGCGCGATTGGCGCGATCTGGGGGCACTACCTGATGGACCTGCCCCTGACACTGTTCTCCGTGCTCGGCATGGTCGCGCTGACCGGTGTCGTCGTGAACGACTCGATCGTTCTGGTGGACTTTATCAATGCGCGGATCGCCGAGGGCGACGACCTGCGGACCGCGCTGACGTCAGCCGGCCGCCGCCGCTTCCGGCCCGTGCTGTTGACTTCGATCACCACGATCGCCGGCCTCCTGCCGATTTTGCTCGAATCCTCGTTTCAAGCGCAGTTGCTCATTCCGATGGCGGTTAGCATGTGCTTCGGCTTGGCGGTGGCCACCGTGTTGGTCCTGTTGCTGGTGCCGGTTTGCTACTCAATCGACCGCGAGTACTTCACGGTGGAGGTCACCGACTACTCGCGCCCGGCGGCCGCCGACAAGCTGCCGGAAAAGGCGGTCGTTGAAACGCTCCCCTAGAGAGTCTTAAACTCTAGGTCCAACCGAGTCGTGGCTGACAGCCGCCGACCGGTTCTCGATCGTTCTTCGCGTTTCTTCCCGAAGGTAGGAGAGTGAGCATGTACGCGGAGCGGGTTCACGGGGTGTTTGCACTTTTTATCTCGGCATCGTTGTGCGCCGGACTGGCCCAAGCTAAGGAAGGGCGGACGCCGCGGACCGTCTTCAACGACGACGCGCAGATGCTCATGGAGGCGCCGGCGGACGGGGCGACCGCGTTCGTCGAGAACTGGTTGGACAAGGAACTGGCGGCCGTCCCGTTCTCAACGTACGTCTTCCTGGCGGCGACGCCCGACATCTGCACGTACGAAACCAAGGCGGGCGAAGTCTACGGCGACCGGTTGGGCGACAAGTTCAACAGCGGCTGGGCGAAGGGGATTCGCTCGTTGCGACGCGAGCGGACCGACGCGCTGCGAATTGTCTGCCGCCACATGCGATCGCACGGCAAGGAGGTGCTGGCGGCCATTCGGATGAGCGATACGCACCACCGCAGTCTGGCGGCCGGTGATCCGCTCTGCCCTCAGTTCGCGATCGACCATCCGCAGTTCGTGATCAAGCAGCCGGACGGCCGCACGAATGAGACCGCACTCGACTACTCACACGAGCAGGTCCGCCGACATCGATTGCGGATTGCCGGCGAGATCGTCAACGAGTACGACGTCGACGGACTGGAACTCAACTTTGTTCGCTGGGCCAAACACTTCCCGCGAGACCAGGGTCGTGAAAGAGCTCACGTGATGACGGACTTCATCGGCGACGTGCGCAAGCTGATGGATGCTGCGGCGAAACGAAAGGGCCGCCCAAAAAGGATGACGCTGGGCGTTCGAGTTCCCGAGTCGATCGCCGCTTGCTGGCTGGCTGGCGTCGACATCGAGTCATGGCTCAAGCGCGGCTGGCTCGACTACGTCGTTGTCTCGACGTGGAATAACACCGATCCCCAGCTGCGCGTCGACGACTTCGCTCGCATCGCGAAACCGGCCGGCGTCGACACGATCGTGGTCATGGGCAACATGATCGGCTCGATCTACAGCGGTCCCCCGACAATCCTCGATCGGCCTGTGGCGATGTCGGCCAAACACAAGTCGGGCAGCTACCTGGCGATGCTGCTCACCGAATCCGAAGCCCGAGGGGCGGCGGCCAACTATTACGCTTGGGGCGCAGACAGCATTTCGTTCTGGAATGTCGGCATCCACTTCGGCTCCGAGTCGACGGCGGCTCCGGAGCAACAGGCGCGGATGGCGAGGTGGACCAGCGCAGTGCGCTCATCCAAACAGGTCTACCAGGGTCCGCGGACGTACCGCTACTTGCCGATGGGCAAGGGGATGGCGACGCGGAAACCGCCGATCCGCAATTATCCGTGGTACGACGAAGGCCGCAGCCCGTTGGGACACGTCAGCAGTCCCGTGCTGACGTTCGACAAAGACCAAGTCGGCAAGCGAGCCGTCTTCCCGTTCCGCATGGCCGATGGCCGCGATGGCGAACGGTTGACGGGCGAGATGACCTTTTGGGTCTATCACCTGCAGGCGAATGACGAGCTGCGCGTCGACATCAACGGTCGTTCAGTTCCACTCGATAAGATCAATCGCGTGGCCGCCGGCAAACGCCGCGGCGGCTTGCCTGGCCAACGCGTCTCCATCCAACTTCGAGACTGCCCACAGCTCCGCGGCGACAACGAACTGGGCCTGACGGTGACACCGCGTGACAAGAGACCGACTGCTCCTTATATGGAAGAACTGGAAGTCGTCGTGCAGAGCGCCGCCAAAGAGAAAGGAGCGACTCGCCGCGCTGAGCCGACCAAGATCTACATCGCCGTCGACAGCGAAGCGTCTCGGTGAAAGAACTCCGCGACGGCAAGATCGAATACCTCGACGAAGCGCAAGCCAGGACCGCCATCACCCGCGGCGCCGAGCAAGCCGTCCGGCGGATCCCCGAGTTGCGGCCATTTTCGACCAAGTTCCCGCTGCATGTGCGCCTGCGCCTCAAAGACAAAACGGTCACGGACGGTTACATTCAATGGCGGCGAAAGAACAAGCCGGACTGGCCCGGCCGCCGAGTCGCGGACGATACGATCGAAGCTACTCTCGCCGAAACAACACACATCGTTCTCTAGGACTGGTTCATCCGCGAGTCAGTCGTTATTGATTCCACTCGATTCTCAGGTATTGGTTGGCAAATGAATTCGGATGTTTTTCGCGGCGGGATCCCCGCGATTATGACGCCCTGTAACGAAGACCGTTCACCTAATCACGACGCGCTCGTCAGCAAAGCGCAGCAGTTGATCGCGGCCGGCATGAACGCGGTCGTCTATTGCGGCTCGATGGGCGATTGGCCGTTGCTTTCAGACGAGCAGCGACAGCAGGGCGTTCGGCGGCTCTGCGAGGCGGGCGTGCCGGTGATCGTCGGCACCGGTGCGCAGAACACCCGACTGGCCGCCGCGCACGCCGCGCACGCTCAGCAAGTGGGAGCCCAAGGGTTAATGGTGATTCCTCGACTGCTCTCGCGAGGAACATCGCCGGCCGCTCAGCGAGCTCACTTCGCCGCCGTCTTGAGTGCGGCTCCCGATTTGCCGGCGGTGATCTACAACAGTCCCTACTACGGTTATGAAACCAAGGCCGACGTCTTCTTCGACGTCCGCCGCGACTTCCCCAACCTGGTTGGATTCAAAGAGTTTGGCGGCGGGGAGGCGTTGAGCTACGCGGCCGAACACATCACGCACACCGACGACGATCTGCTCTTGATGGTCGGCGTCGACACGCAAGTGTTCCACGGCTACACGCGCTGCGGAGCGGTCGGTGCAATCACCGGCATCGGCAATTGCCTGCCGGCGGAAGTGCTCAAGCTGCTGTCGCTCTGCGAAATGGCCGCCCAGGGCGACGACGAAGCCCGCGGACTGGCGCGCGAGCTGGATGACGCCCTGCGGGTGCTGTCGACCTTTGACGAAGGACCGGACTTGGTTCTGTACTACAAGTACTTGCTCGTCTTGCTGGGTGACCCGGTGTACGAGCTGCACTTCAACGCCACCGACCAGCTTACCGACACCCAGCGCCGCTACGCGACCGCGCAACTAGAGCTCTTTCAAGCCTGGTGGAGTTCCTGGCCGGGCAAGTCGTACAGCAGCGGATGAATGAAGCGATGGTAGTGGAGACCGAATAGATCGGACGGATCCAAAGGAGTTGCCACTACCCATCATTCCTTGAGCGATTCCGCGCAGGTTCTGTGCGACTATTTCAGCGCATCGAGTGATTCGCAACGTAGTTTGCGTGACATGTAAACGTCACTACTTGGGTGGACGCGGTCGACTTTTCCGTTGAAGCCGAATCGCCCCCCCAGATTGCCCGCAGTTGTTCAGATACTTGCTTTGGGCAGCTGAACACGGCCGTCTGTTGGCGATAGAGAACCTGGGCGGACACCGGGAGCGGACGAACAACGACCGAGCGGCGGCTCCCTTGTTATTGGCACAGCCACTTGCCTGGCAGGGACGATGAAGAAAGACAACAATCCTCAGTGGGACGTGTTCATTGGGAACGCCTGGGTCGGCGCCGTCAATGCGGCTGACGAGCAGGCGGCGATGGCCATCGCACGTACCACTCACGGTCGAATTGGGCGCGGGTTGTTGAAAGTCAAACCAAGTCGCTTGGTCGACTCTCAAACCCACTCGATTCATTTGAGGCAGGCCGCGGAGCGTCCGACGTAGCCTCCACTGACCGCGGCGACCGCCGTTTCTCCCCGGCTCAATCGACCGACATGGTCGCGCGAACTGCACTGACCGCGCGGTTTCATTCGCCACCGACGGACCGCACCGATCGGCCAGTCGTCTGCTCAACGCGTGGGGAAGTGTTGGTAGCGAGCTGCCGGGCGCCCGT
>JASMLW010000277.1 GCA_030748485.1 Pirellulaceae bacterium
GTCGCCTTGCGGACAACGACAGCGCAGCGCGATCGGCATTGCGAACACGAAGTCCTTGATCGCTTCGAACACGACATCGCTGTTGTCGCCGAACACCGACTCGACGCCGGCATCTTGCAGTCCCACCATCGCCGATCGCCGCGCCGCAGCGCTGACGTCGCTCAATTGCTGCACCAACGCCTGCAATCGCTCCGCCTGGCGGAGGTCTGTGGCGGTGACTTCGATAACACGGGCCGCGAAATCGGCGGCCTTGTCGCCGTAACGTCTGCGATTTGACAGCCGCAGGAAAAAGGCCGTACCGAATTGACGCTGCAGACGCACCATCGCCGGCTCGTCCGCGCCGGCGATCAACTTGTCGAGGTAGACCTGCATCTCGTCCAGCCGCGCGAGATTCATCGTGATTTGCACAGCCCGCGCCAGTTGTTCCGGAGTTTGCGGGTTCGATTCGCGCAATCCGAGAATCGCCGGATCGGTTTCGCTGATGCCGAATCCACCGCCGGCCGCCGGCGCATCGGCAGCCGCGCCGGGATCCGGAGCCGCCCCCGCGCCGAACGGATCCGCTTCTTGAGCAGTCGCCGGCGGCGCGGCAACTACGGTGAACACGCCCCAACACAGCGCGGTGGTTGCGAATCGAATCATGCCTCTATCCAGTCGTTTCACGGTGTTGCCTCGTCAGCGTTTGATGTGGGCTCGTTCGCCAGCCGTTCCCGCCAATGGGTCACCTGCCGCTCCACCTCGCGCGGAGCTGTCGACCCGTAACTCGTGAAGGCCGCAATTGCTTTCTCGACCCCTAGACACTCAAAGACCTCTTCCGTGATCGTTTCGTCCAACTCCTGATAGTCGCTGAGCTCGAGGTCCGCTAAACGGACCCCGCGGTCCATCGCCAAACCGACGAGCGACCCCACCAAATGGTGAGCGTGCCGCTGCGGCTTGCCTCGCTTGATCAAGTATTCCATCAACGTCGTCGCGTCCAGATGGCCGCGGTCCAACCGCGCCGCAATCGACGTTCGGTTCAGCTCGCTGCCGGACACGATCGGAGCCGCCAACTGCAAACACGCCGACACCGTGTCGACCGTGTCGAACAGCGCCGGTTTGTCCTCTTGCAGGTCGCGGTTGTACGCCAACGGCAATCCCTTCACGAGCGTGAGCAGTGTTTGCAAATTGCCGATCACTCGCGCCGTCTTGCCGCGCGTCAGCTCCAGCACGTCCGGGTTGATCTTCTGCGGCATGATCGACGAACCCGTGCAGAACTCACCGGGCAATCGGATGAAATTGAATTCCGTTGTCGCCCACAGAATCCACTCCTCCGCCCATGTGCTGAGATGTTCGGCGATCAGCGTCAGTACAAAGGCCGTCTCCAAGACGAAGTCCCGGTCGCTGGAAGCATCGATGCTGTTGCGGACCACGCCGTCGAACTCGAGTTCGCGAGCCACCATGTCGCGGTCGATCGCGATCGTCGTGCCGGCCAACGCAGCGCAGCCGAGAGTGCACCGGTTGACTCGTCGTCGACAGTCGGCTAACCGCTCCCGATCTCGCTGGAGCTTCTCGCAGTACGCCAGGTAGTAGTGCGCCGCCAGCACCGGCTGAGCTCGCTGCAAATGCGTGTAGGCCGGCAAGACGACGCCCGCGTCCGTGTCGCAGCGCTCGGCGAACGCCCGCTGCAACGTGACCAGTTGGGCGTCGATTCCATCGATCGCGTCGCGAACCCACAAACGAAAGTCGGTTGCGACTTGATCGTTGCGGCTGCGGCCGGTATGCAGTTTGGCTCCCGCGTCGCCCAAACGGTCGATCAACGCCCGCTCGATGTGCATGTGGATATCTTCCAACTCGATTCCCATCGGGAACTCGTCGCCGCCGGGCAGAGGGTCGTGTGAGGAAATAGCCCGCTCAATCCGCGCGCCGATTTCTTGCAGCGCCGCCTCGACTTGCTCAAACTCGTCCGCCGAATAGAACCCCTGTTCGGTGAGCATGCGGGCGTGGGCGATCGAGGCCCGAATGTCGTGGCTGTAGAGCCGGTGATCGAAGCTAATGCTCTCAGTGAACGCGTCGACGCGGCGATCCGTCGCCTTGGAGAATACTCCTGAACGGGATGGGCTGGTCAAACGACCTTCACCTCAGGGGCGAGAGTGCTCGGGCGGAAATTTCGACAACGTATTTATGCTAAACAGCTTACGTTCAGCCGTCAACGCGCGGAAACAGGGGCTGCCTACTTCGTGGGCGCCCTCGACGAGATGTACAGCATATGACGATAAAATCGCGTATTTTGCCCAAACAACCAAATGCGCCGCCCCTTGATGACACCCGCATCGGCTGCTAATTTCGAGGGATTTTACACACCCGGGGCCGGGCGACGGGCCGTCGCCGTCCGTTTCGGGCCGCCGCCAACCCTTTGGGCCTCTTGGGCATAGGAAGACAACGTGCCGCGTCGGGAAGACATCGAGAAGATTCTCATCATCGGCTCCGGCCCCATCATCATCGGTCAGGCCTGTGAATTCGACTACTCGGGCACGCAGGCCTGCAAGGCTCTGCGCGAAGAAGGATACGAGGTCGTGCTGGTCAATTCGAACCCAGCCACGATCATGACCGATCCGAGCACAGCTCAGCGGACGTACATCGAACCGCTGACGTGGGAGCTGATCGCCAAGGTGATCGAGCAGGAGCGTCCCCAGGCGCTGCTCCCCACACTCGGCGGTCAGACCGGATTGAACGTGGCGATGGAGCTGGCCGAGCACGGTGTGCTGGACGAGTACAACGTCGAGATGATTGGGGCGAATGCGGCGGTGATCGCCAAGGCCGAGGAGCGCGATCAATTCAAGGAAGCGATGGAGAAGATCGGGCTGGAGGTTTGCCTGGGCGAGACGGTCCGCAATCTCGACGAGGCCCGGGCGGTGATCAACGACATCGGCTTGCCTTGTGTCGTGCGGCCGAGTTTCACGCTCGGCGGTTCGGGCTCTTCGGTGGCCTACAACCGCGATGAGTTTGACGTGCTCGTGCAGCGCGGCTTGGACCAATCGCCGACGACGATGGTGCTGATCGAGGAATCCGTGCTCGGTTGGAAAGAGTACGAGATGGAGGTGATGCGGGATCTCGACGACAACGTCGTGATCATCTGCTCGATCGAGAACTTCGATCCGATGGGCGTTCACACGGGCGACTCGGTGACCGTGGCTCCGGCTCAAACGCTGACGGACAAAGAGTACCAGCGCATGCGCGATGCTTCTCTGGCGGTGATTCGCGAGATCGGCGTCGAGACGGGCGGGTCGAACATCCAGTTCGCAGTCCATCCGGAAAACGGGCGGATGGTCGTGATCGAAATGAACCCCCGCGTCAGTCGCAGCAGCGCGCTGGCGTCGAAGGCGACCGGCTTTCCAATCGCCAAGATCGCCGCCAAGTTAGCGGTCGGCTATCGCCTCCACGAATTGCCGAACGACATCACGCAGAAAACGAAAGCTTGTTTCGAACCGACGATCGACTACGTCGTGACGAAAGTCCCGCGATTCGCCTTCGAGAAATTCCCTGAAGCCGACGACACTCTAACAACTCAGATGAAGAGTGTCGGCGAGACGATGGCGATGGGGCGAATCTTCAAAGAGTCGTTGCAGAAGGCGCTGCGCGGACTGGAAGTCGGACGTTTCGGACTCGGCTGTGACGGCAAGGATCTGTGGGGGACTGATGAGCAACCGACGCCGGAGGAGATTCGCGCCAAGTTGGCTCGGCCCAATGCCGATCGCATGTGGTATCTGCGGTACGCGCTGAAGTCGGGAATGTCGTTGGAGGACGTCCAACGGATCACTTTCATGGACCCCTGGTTTCTCGATCAGGTCTGTGAGCTAGTCGAATTTGAGGAACAACTTCAGGCCGTCGGAGCGTTCGACGACCTGACGGACGAACAGCTGTTGACGGCCAAGCAGTTCGGCTTCTCCGATCGGCAAATGGCGACGATCTACGAGATGGACGAGATGGAGGTCAGGCGGCGCCGGATCGACCGCGGAGTGGTGGCGACTTTCAAGTCCGTCGACACCTGCGCCGCCGAATTCGAAGCTTACACTCCCTACTTCTACTCGACGTACGAACAAGAAGATGAAACGCCGGCGAAGAATCCGGAAAAGAAGCGAGTGATGATCTTGGGCGGCGGTCCCAACCGCATCGGACAGGGCATCGAGTTCGACTACTGCTGTTGCCATGCGAGCTTCGCGCTCCGCGAGATGGACATCGAATCGATCATGGTCAACTCGAACCCGGAGACGGTCAGCACCGATTACGACACGAGCGATTTGTTGTTTTTCGAGCCGCTGACGACGGAGGATGTGCTGAACATCTGCGACCGCACGAATCCGGACGGCGTCATCGTGCAATTCGGTGGACAGACGCCGCTCAACCTGGCCCGCGCGTTGTTCACCGCCGGCGTGCCGATCATCGGCACGAGCGTCGACACGATCGAAGCGGCGGAAGACCGTGAGAAGTTCCAAAAATTACTCCACGAACTCGACCTCAAACAGCCGGCGAACGCGATCGCCCGCAACATGGCGGAGGCTAAAGTCGAGGCCGATAAGGTCGGCTTCCCCGCGCTGGTCCGGCCCAGTTACGTACTGGGCGGTCGAGCGATGGAGATTTGCTACGACCACTCGCAGTTCGAACGATTTGTCAATGAGGCGTTCGCGGTCGCGCAGGGCCAACCCGTTTTGATCGACCGCTTTCTGGAAGACGCGACCGAAGTCGACGTGGACGCCATCTGCGACGGCGAACGAGTCGTCGTGATGGGCGTGATGGAGCACATCGAGGAAGCGGGCGTGCACTCGGGCGATTCGGCTTGCGCGATACCACCCTACAGCTTGCCGGGACCCGTCGTGCAGGAGATTCGCGAAGCGACACACTCGCTGGCGCTCAAACTGAATGTCATTGGGCTGATGAACGTCCAGTACGCGGTCAAGCGGGAAAACGGCAAGCCGAATGTCTACGTTCTCGAAGTCAATCCGCGAGCCAGCCGCACGGTGCCGTTCGTCGCCAAGGCGACGGGTGTGGAAGTCGCCAAACTGGCCGCCAAAGTGATGGCCGGCATGACGCTCGACGAACTGGGCGTGGACCGCGAGCCAATTCCGGCGCATGTCTCGGTGAAGGAGAGCGTCTTTCCGTTCCGCAAGTTCGCCGGCGTCGACATCGTGCTCGGACCCGAGATGCGGAGCACGGGCGAAGTGATGGGAGTCAGCGAACGATTCTCGTTGGCGTTCGCCAAAGGGCAGTTGGCCGCCGGCGTCGTATTGCCCGAGCAGGGAAAGAACATCTTCCTCAGCGTTTCTCCCCGGCACAAAGACGCCATCGCGGGACTGGCCAAACGACTCTCTTCGCTAGGCTACAAGTTGATCGCAACCGAAGGCACGGCGCGGCGATTGTCCGACGCCGAAGTGCCGGTGGAGACCGTCAAGAAACTGGCGGAAGGCCACCCCAATCTGATCGATCACTTGATCGACGAAACCGTGTCGCTCGTACTCAACACTCCCAGCGGAAAGGGAGCGCGGACCGACGAAGGCCGCATTCGGGCGGCGGCCGTACAGCACGGTGTCCCTTGCATCACCACCATTCAGGCGGCCGAGGCGGTGGTGGTCGCCATGGAAGCGCTGCGCGAGGAGGAACTGACCGTCCAAGCGCTGCAAGATCGCCTGTTGCGGTAAGTTGAAATCGGCGGCGCGGCAAATAGGCGCCGGCAGCATCGCCCGGAAGAAGCCCTTTTCTGATGGTCGCGGGGTGTCTGACCCTGATTCAGCCGCAAGTGGCAGTGCCACTCACAAAGCGAGCTACCTCTCGATCTTCCTTCGTCCGCTCCCCATTGGTCGCTGGAATTCAACCAGGGCCCAACGCGAGTGGAACTTGATATTTTCATTAAAATATGTATATTCACTACGTAGTGAAAACACTATTTTTGGTGAAATCATGCCGAGTTCCAAACGACACCGCGAACGACTCGAACGGCTGTTTGACGAAATCTTCTCAGAATTGGGGGACTACGAAATCCTCTGGGA
>JASMLW010000278.1 GCA_030748485.1 Pirellulaceae bacterium
AGCCGAACGTGGACCTCGGCTCCAGCGATCGCCAAGTCGGGACGAACGTAGGCGAGCGCGATGGGGTGTCCGAGCGTCGATTGGTGAGCGATGCTCGTGATCCGTCCCGCCATCTCGCCGTCCGCAATGATTAGGTGACACTCCTCCGGCAACAACTCGCGACGGTCGGGCGAAAACTCGACGCCCGCCAACCGCCGCGTCAACGGTTGATCGCGAACGATCTCGAGACTGCGCGACCCGATGAAGAAGGACTTGTTCTTGCCGATCGCCCAAGCCAAGTCCGCCTCGTACGGATTCGTCAGCGCGTCCGTATCTTGCCCGACGATCAAGTGCCCTTTCTCCAATCGCAGCAAACGCTGCGCTTCAACACCGAACGGTTGCAGCCGGACTCCACCTCCCGCATCGACAATCGCGTTCCAAACGTGGTGAGCCGCCGACGCGGGCGTGTGGATTTCATATCCCAGTTCACCTACAAATCCTACTCGCATCAAGAGAGCCGGCGCGTCGGCCACCGCTCCGCGCTTTACATCCAAATAGGCGAACGCTTCGGCCGACAGATCGACGTCGGCCAGTTGTTGGAGCACCTGCCTCGAGTTGGGGCCGGCGATGTTCATGGCCGCCGTATGTCCCGTCGCGTTCGTCAGCGTGACGTCGGCGCCCCAGATCAGCGCCCACCGTTGCAGTTCGCGGTAGAACGCGGCGGCCCCGCTGCTGGTCGCCGTCACGTAGTAGCGATCATCGGCGAGTCGCGCGACGACGCCGTCTTCGATGATAACGCCCGTCTCGTCGCAGGCGACGGCGTATCGCGACCGACCGACCGCCTGTTTGCGGAATCGCCCGGTGTAGATTCGCTCGAGAAACTCCGCCGCGTCGGGGCCATTGACCCAGAGTTTTCCCAACGTGCTCACATCGATCAGCCCGACGTTGTCACGCACGTTCACCGCCTCGGCCAATATGCAGTCCTCCCGACTCAACCCCGTTCGCTCGTAGTACTCCGGCCGCAGCCACGAACCGGCGTGCATCGGCACGGCTCCGGCGGCCACGTGGGAGTTGTGGATCGGCGTGCGACGGTGCGGGTGAAAGCGACGGCCGGCGAGGTGGTTGAGCGAGACTGGTTGGTGGAACGGCCGCGATGTCGTCGTTCCCGTTTCGTTGACGCTCGCCCCGTTTAGCTTGGCCAGGATGCGAACGGCGTTCGAGTTGGACAGTTTTCCCTGACTGGGTCCCATGCCAACCGTCGCGAACCGCTTCATCAGCTCGACGCTGTCGAAGCCCTCTTGATGCGCGTTCTTAAAATCGGCGACATGAATGTCCTCGTCGAGATCGACGAAGTTCTTCTTGCCCGAGTGATCGATGATTGGGTAGGGGTGACCGGGTGGAGAAGTCGAGTGTACGAGCGGTGCGGGCAATTCCCCGTTGTACTTTCCCAAATGCGCCGCGGCGGCAAGCCCCGCTCGCCGCCCGTCCTCCAATTGCTGAGCCAAGTCGAAAACTCCATTGACGCGACCGGCGGCGAATCGACCGGGCGGCAACGACTCTGGGACGAGTTGCTCGACTCGGTCGGCGTACGTGAACCGGCCGCCGGACTGGTAGAGCAACCCACCGTTGGGAGCCCACCCGACGCTCATCACTACGCCGTCGCAGTCCAGCTGAGTCGTCTTCCGCGGATCCGGCCCGCCGTCCGCTCCCAGTGGAGCAATCACAGCGCCGCGAATTCTCCTCTTGCCCGCTACGGGCAGCGCTTCGTAAATGCAACTGCCGCGGTGGACGGTCAGGCCAAGTTGCTTGACGTCGTCGGCGACACTCGTCGACTCGCCGTCGCGCCTCATGTCGACAACCGCCGCCACCTCGACTCCGCTCTCGTGCAAGTCGAGCGCGACCTGATAGCCGTCCGGGTTGGCGGCCAGCACAACGGCTCGATCGAATGGCTTGACCGCATAGAGGTGCATCAGTCGCTGAGCAGCCGAGCCGAGCATCACTCCGGGGAGATCGTTGTTTTGAAAAACGGCCGGCTGTTCAATGCACCCGGCGGCCACGACCAACGACTTGGCGCGTAGCTTCGTCAACCGTTGTTCGTCGACGAGTGCGACCCAGAGGTCGTCGTAGCAGCCGGCGGCCTGAGTGCCCGACCGCACTCTGATGTTGTCGTGCGACGAAGCCTGGCTGAGCAATTCGCTGTGCTGCGGCCGCGACGCCGCTCCAGGGGCGCGTCGCCAGGAAAGTGAGCCTCCCAATCGCGGCTGTTCGTCGACGACAAGCACGTCCAGTCCCAGTTCGGCGGCGGCGATGGCGGCGGACAAACCAGCCGGACCTCCGCCGACGACCAGCGCGTCGCAGAAGTCGTAGTCTTTCGGTGAGCTCGTCGGCCGGCTATCGCGGCGAATAGCGCCGAGCCCGGCGACCCGCCTCATCTGCTTCTCGTAGAACGGAAACAACCGGCGGGGCGTGTGAAACGCCTTGTAGTAAAAACCGACGGGCAGGAAGCGGCTGAAACGCTCCATGACGTTCAGCCGGTCTCGCTCCAATCCGCCCCGCGTGTTGACGGCTCGAACATCGAGCGTGGGGTCAATCGGCAGCGTATCGCCGCGCAAGTTGGTCCGCCGATCATCCTCGACAATCACGTTGGCGTCATGTCCGCTCAGGCTATAGATTCCTCGCGGCCGGTGGTATTTGAAGCTTCGTCCCAACAGTCGCACGTCATTGGCCCACAGAGCGCTCGACAGAACGTCGCCCGAGAATCCTTGGTAGGCGGATCCCTCAAAGCGAAACGCGATCGGCTGACTGCGGTCGATCCATTCGCCTTCGCGTTGTGGCAGACGTCTATCCACTTGAGTCCTCCGACTCGTAGAGATATGTCCGTACGAACGAATCGGAGACGGGATCCCGTTCGGCGATGAACCACGTCCCGCTCGGCGTGTGAAACCACCATTCCTTTCTGACGCCCGGGCCGCCGGAGCGATTGAAAACGTAGTCGGCCCAGTCGGCGTCGGAGACCGAGCTGTCCGGGGCCACGCGCACCTCGCCGCCGTAGTGAAACTCCTGGAGCGGCCGCGGGCCGTTGATGGGACAATGGATGATCTTCATGGTGTCAGTGCCCGACCGAGGCGGCCCCTTTCTCGCCAACCAACTTGAACTGCTCAAAACGGGAGATATTGAACGCCGTGATCAAATCGTCGTCGCGGTCCGCGGCGATGGTGGACGCCATCGTCTTGCCGCTCACCGGCGTCGCCTTGAATCCCCAAGTGCCCCAACCGGCGTCGAGGTAAAAGCCCTTGATGGGAGTCGTCCCCATGATCGGTGAGAAGTCGGGAGTCATGTCGCACAAGCCGGCCCATTGACGCATCACTCGGACATCGCCAATGCACGGAAACAGATCCAACAGTCCCGTGCTGAGTCCCTCGACAAAGTCGAGCGTCGAGCGCATTGAGATCAATTCGTAAGGGTCGAGTGAAGCGCCGGTGACCAGTTCACCTCGCGACGATTGGCTGACGTAGAGATGCAGGCTGGCCGAGACGACGATGGCGTTGAGCCACGGCTTGAGCGGTTCGGTCACCATGGCCTGCAGTGGATGGATAACCAACGGCGTTCGCAATCCAGTCATCGCCGTGATGTGCGTCGTCCAACCGGCGACGGCTGAAAGCACTTTGCGAGTCTTCACAAAACCCCGATCGGTGTGCACGCCGGCGACGGCTCCGTCGCGAATCTCGATGTCCGTCACGGCCGTTTGCTGGTGGATTTCAGCGCCTCGTTGGTCGGCCCCCCGCGCGTATCCCCAAGCGACCGCGTCGTGGCGGGCGATCGCTCCCGGCGGGTGGTACAGCGCGCCGTGGATTGGCGACTGCTTGCCGCCGACCTGCAAATCAATCTCCGGCACGGTCTCCTTAATGAACTCCGGCGACACGACGCGACTGTCGACACCCAGTTGCTTGTTGACCTCCGCCCGCCAGCGTTGAGTTCGCAGAGAGGCGGGCGAGTGCGCCAGCGTGAAGTGGCCCCGCTCCGAATAGAAGATGTTCAAATTCAGCTCGCGCGAAAAATCGCGGAACAACTCGACGCTCTCCTGGTAAAACCGCACGCCCTCCGGCGTCAGGTAATTTGAGCGCACGATCGCCGTGTTGCGACCCGTTCCGCCGCCGCCAATGTACCCCTTCTCCAACACGGCGACGTTGGTGACGCCGTGGTCTTTGGCCAAGTAGTAGGCGGCCGCCAACCCGTGACCGCCGCCGCCGATGATCACCACGTCGTACTCGTCGCGAAGCCGGCTGGGCGCGCTAAACATCCTCTGCTCGGGATGCTTCTTACTCAGACCAAACTTCAGCAGTCGGTGAGGCATGGGCGAAGTGCGTCAAGGGTGTGCGTCAAGGGTGTGCGAAAGGTTGCGATTGTCGGCCACGAGCTCAGAAGAACGTCAAATACTGATCCACCTCCCAGGCGGTGACCTGCCGGTCGTACGAGCTCCACTCGCTCATCTTCAATGCAATGAAATCGTCGGCGATCACTCCGAGCGCTCCCTTGACGACCTCATCGCGGCGGAGTTCATCGATCGCTTCGGGCAACGACTGCGGCAAAATCTCGATGCCTTGCTCGCGGACTTCGGCCAACGATCGCTCGTACATATTTCCCAGATTCGGATCGCCGGGATCGATCTGTTTCTCGATCCCGTCCATTCCGGCGGCGACGTACGCGGCCAAAGCCAGGTACGGATTGCAGCCCGCCGACACTGTGCGATCTTCAAAATGACCCGGACCCGCCGTGCGAATCATTTGAGTTCGATTGTTGTCGCCATAAGTGATGAAGGCTGGAGTCCACGTATATCCACTGCGACTCGAGTAAAGTCCCTCGCCCAGTTGCAGCCGCTTGTAGCAATTCACCGTCGGGCTAGTCACCGCGCAGAGCGCGCGAGCGTGATGCAGCACGCCGCCGACGAAGTGGTATCCCAATTGTGAGCAGCCGAGCCCGCGGTCGTCTGACTCAGCGTCGAACATGCACTTACCGCTGTCGGCGTCGGCCAGATGGAAGTGCACATGCAGACCGCTACCCGTGCGATCGCGAAACGGTTTGGCCATGTGAGTAGCGATCGCGCCGTGGCGCTTGGCGATCTGCGAAGTGGCCATCTTGAAGAATGTGATACGATCGGCCGTCGTCAGAGCATCCTGGTAATCGAAGTTGACTTCGTATTGTCCGTTCGCGTCTTCGTGATCGGTCTGATAGACGCCCCAGCCAAGCTGATTCAAAGAACTCGTCAGGTCCTGCAGATATCCCATCGCGGGAGCCATCGAGCGGAAGTCGTAACAAGGCTTCGCCAAGCCGTCCACGTTGTCGGGGTCCCACGGTGAAATCGATCCATCTTCGTTGCGAGTCACAAGGAAGTGCTCGGGCTCCATGCCGACATTGAATACGTATCCCTTGTCGCGAACGGACTGCAACACTCGTTTCAGATTCGTCCGCGGACAGAACGGGTAGGACTGGCCGTCGACAAACAGGTCGGCGGCGAATCGAGCCGTGTTGGGCATCCAGGGGAGCGGCGTGTAGCTATCGAGATCGATGCGAGCGAGCATGTCGTGCGAGTGCGGCCCTTGGCCAGCGCCCCACACAGCGGCGCCGGCGAACCCCGCGCCATCGTCGATCATGTCGTCCAGGCTGGACGCCGGCGTCATCTTCACCTTCGCCGAACCGTGGATGTCGACAAACTGAGCGAGGATGAACTCGATCCCGTCCTGCGACATTTGTTGACGGACTTGTTCGCGGTCGGCCATGTCTCAATCTCCCTCGTAGCCAGGTATCCAATTCGTTCCCGCCAGCGGCAGGCGAGCCATCGCCGCGGCCTCGACCGTCAGCGCGACGAGATCCTCGGGCTCCAAATGATGAACGTTCGATTTTCCACAAGCGCGGGCCAGCGTGGTGACTTCCATATCGAGCACTTGCAGGTAGTTCTTCAGCCGCTCCGCTCCGACGTCGGGCGCCAGTCGCCGCTCCAAATCGGGGTCCTGCGTGGCGATTCCGACCGGACAACTTCCCGTATGGCAATGGTGGCAATAGCCGGCCGCCGTGCCGAGTTTGGCGTAGTCGTCCGCGGCGTCGACGTTTTGACCATCGCGAACGAACGAATCGTGATTGCAGCCGAGCGCGACCAAAACGCCTTGCCCGATCGAAACCGCGTCGGCTCCCATCGCCAACGCCTTCGCCACATCGGCTCCTGTCCGAATTCCTCCCGAAATGATCAGTTGCACTTCGCCGACGACGTCCATGTCCTCCAGAGCATCGACCGCTTGGCGAAGCGCGGCGAGTGTCGGGATCCCCGTGTGTTCGACAAAGACTTGCTGAGTCGCCGCGGTGCCGCCCTGCATGCCGTCGATGACGACGACGTCGGCCCCCGCCTTGACCGCTAACTTGACGTCATCTCGCACGCGCGTTGCGCCCATCTTGATGTAGATCGGCACTTCCCAATCGGTGATCTCGCGGAGCTCGTCTAACTTAATCTTCAAGTCGTCGGGCCCGGTCCAATCCGGGTGACGACAGGCCGACCGCTGATCGATTCCCTCCGGCAGCGTGCGCATTTGAGCCACGCGAGGGCTGATCTTTTGGCCGAGCAACATCCCCCCGCCGCCGGGCTTGGCCCCTTGGCCGAGCACCATTTCGATGGCGTCCGCTCTGCGTAAGTCGTCTGGATTGAACCCGTATCGCGAAGGGAGGCATTGGTAGACGAGCGTTTTCGACGACTCGCGCTCTTCCGGAGTCATCCCGCCGTCGCCCGTCGTGGTCGACGTTCCCAGCGCCGTCGCGGCGCGTCCCAACGACTCCTTTACGTTGGCCGAGAGCGATCCAAAACTCATCCCGGCGATTGTAATCGGAATGTCCAACTCAATCGGCCGCTTTGCGAATCGACCGCCCAACACGGTCTTGCTTTCGCACCGCTCGCGATAGCCTTCGAGTGGATAGCGGGACGCCGAGGCGGTCAGAAAGACGAGGTCGTCGAACGAGGGCACGGAGCGCTTGGCTCCCATGCCGCGGATGTCGTACAGTCCGCACTGCGCCGCCTCGCGAATGTAGTCGATCGCGTGGCGATCGATCGTGGCGCTCTCTTCCCGGCGAATCGGACGTGACAAGTCAGTACTCCTGGTGGGCGTCCGCGTTCCAATGGTACAACTCGCGCGCCGAGGCGACTCGCTTGAATTCTCTGGCGTCGTAGTCGAACCCGGCGGCGGTTAACAGATTGGCGATCTGCTCGATGTCGTCTTGTTGCAGCTCCTCTTCGCGGGCGTCGGCGCCCAAACTATCGATCCCACCGCGCACGTAGATCGTGGCTTCGTACAACGAATCGCCCAAGTTGGGCCCGGCGTCGCCACAGACGACCAGCCGGCCGGCTTGAGCCATGAAGGCCGAGAAGTGCCCGACATCGCCGCCGACAACGATGTCGCATCCCTTCATCGAGATTCCGCAACGAGACGATGCGTCGCCCTCGATCACAACCAGACCGCCGTGACCCGATGCGCCGGCGCTCTCGGAGGCGTGACCGCGAACCCGAACTGCACCGCTCATGATGTTCTCAGCGACGCTCCAACCGACGTTGCCGTGCACCGTGACGGACGCTCGCTTATTCATTCCCGCGATGAAGTAGCCGGCGTGGCCGCGGATGTCGACAGAGACATCGGCGTCCAGCCCAGCGGCGATGCTGTGATTGCCGTCGGGATTCAGTATCTCAACCCGACTCGCCCCGCTCTCCCGCAGGTCGTGATGCAGAAACTGGTTGACGTCGCGGACTGATTGCTTCGCCAAGTCGAATTGCAGGGGAGCGGTCATCGTCACAACGTCCAGGAGTAGATCTGCTCGGGAGCCGGCTCAAACACGTTCGCCGACTCGATGCCGGGAAGGTGCGCGAGCGACCGAAACTCGGACGAGACGGCGACGTAATCGTCCGTCTCGGCGGCGACGGCCGGCTTGCAAGCGAAGGCGTCGCGGACAACTACCAAGCGGTCGGCCGTCGCCAGCAGGAAAGTGAAGAAGCCGTCGAGTTCATTGAACGACGCCGATATCGCCTCTTCCAACGTATCGCCCTCGCGCATCCGCCACTCCAAAAACCGACACCCCGCCTCGGTGTCGTTGTCGGTTTCAAAGGCCACACCCCGGCTCTCCAGCTTCCGTCGAATGCTGTTGGGATTCGAGAGCGAACCGTTGTGGACCAGGCAAAAGTCCTCGCCGGCCGTATAGGGATGAGCGTGTGCGGGCGACACGGCCGATTCGGTCGCCATCCGCGTATGCCCGACCGCGTGCGTGCCTGTCAACGACGAGAACTGAAAACGCTCGGCGATCTCAGCCGGATGCCCCTCGTCTTTGTACATCTCGATCGACCGACCCACAGAGATCAGATGCAAGTTGGGGTGGCTCCGGCCGAGCCATTGTTTGAAACGCTCGATCGGCATCGACGATATTGTCGTCGCGTGGCTGTCGATCCAACTAATCTCGCACTCCGCATCGACGTTGAGGAATCCGTCGTGGAAAGCCTGCCAATCCACATCGGTCGCCGCCGAAAACAATCCGTACCGCCGCTGCGCGTTGAGCGGTTCATGAAAGACGGCCAAACCCGCCGAGTCGGGCCCGCGCGTACCCATGCAGTCAAGCATCGGCGTCACGAGTTGACCGAGTGAGTCGCGCAACTCCTCTCGTTTCAACAGCAGTCCGATGATCCCGCACACGAGCGTTCTCCAAGGATGAGGCCGAACGAGCGACGCGGAGAGGTCGCCGAGCACCGTTATACCGGCGCCGCGCGGTGCAAAACAACTAGCCAGCTGAATCACCCGAGCGCGGTGCGGACGCGGCTGATGGAATGAGCGAGAAGTGACGTCGAGAACGCGGAGCCGCCGCGTCAACTACTTCTTCCAGGTCGCTTTCCTGCCTCGCGCCTTGGGGTGCCGCGGCGGGAGTAGATTCGCTCGCTCGTCCAACGAACCGCCCGGCATCTCGTCGAGCAACTCGACCAGCTTGGCTTTTCGCTGCGGCGACTTGCCGTCCGATCGCTGAGGAGCGTCGGGATCCCGCTTCTGCTTCGGCTCGAGCTCGAACTTGACGACCTGCCCGGATTCGATCTGAGGCTGCACCTCACAGGCGCCCAAAGACGAAACGTGAAAAAAGACGTCTTGCCCGACGTCGGGACGGATGAACCCGAATCCCTTCTCTTCGAAAAACTTGACCACCGTCCCGTAACGCATCGTTGCCACCTTGAATTTCGTCATTGCCCAAGCAAACCATTCTACGTCGAGTTGGGCGAACGACAAGTGTACGCCGGACCGGCGCGTCGGACTCGAGTCCGCTCGCTTTGTGCCTCCGTGCCTTTGTGTGAGACAAAGAAGAATTCGCACACAAGGTCACAAGGTCACGAAGAAGTGTGACGCAGGGCTGGAGGTCTTCGATGACGCTTTCGATGACGCTGCGCCGGACCGGCGCGTCGGACTCGAGTCCACCCGCTTTGTGCCTCCGTGCCTTTGTGTGAGACAAGAAGGAATTCGCACACAAGGTCACAAGGCCACGAAGAAGCGCCGCCTTTGAAGTGCCAACGATTGCGTCACTCTCGTTGACTCCGTCATACTACTCGTCGTTTGAACGCAGGAGCCGAAAATGGCGTCTCGAGTACGTGTGTTGGTGTCCTTGGTCGTCGTGGTCGTCGCGGTGACGGCGATCGTTCATTGGATGACTCGAACCGCCTCAGTTCTGCGACATCCTGATCAAGAGATGGAGACCACGGCCGCATCCGTCGCCCGATACGCGATCGGCGACTTCATCGGCGCTTGTCGAGTTCGGCCCAAGCCGCTGAAGGACCACGCGTACTTCGGCTCACTGCCGATCGACAACTTCCTGCCCGATCCGCTTTCACTCGGACGCCTCGACAGAATGAATGTCGAAGAGTTGGTCGTTTTCTGCGCTCCGGCCGCCGACACTGAACTCGATGACCGCCGTTCCGCCGGAATCGAATGGGCGGCGGCCGCTCGCGCGTCGCAACCGATCGACCTGGCAGCCGTGATGAAACACTGGCGGTCGTCGCTCGTTCCTCATGTCGAGGACGCCGAGCCCAAGCCTGTTTCCATCGTGATTGAGAACTACGAGTGTTTTCGAGTTCCGGCGGGCAGCTTCTTCGCGCCTGAACGAAGGGGCGGCGACCTCCGCTTCACCGATCGCGACGGAACGCCAGTTGAATTCGGCATCAATGTTGGCAGCTTGTACGGGTATCGCGCCTATGTTGAGGGAGCGACGAATTCGTCCGCCATTTTTACTCTCGATCACATTGACGAAGCCGACCTTGTCGACGGTCATCTGCCGCTAGAACTTCGGCTCAACGTTTTCCGAACCTACTACCTTGAACAGGAATACAGCACGGCCCAAATCGAATTGCGGAACCCCGACAGCGGCCTCCGTAGCGAACCGATCACGTTCAAAGCTCAATCGTATGTCAATCACCGCCTCAAGATTCCACGCAAACTGAACGCTGTCAAAACGGAAGGCGGCGAGCGAGTTGACCTGATTGACGATCTCGTGGCTGACGGGCGTCTCGAAGTGATTCTCAAGGGGACAGATTCCGCGATCTATCTCGGCGTCGGGCAGTTCGACCTTCGCGTGAGACCGAAAGCCTTTGAGTACGTGCACGTTTCCGATCGTGAGATTGTTGTCGCTCAATCTCCGACTACGTTGCAGAAGATGTTGCGGGCGGCCACTTCGCTTGGTTCGCTGTCGCAGCCGAGCGGCGACATCGTCATCACGGTCAAGGTGCGCGACGAATCGGAGCGTATCGCGTTTCGACGGCTGCTTCGCATGATCGGCGACAAATCGGCGGTCGATCTACTGGGCGCGTCGATTACTGGCGTGACGGCGTCGGTCAGCGCTGACGGTCCCATCGTTGCGAGAGTCGCCGCCGAGTTCAAAGACCGCCGCAGCGCCAGGACGGCGAAGACACATTACGACGAGGTGATTCGCTCGGCGAAGGCTCAGGCGCCGGCAAGCCTTAAGAATGCGCTAGGCCGCCTCTATGCCTCCGCTTCGCTTCTCACGATCGGGTTTGACGGCGTTTCGATGCAGTTCCCCGACCACGAACCTGCGGCCGTTGAAGCGCGCGTATCACAGTTGCAGTCCATCATCGACGACTCGCTGGACAACGTTCGCATCAAATCCAATCGCCACGTTCTGACCGTAGAGTTTGACGAGCCGGCGAGCCTCGCTCAGCTATCCGAGACAGCGCAGTTGGCGGTGGCGAACATCGAAGAGATCGTTGCCCGCGACCTGTTTTCCCGAGAACGGTTTGATCTTGGCGACGAGATGTCCCAACGCGTTACGGATCGTCTTCCGCAGGACGCGCGATCTTGGTTCCGTCGCGCGCATCAGCTTTCATACAACACGTCCGTCGAATTCGACAGTTGTCGGAGTCGCTATGTTTGGGTCCGCCGCGGAGTGGAGGTGCTGCTCGATGGCGCGGAGCAGAACGCCGACACTACGGACCTGACCTGGATGGCCGCCCGGTTCATCGGTCGAAAAGTTGGTGAAGCGGATGAGCGCGTCGCGTTTCGCCGGTTGTTTTCGCAAGACGAGGATTTGCACAAACGGATCGCTGACATCATTGATCTTGAGAATACGAAATCGCCCGACAATAAGGTCGACAACTGGCTCGTGGCCAGATTGCTGTTTGAGCACTGTATCGATCGGCGCTCGAAGTCGGGAGCGTCTTCCACCATTGCCCCACTGCTGTTCTTCTCGCGCCCCGCCGCCACTCAAGCTCGATACGCTCACGCGCTGAGTGAATCAGGGCACTGGGACGATGCCCGGCAGGCTTGGCAGTTGGCTGAGCAAATGCACGTTGAGCTAGGCGAGAGCACAATTCCAGCGGGAGCCTCGGAGCGCATCAGGCTTGACGATCTGGAATCGCGACTTGCGGAGTTCGGCCCCGACGATGAATTGGCGAGAAAGCTCCAGGCTGCGAGAAGGCGGATTCAATTTGACTATTGGTTGATGAGGTGCCGGCTCGAACAGACCGACGAAGTGCAGATGACCCGAAAGCTCGCGCAGCAAGCGGCGCAGCGCGTACGTGAGTCCGAACTGAAGACGGCGTTGACCTTGTACCGACAATCACTGCAAGTGCTGTCCGATCTGCAGACGCCGTATCCAGCCGAGCGGCCCGTGTTTGCTGGAGATTTTCAGCGCCTAGCGGCGCGGTACCGAGCAGTTGCTGAACAACTGGGAGAAACGGACGACCAATCACTCGCCGCCATCTTGGCTTTGATTGATCAATCCCAACCCGTCTCCAGCTTTCCCCTCATCGACCTGCCGTTGTATCGGCCAGAAGAGTAAGTAGGAGTAGTGGGACGACCACTGCTAACTCCTACTCCTAACTCCTATTCCTGGCGCAACTCCTGGCCGTCAGCGCGCGCATTCTTTTTTCGCCGCTCTTCTCAACGCGCGCGCTTCTGTTGGCCATCTTCATTCATCGGGGCCCTCGCACGATTCCTCTACGAGTTTTTCCTCGCCTTGCGATTCGACGACCTGACGAGCCGCATCGATTCCGAACATCCAGAACATGGCCGGCCGCACGAGGAACTCGAGAAGTGTGCTGCTGATCAAGCCGCCGATGATCACGGTCGCCACCGGGTAGAGGATTTCCTTGCCCGACTCGCCCGCCGCCATCGCCAGCGGAGCCAGCCCGATCCCCGAAGTGAGAGCCGTCATCAACACGGGGGCGACGCGCTCGCGGCCGGCGCGGACAATCATCTCAGCCGACCACGTCTCACCCTCAAACCGCACGAGGTGCAGGTAGTGGTTGACGAGCAGGATGCCATTGCGCGAGGCGATTCCGCAGAGCGACACGAACCCCACCATCGCGGCGATGGTCAGCGTCTGTTGAGTGACATAGAGCGCCGTCACACTGCCGATGAAGGCCATCGGCAAGGCCATCATCACTTGCAATGAGAGATTCACGCTGCGGAACATAGAGAACAAGATCAGAAACATGCCGACTAACGAGATGACGAACAACAGCCCGATCATCCGCGACGCCGATTGTTGGCTCTCAAATTGCCCGCCGAACTCCATCGAGTAGCCGGTTTCCAGTGACTCCTCGATCGACTGCGTGGCTCGTCGAATGTCATTGTAGACATCGACCAGTCCGCGATCGGCTACATTGCATTGCACGACGATGCGACGCCGCACTTGTTCGCGGTTGATCGTGTTCGGTCCACGGTCCCGGTAGATTCGAGCCACCGACGAGAGCTGCGTAACGCCTCCATCGGCAAGTTGGATCGGAAGGCGGTTGAGCGCCCCGACGTCTTCGCGGTAGGGTTCGTCCAGGCGGACGACCAAGTCGAACGTGCGCTGGCCTTGGAGGACGCTGGAGACAACTTCGCCGTTCATGGCGGTCTGCACAAAGCTGGTGACATCCCCACGCGTCAAACCGAATTGCTTCAGGCGATGACCGTCGATTTCTATCTTGAGTTGCCGGATGGTCACTTGCGGTTCGACTTGCAGATCCTTGACGCCGGGAATGCCGGCGATCGCATCGCGCACCGATTCGGCTTTCTGTCGCAGCACGCCCAGGTTCTCGCCGTAGACCTTGACGGCGATTTGTGCTTTGACGCCGGACAGCATATGCGAGATCAAGTGCGAGATGGGTTGTTCGACTCCCGTGACGATGCCGGGGATATCGCCCAATTCCGCGCGAATGTTTTTAATGACATCGCCGCGACTGCGTCCGCCCGATTCCAGCGAGCAGATGATTTCCGAGACGTTGACGCCCACCGCGTGCTCGTCCGTCTCGGCGCGGCCCGTCTTGCGAACGACCGCCGAGATTTCGGGAATCTCTTGGAGCCGTCGATCGACACTGTCGGCGATTCGATTTGACTCAGCCAACGACACGCCGGGCGGCAACAAGACATTTATCTGGACGGCCCCTTCGTTGAAGGGCGGCAGGAAGTCGCGCTCCAGCGCAATCAGTCCGCCGCCGGCGATGATGACAGCCAACGCGGCCAGCAGCAGGATGGGCGAGGGAGCTCGCAAGCTGGTCCGGATCGAAGTGGCCGCCAACCATTGCAGGCCCACCAGCAACAGGCTTCCTCGGGAACTCTCGAACACGCCCGCGCGGCGGAGCATCCAATAACTGAGCACCGGAGTGACGGTCAAGGAAACGAGTAGTGAGCAGAGAATGGCGACGACGTAGGAGATTCCCAGCGGCGTGAAGAGTCGACCCTCCATGCCGCCCAAGGCGAATAGCGGCAGAAACACGACGACCACAATCATCGTCCCAAAGACAATCGAATTGCGAATCTCGACGCTCGCTTGAAAGACGACGAGTAACGGTGACTTCGGCTCGCCCGCCTCGCGATTCTGCCGCAAGCGACGGAAGATGTTTTCGACATCGACAATCGCGTCGTCGACCAGTTCGCCAATGGCGACCGCCAGCCCTCCCAGCGTCATCGTGTTGATGGAAATTTCAAATGCGGTGAAAACGATCGCCGTAATGGCCAGCGACAGCGGGATCGCGGTCAGGGTGATAATCGTAGTGCGGATGTTGAGCAGGAAGAGAAAGAGGGTGATGACAATCAGCACGCCGCCGTCCCGCAAGGCGTGGAGGACGTTGGTGATGGCCAGGTCGATGAAGGTCCGCTGCTCGTACAAATCCTTGGCGATCGAAACGTCCGGCGGCAGCGTCTCGTCGAGCCGTTCGAGTTTGCGGTGAATGTTCTCGGTGACATGCCGCGTATCGCCGCCCGGTTGCTTATTGATGGTGAGCACGACGGCGGGTCCGCCGACCCACTCCCCGTCATCAGCCCGCACGTACGCCGCGCTGTCGCCTCGTTTGGGCGTCGGGCCTTCGATAATCCGGGCCACTTGTCCCAGCGTAAGCGACTGTCTGCCGCGGCGGACAACGACGACGTCCGCCAGGTCTTTGACGGTTTGGATACGACCTACCGCGCGCACCAGAATCTCATTCGGTCCTTGCTCGTCGAGGTATCCGCCGGTGGCGTTTTGATTGCTGTTCGTGACGGCCTCTTTGACCTGCTTCACGGTGACGCCGTTCTTGCGAAGCAGTTCGGGCCGCACCAGAACTTGGAACTGTTTGCGTTCGCCGCCCATCACGAACACTTGCGAGACGCCGGGGATCGTCAGCAATTGCTGTCGTACGATCCAATCGGCGAGCGTCCTCATTTCCATCGGCGACGTGGCGCGATGGACTGCGAATCGATCTCCCGATCTCACGACAGCCAGGAAGAGTCCGGTTGTCGGGTCAGAGATGTTCCACTGTCGACCGAAACGTTCGACGCCGACAACCGTCTCGGGAGTCGTCGAGACGCCGTGCGTCCCCAACTCTCGTTCCAGCGCGGAGGAGATTCTCTGGTCGTTTAGCTCCGCCGCCAACGGCAGCGTCGACACAAAGATTTGTGACTCTTCATTGGGCTGGCTGAACATCCCGGCGATCGCGATCTGACCGAGGATAGACGAGATGGGAGCCAACTGCGGGCTGACGCCGACGGGCAAGTGCTCGCTGAGTACGCTGAGCCGCTCGGTGACCACCTGGCGAGCGGTGAAGATGTCCGTATCCCAATCGAACTCGACGTTGACAATCGACACGCCGGCGGCCGACGACGTCCGCACAGCTTGCACGCCCGACGCTCCGTTCAAAGCGTTCTCGAGCGGAATGGTCACCAGCGTTTCGACTTCCTCGGGAGCCAGGCCGTGGGCTTCGGTGACGACGACGACGCGCGGTCGGTTGAGGTCGGGGAATACGTCGATCGACAACTGCTGTGCGGACCAACCGCCAGCCCCGATGACGAACATCGCCAAGGCGGCGATCAGCAGCCGGTTGCTGAGCGAGATGCGAATGATCGCGTTGAGCAGCGTGGGCATCCGTGCGAGCTATCCTGCGAATCGCGTGTCAGTGAACATGCCCATGCGCCGTATTGTCGTTGCCGCGATTCTTGAGCGCCAAATACAGTTGGTACGCACCGGTAGCGGCAATCGTCTTGCCGATCAGTTTGCCGTCGTTTTCGAGCACGACGACTTCTTTAGTGCGGTGGATGATGTGCACGGGGACGCGGTCAAAATGGTCGCCGTTCTGCTCGAAGACGAACGCCTCCGCGCCTTCTTCAACGACCGCGTCCAGCGGAGCGACGATCTGGTTTGGTTCGGGAGCCGACACGGGAATGCTGACCTCCAACCGTTGTCCCGGCCGGAATCGCCAAGCGACAAACGCGCTCGACTGACTGTTCTCGGCGACTTTCTCATTTGGCAATTTCAGGTAGAAATGCAGCGCGCGCGACTCTTCGTCGACGTGATCGGCGACGTTGAGCAACTCGAGGTGGGTCGAGCCGCGGCCGCCGCCTTGGTCGAACGTCGTGATCGAGAGGCTCCAATCGCGGCTCGCGGCTCCGAGCAAACTCTGCGCGTCTTCCTCAAAAGCCTGACCCTCCACGTACAGCAAGCGGTGATCGGCGATCGTCGCCAGAGCGTCGCCCGCGGTGACGTGTTGCCCTCGACGAGCGACGATTTTCTGGACGTGAAAATTCGGCTCCGGGGTATCCTGGTCGGCCGCCGGAGCGTGAGCGATCAGCGTCTGCAAGAGTTGTCGGGTCGCGAGAATCTGATCGATCTGCTCGTTTGAAATGCCGTGCAGCAGCAGTCCTTGCCGCCGCGCGCGAAGAGCCGCTCGGGTCTTGCGAGCATCGTATTCGTACTCCAACTTGCGGCGACCGGCGATGACGCCGTCGCCTACCTGCGTCAGTCGAGTGATCTCGTCATTGATCACATCCAACTCTTCCGCCGCCAACAGAAACTCACGCTGCGCTATGACCAAATCCTCGTGAGTCAGCCGGAGTTCGAAGAGCGGTTGGTTTGGCGCGACTGACTGTCCCTCGGTCACGAAGACCCGCGTTACAACGCCGGTCAGCGGAGCCGGTATGTCGAACTGAGAATGTCCGGGCCGCTCGACGACCATTCCCGGGGCGCTCACCGTCCGAACAAACGTGCTCGGCTTGACGACCGTCGTTTGCAACCCGACGTTTTTCCACGCAGCAGCGCTCAGTTCGATCGCCGTCGCGTCGTCGTGCCCGGCGTGGGGAGTTAGTTTTGATGAGCCCGAGGGTTCGCTTCCATGGTTGTGCCCGTCATCGGCGCCGTGGTTGTGCCCGTCGTCCCCGCCATGATTGTGGCCGTCGTCGCCGTGGCTATGCCCATGTGCGCCGTGGTCATGCCCGTGGCCGTTATTGCTCGAGGCGGAGGAAGGAACTTCGATTCCGGCCAGCGGCAACCATTCCTGTCGAGTCGCCGCGGCCGCGACGCCGACGATGACGATGATCGCCAATCCACAAAGCAGTGGAACTCGATTCGGTGTTGGATTTGATGTCATGTCGAGACATTTCGTGTGATGGGGCGATTTCCTGCGATCATCTTTGGCGCTGG
This sequence comes from Pirellulaceae bacterium, assembly GCA_030748485.1. GTDB lineage: Bacteria > Planctomycetota > Planctomycetia > Pirellulales > Pirellulaceae > JASMLW01. The sequence continues at coordinate 17,425 of JASMLW010000278.1, forward strand.
GCGAGTTGCGGTCAACGCGTTTTCGCCCGCCGCTCGTCGCCACTCGGTCGTCCGCGTTTACTGAGAAGGAGCGTTGAAGCTGTTCTGCAGCAACATACCCTCGATTTCCACGTGCGACTCCCACACGTCGGCGATGGCCTCGAGCTCGGACAGTTTCGTCTGATAATAGGTTCGTTGGGCGTTCGTCCAGTCCAGATATCCCAGCTGTCCGCCGGCGTATCCCTCGCGGACCAGCTCCATCGTCCGCTCAACCTTCGGGATGATCTCCTTCGCCATGTCGTCCGTCTGAACCCGCGCGTCGTTGTACTCTTCAAAGGCATTGACAAGGCGTTGGCGGAGATCCACTTCGACTCGTTCGAGATTGCTCGCCGCCAACGCGATCTCGGCGCGGCGCTGGCGGATCAAACCTTGCTGCTTGTTCCAGAGAGGAAGCGCGACTCCGATTTGAACTGCGGCAACGTCCTGGCGAATCGCGTTGTCTCTCTGCACGGCGACCTGAACCTGAACATCCGGAGTGATCTCGGCGATCGCCGATTCGAGCGCAGCTTGGGCCTGTTCGACTTGCGCGGCCGCGACGGCGATCTCCGGACTCTGCGCGACCAACCGTTGCAACTGTTGCTCAAAGTCCAGCGGCTCGGGCAGCTCGCCCAATTCGCCAGCCAATTGTTCGGTTGCGCTTTCCGTCGCGGCGCTGACCGCGGCGAGTCGTCGACGCGCCGAAAGCAGTTCGTTTACAGCGCGGCGGTGCAGCATGCGAGCGTTCTCAAACTCAACCTGAGTTTGCAACAGCCCAATGCGCGGGATGTCGCCGGCTTCCAGCAATCGTTCGGAAGTCTCCGTCGCTTCGCGCCCCAAGTCGACGAACTGTTCCGTCAATTCCAGACGACGTCGAGCGATGAGAGCCTGGATGAACGCCATCCGCACATCGGTCTTCACCCGCTCGTCCAACTCGGCCAGCTGCTGTTCGATGCGGATGATCTGGTGCTCGATCACGTGTTGACGCCAACCACGTTTCCCGCCCGTTGGCACGCGTTGCGCAATAGCCGCGCCCTGCATCCCCGCTGTGCCGACGGCGCCGATGTTCTCGGACATGTAACTGAGCGTTGGATTGGGCGCGATGCCCGCTTGCAGCCAGCTACCCTGCAGAGCGCGGATCTTCGCCAGCAATTGATTGCGCGCCGGATGGGCGTTGAGCGCCAGTTGTTGAAAGTGGGAGAGGTCGTGCGGAGAAGAATCGACCGCCTCCGCGGCGGATGAATCAACGGGAGGCTCGGTCGTGAATACAGCCGGTTGAACGACGCCCGACGATTCGGCGGCGGCGAGCTGCGGAGTGGGCGTCAGGGGAGTGCCGTCGAATTGGGAGGGAGCGACCGGCGCAGACTGACAGCCGGCACCCACGATCGCCACAGCGCAGACGATGATCCAGCGCGTACCCACTCGGCTCCCCCTCGTCGTGTACATTCCCTCCTAGTCACTATCGATTGTCCGGACTGTGCGGCTTGAGGAATTTGGGCAACGATTTCCGGTTGAGCGGCCGTTGCCGGTTCATCGCCAACCGTGAGCAGCCCGCCCACAAGGTTCTTTACCAACGTGTTCACAAGGGTGATTGCGCGGTGGAGACCCAAATCTGCCGCTGATGGTGTAGTTCGGCGGCGCGCTGGTAGGCGGCGCAGGCCAACCACCGTTGCGCCAACGGGCCCGGATCGGACGGGAAGCGAACACCGTCGATCGAAGTGGTCGTTTGCCGAGATGACTGGGCGAGATTCGCGAGCAGGCTGGCTGCTGTAGGCTGCATTTGGCTCTTCAGGCGATGGGCGTCGACAGCCATCGCGCTGACGCCCGCGGGGGGCAGACCATGCCGTCCGCCAAGCGCGATCGCGCGCACTCGGCGCCGCAATGACTCGAGCCCGTCATCGAGCGTGGGTTCGGCTGTTCCCCATGGCGTGGCGGCCGCTTCTCGCCGCACGCCAGCGAGGTACTGACCGGTGAGTTTGTCCAAGCCGAGATTGACTGTCCCCGACCAGTTCTCCGGCAGCGCCAGATGGGGCGGTTGCGGCTGCTCAGCGGACTCTTCAGACGACTCATCCGCGGAGACCGGTCGCCAGGCGGGCGATTGCCAGGAGAGGCATACCGGGCGCGCGGCCGAGCCATTCCAGATTTCGCCGGTAGTGCACCATGTCGCCCTGCATGGCGGCGGTGAGGGCGAGCTGTCCGTCTCCCAGATCGAGAACCAGTGCATGGCCGTTGAGCCCCACGACGCGACCGCGCAAGAACAGCAGGTCCCAGCCGGCAGGTCGCAGCTCGGGGATCGTCGGCAACGCATCGTAAACGCGCCGAACCTGTTGCTCCCATGGCTCGGCGAATCGCGCCGACGCGCCGGCTCCGCTCCAACCTTCAGCACTGCACGTCGCCGCTTTGGTCTTCTTGCCGGCCCCTAAACGACCGTCGTCGCTCGTCGTCGCATGTTGCACGATGAAGCCGCTGCGGCAAGTTTGGCGATGCGAGATCGACAGTCCGCCCAAGTCGATCCCCACTCCCCATGCTTCGCGGAGTCGCTCGACTCCTCCGGGCCGCACATTGGAGAGGGTGTAGATCTGGCTGCTCTCGTCGATCAAGTAGGTGACTACGCCGGAATACCCACTGCGCGTCAAAAGCGGCTCGGTGAACAATCCTTGCAAGCGGAGATTGCCGGCAGGAACGTAGGCTCGACGCGCGATTCCCAAAAAGTGCGGCGTCGCTTTTGAGGCGTCCTTGAGCCGCCAGGCCGTCTCGAGCATGTCGGTTAGGTCGCCGATCAACGCGTGCGAATTGAAGCCCGCCGAGTCGGCGCGCAGCTGGCGGGAGTTTTGCACGACGCGGAGCGCGGAAGAACCGAGCCGATGGAGTCCCAGCTTGCGGCACTGATGGATGTCTCGCAACAAGGCGGCCTGGACCAGCGAGCCGGCCGACCGCGCTCCGCCCGCCAGCATGGCGGCACCGCTCCGCCACATGCTCTCCGCCGCCGCGCGTTGATCGTCGCCCAATTCGGCGACCTCCGCCCGCACATCCTCCCCGTCACTCGCGGCGGAGTCGCTCGTTGCAACTTCGCTCGCCTCCAAATCCTCGCCGGCCTCCTCCCCGAGGTCGAGCTGGCTGAGTACGGACAGCAGGTGAAAACAACGCGGCGTGAGCAGGCAGGAACAACCGACGTGGTCGACCGAGCTCACCAGTCCATCGACCGGATTGAGCGACACGGTGTTCCCATCGGCGTCGATCCGCCAGGTGTCGTCCGCGGCGCTCCACTGCCACTCCTTCGCCGCTTCGGTGTCGCGGTCGAGTTTTTTGCGGACGCGAGCCGGAGCGTTCTCGGTGATCTCGGCCAACAGGCCGGGTGCGATCTGCGGTCGTTCACTCATCGCAGTTTTTCCCCAACCCACCGCGCCAGTTGCCGCGGACTGAGTGCGGCGACGGGCATGCCGGCGGCGGCGACCGATTCGGCCACGCTCTTGTTATAGCGCGGCGCTCCGTCGTCGTTCAGCGCCGCCAGTCCCAAGCACGTGGCTCCCGTATCGACGATCGCGCGGACTTCTTGAATCAGTCGTTGGACCGGATATCCCTCTTCAAAGTCGCTGACCAGAATGACTAGCGATCGCTTGGGAACTTTTAGCGTCTGCCGCGCGGCGCGGAGACCCTTGGCGATATGCGTACCGCCGCCGACCTCCACTTCCAGCAGCAGCCCCAGGGGATCGTCGACGTGCTCGCTAAAGTCAATCACCTTCGTGCTGAAGGCGAGGAACTTGACGCTGACCGCGGGCAGGCCGGAAAAGATCGCCGACATCATGGCGCTGTAGATCACCGACGGCTCCATCGACCCCGAGACATCGACGACGAAGACGATGTGCCAATCGAGGCTCTTTTTGGCTGCGCTGTTGAACACGAATCGTTCAGGGCAGAGTTGGATTCCGTCGTCCGTCTCGCGCGCAGTGTGGAGGTTGGCGCGAATCGTGCGGCGCAGATCCAGTCGCCGCGACCGCCGGTAGGTGGGGCGTTGCGTCGCCAGGCCGTGCAGCGCGGGTCGCAGTCTCGCGGCGAGTTGTTCGATCAGTTGATCGATGATGCGCTTGGCCAGTTTCCGCAGATGCTCGAGGGTGGCGTCGGGCATCGCGCCCTTGAGCGCGAGTACTTGTTCGAGCAGTTCGACCGAAGGCGTCACTTGGTCGGGATCGAGTTCGGCGAGCGCCGCCTGCCGTCCATCAGCGGCCGCCATCCCGAGCACTTCTTCGCGGACGTCGTTGCCGAAGAGCGACTCCAATTCGCCGGCCCACTCGCGCACGTTGGGAAACGGATCTTCGCGACCCGCGCCGTCTCCGCCGCCCAAGCCGGGCCCGCACCCCTCGCCGCGGCCATCGCCGTAGAGTTCGTCGAGGGCGCGAGCCGCCCGAACTCCCATGGGCGGCAGTTTCCGCGGTTGGGAGCCGAGCACAAGGCGCCAGCGGTCGGCCAGGCTGAGGGCGCGGGCCCCGGCGGCGGGCTTGATCGCTTTCGGCTCTTCCGTCACGTCGCCCAGCGCAGTCGCCGCGAGTTCAAGTTCAGGCATCAACTCGGCGATCGCCACCCGCCCGGCTTCATCGGCGGCGAATCGGCGAGCCGCCAGTTCGGCGTCGTCCAAGTCGCCCGTCGACGTGAGCGATTCATCGGGGAGCCGTCCGATAATGCTCCGCAGCAACTCGTCGCGCGAAGCCGGGCTAAGACAGTCAAAGCCGCCCCGCAACGGTCCCAGCCGCTGCAGAAAGCCGTCGTCGTCAAAGGAATCGATGCGCTGCTCCAGCGGAGCCAAGAGCGACTCTTCCGAGTCCAGTCGAGGCCGCACCATGGTCAGCGCTCCGGTCAACCGGTCTCGCAATGCGCGGCGCGCGTCGCGGTCGATCGCCGAGTCGACCCAGCCGCCGATGCGCTGCCCGACCGTGTCGGCTTGCGCGACTCCCAAAAGCAACAGGGCCCCAGTGGCGGCTCCTTCCATTAACGGCGACCCGTCTCCCTCCATGCGCCGAAACGCCCAGATCAGACGCCCCGGATCCAATTGGCGACCGTCATGCTGTTGCTGCTGGAACCAAAGCACGAGGTCGAGCACGGCCCGCACGTCGCTTTCCAGCTCCGATCCGAGCAGCCCGTCGAGCCGGCCGATGGCGGCCTGCAGGAGAGGCGCGCTGTGGACTTCAGCGGGCAATTCAAACAGGTCGACGTGGGGCGGAGCCGTATCCTCGGCGCGAATAGGGAGAGCCGGCTCATGGCCCCGCGCGATGCGTTCGATGGTTTCCATCGCCGCGGTCAAGTGCGGTAGGTCCGCTTGCAAGATGTACTCGCCCATCAGCCCGCGCAATCCTTCCGCCGCCAGATCGGGCAGGCCGCAACGCGCCGACCAGTGAACGCGCTCAATCCAACGCGTGGTCCATTCTTCCTCGTCGTCGTCCGACACGAGGGTTCGCACCGATCCTGAGGCGGCTTGCCTCAACGTCGCTCCGCGGCCGGCGGCGAGTTCCAACATGGCGGTCGTCGAATGCCGCCAAGAGACCTGCCACACTTGAGTCAGATGCTCCCGCAAGCCGAGCCCCTCTTCCGACGTCTGCTCGGCGTACGGAACGCCGACCGCGCCCAGCCGTTGAAACACGGCGACCCGAGCTCGATCCAACTTGCTGCGGAGCGGGTCGAGCCTCATCTGTTTTGATTCGTACGAGTCGGGTCCGGGCAGCCGCAACTCAGCGACCAGCGCTTCGACATGGATCGGCAAGCCCGAACGGGGCGCTTCGCTGGGCAACTCGCCGCGCCGCTGGCCGACCATCACCGACTCCATCGCTTTGGCGACGGCGCGGCCCATCCCCAACAACTCGCCCTGCGTCAAGCACGTCTGCAACGACTCCAACAGCTCGTCGCGACTCGGCGTTGCGTAGCCCCGCAGCCGCGCCAAGTCGCGAGCCATGCGGACGACCTCTTTCGCCTCGGCGGCGTTGGCTGGATGCCCCTGACCCCGCAACTCGCGACACACGCTGACCGCCAGGTCGGCGACGGCTTTGTCGAGATCGTCGCAGTCGTCGGCCTCCACAACTCGCTGCCGCCATTGCGGATCGCGGATGCCGGCCGGATACCCCGACCGTTCGTCGAGTTGTTCGAAAGAGTAGGGCACCAGCGCGGTCGCGACGTGCGGTTGTTCTTCTTCCTTCGCCCCAGGCGGCTCGTGAGCCGTCCAGAGCAGCGGATCGGGCATCAGCGCGGCCGCGTGGTACGAGCCAACGACGGCCACCGACTTCTCCGACCCGGCCAGACACTTTCGCATAAACGTCTCGCGACACAGATCGTAGTCGTCCGCCACATCGTCATTCGAGCGCAGCGCCCAACCGAACAACAACGCCGCGCGACGCACTGCTTCCGGTGTTGATCCCGGCGCCGGACTCTCCACCATCTTCTCCCACAACTGACCGACGTCGTCGGCTTCGGTGCGGTGGAGGATGTTCTCGAGCAACCCGGTTGGTTCGCGCGGCAGCGCGTCGGTCCGCGCGACATCGCCTCGCCAACCCATCGGCAGATCGAACGGCTGGACCGGCACCTGGTTGCGATACGCCCAGCGGACGGCGGCCAATTCGGGTGAGAAGTCAGCAAACGGGTAGAAACTCAACTGCTGATCGGCGCTGCAGCCGGCCAGCGCGACGGGAGCTCGCAATTCATCGTGAGCCAACCATTCCAGCCAGGGTTCGAACTCGGTCGGCAACTCCAGAAAGATCTGCCGCGGTTGAAATTCGCCTAGCAGTTCGGGCATCACCCGCGCCATCGCCGCACTGTGGTGCCGCACGCCGATCAACAACGGCTCGCGACAGGAGAGAAGTTTGGTGAACATGGGGAGCGCTAATTCGACTGTGGTACTCGATCCGACCGATCCGCTGCTCGTTAGACGTTCTCCTCCAGCACGCTGCGAAGTTCGAGCATTCTTTGCCAGACGTGTGCTTCGCCTTCGGCTCGGCGCTTGACGACGCTATCCCAGTAGGCGAGCAACCGTCCTTGATCTTTGGGATCGTCTTTGAGGACGACGCCCAGCAGGTGGCCCGGAATGAGTGAGATCGGGTCGCGCTGTGACGGGAAATAGGCGGACTGGCGACCGATTGCAGCGGCGACCGCGACCGCTTCAGCCGTGCTCATCACGGTGCTCGGTTTCTCGACGGCCCAACCTTCGGCGCTGCGGCCTTCCCGCAAGTCTCGAAAGGCGGTGACCAGGACATCGAGCACGGCGTCGTCGACACTCAACTCAACACCGCTCTGTTCGAGCAGGGCGGCGGCTTGGGAGCGGACGAGTTCTCGTTCTCGTTCGTGTTCGGCGATCGGTCCGACGACTTCAAAGTTGAAGCGTCGCTTCAAGGCGGCGGACATCTCCGAGACGCCTTTGTCGCGGAGGTTGGCGGTGGCGATCACATTGAAACCGGGCGCGGCGAAATCGACTCCATCGTCGCCTTTCAATTCGGGGATCATGATCCGCCGCTCGGAGAGGATCGAGATCAGCGCGTCCTGCACTTCGGGAAGACAGCGAGTCACTTCTTCGATTCGCACTAGCATGCCTTCGCGCATGCCCGTCAACACGGGGGAGGGAGCCAGCGCGTCGGGTTGGGGGCCGCGAGCCAGCAACATCGCGTAGTTCCACGAATACCTCAGGTGATCCTCGGTGGCTCCCGCCGTCCCTTGAATGGTCAGCGCGCTGACTCCGCTGATCGCGGCCGCCAGCAATTCGGAGAGCATCGACTTGGCCGTGCCGGGCTCGCCCACCAACAGCAATCCGCGTTCACCCGCCAACGTGACCACGCTGCGCTCGATGAGTGCTCGCCGGCCAACGAATTTCTCGGCGATCACCAGCGTTTTCGCCACGCCCGTGGGAGCCTTGACACCCTTCGGCAGTTTCAACTTGTCGCCCTGCGATCCGCAGATGAATGTGACGACCGCCTGCGGCGACAATCGCCAGCCGCCCGGTTTTGGCAGATCGTCGTACGCCGCCAAGAACGCTAACTCTTCCGCGTAGCGCTCTTCAGCCGGGGGAGACTGCTTAACCGCATCGCCATTCGTTTCCGCCATCACAGCCTCACTTGACTTCTTCGTAGCGCGGCGCCTTGCCGTCGAGAACTCGTTGCCAACCCAACTCGAACAATTGATATTCCGGCAGCGGGCAGAACGCGAAGTTCAACGGCAGATCGAGTTTGCCGGCTTTCGTTCGAGTAATGCCGAACAAGTCGGTTTTCCAGGTCTCCAGCGGGAGATTCGGGTTCTTGAGGTCCTCCCAGCCGCCGGGCAGGAAATGCTTGCGGCCGGCGCGGGACCGTTTGGCTTCCAGGACCAGTTTGGCCGCCGCCAATTCCTGACAAGCTTTCGAGTAGTCCGACGTCGCCCATTCATTCCACAGCTTGACGTTGGCGCTCGTCGGATCAGGCAGGACCAAGGTCTGCAGGTAGAGCATCGCGGCGTTTTCGCTCAACTTGTGCTTCTTCGCCACGGCCGCGACCACATCAGGCGCGGAATACAGCGGGTTCGACTCGTATTGTCCCGCCTTGAGCGGTGTCTTCTTGATGCGATCGCGAATCGCTTTGAAGCCATCGCTGCGCAGCAGCAGGAAGGCTTTGAACCCGTCGTCAACGCCTCCTTCATCAGCGTTCGAGCCTTCGACGACTTGCCCCATTTGCAGCAAGCGCTCGCAGTCCGCCGGCTTCTTGAATTTGGCTGGGCGGAAGGCGAGCATGACTTGGTACTCTCCCGACCACCCCAACACGGCTCCGTCGTCGGCGACCCAGTTCTTGTCGCGCTTGGTGTTCTGTTTCACCTTACTGAACAGTTGCTTGAGTATCTTCCCGTCCTCAACCTTCTTGTGGTTGTCGTAGAAGTAGTTGCTGGAGAGTTGCAACAGCATCTTAGGTTTGTTCAGGCAGGCAATCGCGGCGTCGAAGGCGTCAGCCATCGCCCGGCGTCCAGAGTCGCCGACCGGCAGTCGATGGTTGAGCAGCGGAATCAACACGCCGGCCGTGTGAACGATCGCCGAGTCGAACGAACCCTCTTGTTTGGATGTCAAGTCGAAGTCGAAATCGCCGTCGTCGTCGGCGCCCATCCGCCAATCGTCAGCCGCCTTGAACGCCTCGTGATTCTTGGGACTGGCGAACGCGGGGAGCATGCGCGTGGGCTCCCAGTTCCACTCGAGGATCTTATCGATCACCTTGACCAGATCGGCGTCAATTTGAAGTCGTTGAGGCACGCATTCGGCCCAGGCGGTCTCCCACAGTTCCCCGAGTTTCTCGTTGTCGTCGTTCCAGTACAGAGAAAAATCTTCGCTCATCAATCGCTGAACGAGTCTATCTTGAGCTTTGTCATTGATCGCTTTGAGCGACTGGCGAGCGGCGTCCGCTTCAGCGACCTTCAGTTTGAAAGCTTCGCGGAAAGTCTTGGGGAGGAAGTTCTTGTCCCAGTAATCGAAGCTAGCGAACCCCATCCAAACCAACGCCGTCTCCGCTCGCGAGAGGCCCGTCTTTTCCCCGAGAAGCTCGAGCAACTCGTCACTCGGGTGGGGTTGCCGGTGTTGTTTGAACTGCTCGCGGAACTGGGCCAGTTGTGCGGACGTCCAGCCGCGAGTGCAGGGCGTCTCTTCATTGATTTTGAAGTTCGGCGGCGTTTTGAACTTGGCGTTTGGCGAGTATTCCAGGACCGTCCATTCCCATTCGTCCTCCCAGTCTTTTTCGCCGCGAATGACGTAGAAGTTGTCATTGATCGTTTGTGTGAGCGACAGCGTTTCGTCCTCGTCGTCGCTCTTCTTCTTTTTAGCTCGTTTAGGAATCGGAGCGTTCTTGGTGTAAGAGCCGCTGAAGTACCGAAACGCTCCGGGAAGGTCTTGCAAGGGCAGAGCGCCCCAATGCCCGAGGAATTCGATCAGCGCATCGGTTTCCGAAGCCTCTTTGCGCCACATGCCTTTCCAGACGCGCGGTTCCAGCTGATTCAGCAGGCTGTACCATTCGAACGAAGCGGCCGGCAGTGGCCCGTCCTTTCGCTCACCGCTGAAAAACTGGCAGACCGCATTGAGGTGCGGAAAAATCGGTTCGACTTCGCCGTAGCCGCAGTGGATTTCCAACGCCGACATCGCATCGTTGACGCAGCGCTCCTGTTCGTCGCTGACGATCAGCGTGGGGTCGTCCTCGACCTTGGGGTCGCGCGACTCGACCAACTCAGCCAGTTGATCGGCAATGCGAGTCGCCTCCGTGACGACGGCGACGATTCCACACAACAGGCGTTCGTTGGTCAGTTTCGGCAGGATCTTTTTGACCGCCGCCGCGGTCTGTTCAAAAACATCGTCCTCGTCCACATCCCGCTCGTCGTTGGCTTCGACGTCCTTGGCGTTGGCGGCCAGCAGAGCGGCCGCTTGCTTGTCGGTCAATTTGCGCAGCTTCTTTGACGAAGCGAGGTCGCGTGGCTGCAAGAGGTGGTAGAAGAGCGGCGGCAGATAGGTCGGCTGTCCGGCGTCGTAGACTCCGCCCGAAGTGTCGAAAGCGGCTACCCGGTAGGAACCGTCGGCCGCCCACAAGCCTTGACTCGCATAGCCGTAGCCCGACCAACCGGCGCCGCCGGAGATCGCCAGGACATCGTCCGAGCCGGGGACGTCGAGCAACCCGAGGGACCCCTGCACGGAACTGTCGTTGTCGTCCAAGCCGCCGGACCACTTGCGGCCATCGATCCCGTTGCCCTCGTACGCGCCGTCCTTGTTCTTTCGAACCCGCCAACCGATCAGCCCGTCGGCGACGCCCAGCGGGCTCGTCTTGCGAGGAGCCGGCAGCAGCAGGCAGTCGTCAAAGTCGATTTCGACGTCGCCGCCGGCGAACTCGTCAAAGAACGCCGGCAATGATGCGCGGCCTTTCTTCCCCGACTTCGGATCCACTTCGCGGAGAGCCTCCTTGCCGTCCTCCGATTGCTTCAGCCAGCAAAACTTGCCGTCACTGAAAAACTGATCTGGGCTGCTGAGCGATGACTTGGAATCGCCCCGGTGGACGACCCCATCTCCCTTGAACGTGCCGCCGTCAGGAATTTCGAGGACCGCGCCGGAAAGTCCGTCGCGACCGTAATGCCAACCCATGTCGGTCTTCTTCTTCGGCTCGTGCGCCCAATAGAAGTACGTGTCGTACGAGCCCTTTTGCTCGTAGACGACGCACAACTCGTTGTCGAAGAAGAAGATGTCTTCAACTTCCGCCTTCTTCGGCAATCGCAATTCGTGCTCGGCGACAACGCCTTCCGCCCAGCGACGACGACTTTTTGCATGTCCGTGGCGATCGCGTAGGGCATCGCGCCGAAGAACTTGAGCTCGTGTCGTTCCCGTGTCGACAACTTGCCGACCGCTTCGTCCAGCGCATCCCAACCGTACTCGTCGAGGATTCCGCCGCGGAGGTTGCGGGCCAGCACAGGCGCGATGTCGATCGCTTTGAGTTGGTCGTGAGCTTCCGGGAACTCGCCAAACATCGCCTTGCGAACGTTGTGCTCAACGGCGTTGAGTTGATCGGCCGCATCGGGCAGACCACCTTCGGCGGCGATAGTGAGCGTTCGCTTCAGCCAATCGCGGCGCGCTTCCGTGAGCGCTTTCTTGCCGATCGCGGCCGTTCCGAAATCCGAGTCTCCGATCGCGCCGGGGACGGCCTTGAGCAGCAGCGGCTGGAAGCGGGCGTCTTTCGCGAAGTGCAGTGGATCGCGGGGACGATTCTCGATCGGCTCCTCGTCATCGTCTTCACGATGGGGACTGGCCCAATCGCTCAAATCGACCGTCGCACCCGCGGGCGGGTCGGCCACCTTGATCTTTAGTTCGAGCGCGAGATCGACGAGGTCGACGTCGTACTCGACGCCGCCCCAATTGTCGACGCCCAGATTGACGGGCTCACCGTCCGCGCGGAGGCGGTCCGCCATCTCCGCCAGCAGGTCGAACACTTCGCGCGGAATACGACCGCGCTCGCTACTCACCAAGCGCGACAGCCAAGCCGCCGCCCCGCCTCGCGGTTGAGCATCGGAGGGGACGTCCTGCTCCCAAACGTTCTTGAGAATGTCCCACTCTTTCAAGTAGTCGATCCAAAAGGCGTACGACGTGTCCCATTCCGAAGACTTGGGTTGCAGGTTGAGCAGCACGCCGGCGGCGTGCGGATCGGATTGGGCCAAAGCCGCCAGCTGTTTGCCGGTCGATTTCCAAAACGCCTGAGGGGCTCGAGCCAACGAGGGCGAGTCCATAACTTCCGCGACGACGGCGACAATCTCGTCCTCGCCGTTCAGCCCGGCTTGCTTGGCCAGGTTGCCCAACTCCTTATGCATCGTTCCCCACGGCGGCATTCCTCCCATCGTGCGGCGCACGCAGAGTTCGCGGAAGATCTTCCAGGCCTCGGTCGCATCCTGCGTTTTGGCCAGATCTTTGGCGTATTGATTGAGCGCCTTGATGGTCAAGCAGCCGGCCAGCGCGAACTCGAGGAAAGACTCTTTTCGCAGTTGTTCGTCGACCTTCAGCGCGTGGACGTCTTCGGCGTCGCGGGCTTTGCCGAACGATCGCGACGCGTAGGTCGTGTTGTCGCACTCCATGAACACGCGCCCCACTTCCTCCCAAAACGAGGGCAGGAAATGGGCGACGCCGCGGCCGAGTTTTTTGGCGATCGCGGTGAAGCCGTCGTAGGCGTGGCCCGGCTTCGATTTTGCTCGGCGCGCCTCGCGGCGAAACTCCTTGACGATCTCCAACGCATACCGAGCGTGGTCCGGATCATTGATCAAAGCCCAGCCCGGGAACCCGAGCGCTTGGCGGCGCCGCTGGCCGATGGGCCCTTCGACAGTCGGTTCGTCGAAGCCGAGAAAGTCCATCACCAGGTCGTCGCCCTGGGCCAACTTGTCGGCCGTCAAGCGCACGACCGGTTGGTCGCCCAACGCCGCATGGCGATAGACTCGCGCACTGATCGCGTCGACCGTTTCGGGATTGTCAACTTTCTGCTTCACGGGCGCCAAACCGCCGGCGTCCAACAGGGCGTTCACTTCTGCAGCCTTCATTCCTCACTCTCCTTATCCTCGACGACGCGTTTGGCGTAGATGGCGGCCGCCATCCGCATTCCCTCTGAGAACGCGACCGGACCGACATTTTTCAGAGTGAGGACCTTCTCGCTGCTGTCGGTGAACACCAATTCGCCCGTGTACGATTCCGATTCGGGGTAGTCTGATCCAACCCAGAATCGGCCTTCAATCAGGCCGCCGTCCTCCCAGACGGGACAGACCGCGCTGCCGCCGCGAACTCGATAGCCGAGCCGCCGGCACAACCCCAGGGCGTGGTTGAGCATTTCGAATTTGCCGTTGGAGAACTGCGGATCTGTGTCTGCTCGGCGTCCTCCTCGGAGGCCGTCCACGTTTCGCGGAACAGCTGGTCGACGTTCTGCTGAAAATCCAACTCGGCGGCCAGCTCGCGAAAATCGTTGAGCTCGGCGAGCAAAATCGGGTGCGGAATCAACACCAACTTTGACTTCAACCACTGTGTCTCGCCGTCTAAGTCGACAACGCCGACACCTTTCTTCGGATCCGCGCCCTTGAGGAATCCGGCCTTCGATTGGTCGGGCGCGTTCTTGCCGTCGACAGCGCAGACAACCAAGTTCTCCAACACCTCGCGCCACGACGCGTCCTGCCAGACGGCGGAGAGCGCCGACAGCGGCGCCGGCAAGGATCGCAGCATCCAAACCTCGACCTGCTCGATGCACTCGCGACGATGCTCGGCGAGCCAATCTTTGAGGGCGAGTATTTGTTGAGCCAGATCGGTGTCCTTCAGCCACTTGGGCACCGACGCGAGTTGTTTACCTTTGGGGTTCTGGCAAACGAGTTTGCCATTCTCGAGAGCTAACTGGTAGTCCTTCTCGGCCGGCGTCCAATGGACCTTGGATTCAGCGGCGGGAGACGAGGAGTCGCTCATCCGGTTCTCCTTTGCGCCCCGCAATGGCGAACGAAATGATCTCGCCGTTATACCGCTCCAGAAGCCCGCTGTCTCGGCGCCTACATTTTTTTCTCAGGCGACGCTGACGGTTGTCACGCGGTGCGCGGCGGGCGTTGGAACTAGAAAAGTTCGGTTAGCGCGCGGCCGTCGTGGGCGACCTTGAAGGGGCGGCCGGCTGGTGAGACGAACTCCTTCTCGATCGGCAACCCGGCCGCGTAACCGATCGTGGCGTTCAGGTCCGACGCTTCGACCGGCTCTTCCTCCACTTCGCGGGCCTCTTCGTCGGACGCGCCATAGACCTGGCCGCCGCGAATCCCGCCCCCGGCCAACATTGCCGAGAAAACGGCTGGGTGATGATCGCGACCGACGTTTTGGTTGATCTTCGGAGTGCGGCCGAATTCCGTCGCGATGACGACGAGCGTTCTGCTGAGCAGCCCGTTCGCCTGCAGATCGTCCAGCAGAGCGCTGACAGCCCGGTCCAACTCGCCCGCCTTCGTCGGCAGCGTGGTGAACACGTCGCGATGGTGATCCCAGCCGCCGGATACGACTTCCACGTAGCGGACCTTGCTTTCCACGAGCCGGCGAGCCAGCAGGCATCCTTGGCCGAAGCGGTTGTCGCCGTATCGCTCGCGCGTCTTCTCCGACTCCTGCTTGATGTCGAACGCTTTCAACTCCGTACTCTTGAGCAACTTGATCGCCTCTTGGTACAGCTGCGTATAGGCGGTGACGTCGCGGTTTTCGTAGCGGCGGCGAAAGGCCGAATCGAATGAGTTGGTCAGTTTCATTCGTTTGTCGAATTGCGAGTCTTTCAGGTAGCTGGGTGACTTGGTGTTCTGCAGACCGGCTTCCGGATTGCCGATGGGCACGGGCGAATTGCGAGCCGCCAGAAAACCGGCTCCCGGATGTTGCGAGGCGCCGCCGATCAACACGTTGCCGGGCAATTCCTGGTTGCGTTTGCCGAGAATGTTCTGAGTCCACGCGCCGAGGCCCGGGTGACGGGTAGTGGCGATCTCCTTGTAACTCGTTCGCATCACGTATCGAGCCGGCCCGTGCGCTCCGGTCTGAGTTGTCATGGAGCGAATCACGGCGACTTGCTTCAGACGTTTGGCCAACTGCGGCAGGTGTTCACCGACCCGCACTCCCGGGAGCGCGGTCTGGATTGGCTTGGTTTCTCCCTGCACGTCGCTATCCGGTTTGGGATCAAACGTATCCAGATGACTTATCCCACCACTCAGGAACAGATAGATCACACTTTCGGCCCGACCGCCGGATCCCTCCGCGGCTCGCCCCGCCGTCGGCAGCGCGGAGACCGCGCTGACGCCCAGCAGCGCGCGAGCGGCGTCCGTCATGAAGGCGCGGCGATTCGCGGCGGTCCAAGTGGAATGGTCGTTTGAAAAGGAAGCCATGGTTGTCTCCAAGTGTCGCCGCGCGGAGCCGGCGTTTTTTCACAAATAGGAACTATTGCACGAATAGGAACTCGCGAGTGTTGATCAACGCCCAGATCACGTTGCCGTAGCCGGCGTTGTTGCCGGCGCGGATTTCGCGAATCGCCAGTTGGCGATCGGCGTTGGTCGGCTTGCGGCCGAGGATGCTGAGAAAGATCACGTCGACGCGATCGTTCATCGTCTTCGCCTTCACCACCTCGTCGTAAATCACCGACCCTTTTTCCAGCATCATGTGCGTGACTGGTCCGTTGAACATTGTGAGAATCTGGGGCACGGAGCCGTCGACCGTCGAGCCGGAAATCAACTCGCGATCCCCCTGGCCGAATTGCCGGAGGAAGTGGTCCGGCGGCAAGGGAGACGGCAGTTCGGACGCCCGCGCCAGCAACTGACCCTTGTAGCCGAGCTCGCGCCGCCACTTGTTCTGCGCCTTGCGGCCGAAACTCTCCTCGAACTGATCCGCCTTGGCGACCGCTTCGCCGGCGGTCACCGACGTCAGATCGACGTCGATGATCGCCTTGACATTCTTGGTTGACGGCAGCTGGATCGAATCCGGGCTGTAGACGGCGAGCGTCAACAGCGTGTCCCAGGCCTGCTCGGCCGTCATCCGTCGCAGCAACGGACCGGGGAAGTGGTAGACATCGGTGGCGGCGACCTGCTGCGTGCTGGCCTGCCGCTGGTAAGTGCGGGTGTTGTAGATCACGCGCTGAAATTCTTTGAGATCGAAATCGAGATAACGCATGATCGCGATCAGATACTCCATCAACTGCTCGTTCTCGGCCTCGGTTTCATCGCGCATGTCATCCGCCGGTTCAATCACGCCGACGCCAAACGATCTCTTCCAGAGACGATTGGCGATCGTCTTCGCGAAGCGCGGGTTCTCTTTGGATGTCATCCAGTTGGCCAGCGTCTCGCGCGGGCTCGCGCCCTCGGTCAGCGCGGCGTCGGCGAACAGCACACTCGGTTCCACCAGGTCGCCCGGCTTGCCGTTGTCGTACTGGTAGTCGTGCGGCAACTTGAGTTTGCGACGGGTGTCGTCGGTGACGGCGTACATGTTGGAACGGAGCAGGCGGACGAACGGCCCGTTCCCCTTGTGCGTGGGGTCCTGCCTCTTCAACTCGGCGCGAACTCGTGTGATCGGATTGCCGTTCTTGAAAATCCCGTCGCGCCTGTCGAGCCGCGTCTTGACGCCGTACGAGAAGGCCGCCAGTTCGTAGAACTCGCGCTGAGTCCAACGGTCGAAGGGATGATCGTGGCACTGAGCGCACCCGATCCGCGTTCCCAAGAAAACTCGCACCGTGTTGTTGATGCTGTCCAACGGCATCCCCGCATCCCGTAGCCAGAAGCCGGCCGGCGGGTTGTCCCACACCTTCCCCTCCGCCGTCAGCATCGCGCGCACCATCTTGTCGAACGCCATGTTGTCCCGGATCGCCTGTTTGACCCACTCGTTGTAGGGCTTGGCGTAGATATTGGGATCGGGCCGATCGGTCAGCCGCAGGATGTTGGCGAACCAGTTGTACGTATGGCTCGCGTAGCCGGATGAGCTGAGCAGTCGGTCGATCAGCCGGGAACGCTTCGACGAATCCTTCGCCTCGATGAACGTCTTCGCCTGGCGATAGTTCGGGACGGTGCCGGTGATGTCGAGGTAGATCCTCCGCACGAACTGCTCGTCCGTCGTCAGCGGGTTGGGAGTGATTCCGTGAATGCGGTAGTTGGCCGCGACCAATTCGTCGATCTTCGCGGCGCCGCGTTTGACTCGATCCAGCGTGGCCGGGTCCACCTTCGCCACCGGCGGACCGCTCTGCCGCTGCGTTTGAGGCAGCTTCGATTTCGGCTGCGGACGCTTGCCGGGCTTGTTGGGGCGGTTCTGTCCGGAGGCGATCGCCGGCGCGGCGATCAGCAAGGCCGACAATAGAAACAGTCTGACTGAAGCGGTGGTTTGCATAGGAGATTCGCTGTGAAAATGGAAGGCGACGGTTTGCCTGTGGCCCGAACGGGTCAGTCGAGACTCAAGATGCGCGAGGCAACCCGATTATTCTAACTCACTCGCCGGCGTTTCGGGACCATCCCGCCACGAAGCCCCGCCACGAAGGCCCGCCGCGAAGGCTGCTCATCCCCGCGCGAAGGCTGCTCAGCGCGCGGTGATTTGAGTGGGTGGGGTAATCCCGCCGCGAAATTGCAGCTGGCCAGAAACTGTGCTTCAATGATTTTGATCACAAGTGTCATCGTTTGTTTTTGAGAGTCCACGAGGTGTTTTGTGAGTGGATTGCCGCGGATATCGGAAGCCGAGTGGCTGGTCATGGAAGCGATCTGGGCCGCCGATCGACCGCTGCTCGCCGCGGAAGTTGTCGAGCAGCTCGAGGAGGCGACGAAGTGGAGCCACCGCACGGTTCGCACGCTGCTCAACCGGCTCGTCAAAAAGAAAGTGCTCACCTACCGGGCCGATGGGAATCGGTATCTCTACTCGGCCAAACGTCCCCGCCAAGATTATGTACAAGAGGAGAGCAGCTCGTTCTTGGATCGCGTGTTCGCGGGGGACGCCGATTCACTGCTCATGCATTTCGTCGAACGATCGAGTCTGTCGAAACGCAAGCTCAAAGAGTTGCGAAAGCTGTTGGACGAGGAAGACTAGCACCGGCTGCCACCGTTGACGGCGAGCAACCGAAGATGAGCGAATGGGTGTGGCCATGATTGGCTCGGTGGAAAGGTTGGCGAGCGCTTCGGCCCAGGCCGCCGTGTTGGCCATCGCAGTCTGGCTGCTCTGTCGCCTGTTGCGGGCAACACCGGCTTGGCGACATGCGCTATGGTGTGTCGTGCTGATTCGATTCGCGCTGCCGGTTGCTCCACCCGCGTCGTGGAGTTTGTACAACTGGCTGCCCACCCCATCGGGACAATTCTTCGCCGCCCAGACTCCGCCGACTCGACACTCCG
>JASMLW010000279.1 GCA_030748485.1 Pirellulaceae bacterium
GCGAGTCAAAGAGTCAGAGGGGCGTTTACGCCCCATTCCGCCGCAGGCGGCATAGGCCCGTGCTTGAGCACGGGTGAACCAGGCGTTCCAGCTGCAACCAACGCTCCATTCTCGCGTCGCCCCGCGCCATCGCGTCCCACCTCACGAGCCGCGCCGCCTCGTCTTCGCTTCCGTTGGGACTTGTGAATGAGAAACGGTGAATGATGAATGAATGCCTGACGGCTTGTGACCAACGGATGAATGGCGGCGCCCCCGGCTGGGTTCATGAATTCGTGCTGATGAACTTGTGCGGTTCAGGCGACGACGTCTTTGACGACATCGCCGGCGACATCGGTCAGTCGGAAATGGCGGCCGTTGTACTTGTACGTGAGCCGCGTGTGCTCCATGCCCAGCAAGTGCAGGATCGTGGCGTGCAGGTCGTTGAGGTGGACGCGGTTATCGGCCGCCTTGAAACCGACTTCGTCCGAGGATCCGTAGGTCGTGCCGCCCTTGGCTCCCCCGCCGGCCAACCAGGCCGAGAAACAGTGCGGGTTGTGGTCTCTTCCGGGTTTGGCTCCCTTTTGTGCGATCGGCAGGCGACCGAACTCGCCACACCAGACGACGAGCGTGTCCTCAAGCAGTCCTCGTTGCTCAAGATCCGCGAGCAGCGCTCCCATCGGCCGATCGGTTTCGCCGGCGAACTGCGTGTGGTTTCCTTTGATGTCGGCATGACCGTCCCACGATCGTTGGTTCTCCATGCCGCCCGAGTAGATCTGGATGAACCGCACTCCTCGTTCGACAAGCCGTCGCGCGACGAGGCACTGGCGAGCGACGTGGTCGCACTTGGCGTCTCCAATGCCGTACTGGTCCAGCATATGTTGGGGTTCGTCCTTCAGGTCGAGCGCCTCGGGCGCGGCGAACTGCATGCGGTAGGCCAGTTCGTAGCTGCGAATCCGCGCCTCCAGTTCGCCATCGGCGCGGCGGCTCTCCAAATGGAGTGAGTTCAATTGATCGAGCAGTTTCAACTGCCGCTTTTGCGCCGCGTCGGTCATGTGTTGGGGGCGAGACAGGTTTTCGATCGGTGGGCCTTTGGGGCGCAGATGAGTTCCCTGGAAAACGCCCGGCAGAAATCCCGCGCTCCAATTGGCGGCGTGGCCTTTGGGCAAGCCCCGCCCCTTGGGGTCGGTCATCACCACGAACGCCGGCAGGTCGCTGCTCTCGCTGCCCAGACCGTACGTCACCCACGACCCAACGCACGGCAGGCCCATTCGCGGTACGCCCGTGTTCATCGCAAACAGCGCGGGTGAATGGTTGTTCGATTCGGTGAACCCCGAATGGATGAACGCCATCTTGTCGACGTGCTCGCCCAACGTGGGGAAGATGGACGAGACCATCTTGCCGCATTCGCCGCGCGGCGTGAATTCGAACGGCGACTTCATCAGGTTGCCGACGGCGTTCTTGAAGAAGCCCGTCGTGTTCTTGAACGTCGGGTCGAACTCGCGTATCGACTTGCCGTCCCGCTCGACCAGCCCGGGCTTGTAGTCCCACGTGTCGACATGGCTCGGACCGCCATTGATGAAGAGCCAGATCACTCGCTTCGCCTTGGCGGAGAAGTGGGCGGGGCGCGGAGCCAACGGATTGATCGAAGACGCTTCCGCACCGCTCGCCGAAGACAACAGTCCCTGATCGTCGAGCAGCCCAGCCAGGCCGAGCGCTCCAAATCCGCAGCCAGCCTGAGACAACATTTGCCGCCGAGAATAAAGTGGAATGCTCATCATCGATTCTCTCTTGCTCGGATTGTCGTCCAACAAAGTCTCTAACGCTGTGGACAATCGACATCAGTCGACGTAAATAAACTCATTCATCCCAAAGACGATCTGACAATAATCGGCCAGCGCCAATCGCCGCGCTTGGTCCTCCGCGCGTTTTTTCCCAGCGTCATCGACCAGGTAGCCTTTGGTTTGGGATCCCAAGAAGGCGAGAGCGAACTCACGCTCCCGGGGACGCGGATCTCGAGCCAATGCGCGCTGATGGGCGATGACCACCGCCTCATTCAAATCTCCGGCAGGCAATTGCTGAGCGAATTGTTCGGCGAATCGCCGACCCTGCGGGCTATTCATGAACATCAGCGCCTGCGGAGCCGTCGTCGTGTTGGCCCGTCGACCGATGCTGACCAAATGTTCCGGCCAATCGAAGAGCATCATCATCGGTATCAGTTGACTGCGCTTGATGAAGAAATAGATGCTCCTTCGCGACATGTTGGCGTCGAGTGTTCCCGGGCCGTACATGGTCAGATCCAGTTTCCCGGAGACCGCCAGCATGGCGTCGCGAATCGCCTCACCCTCCAAACGTCGCGGCGGCCTCCGCCACCAAAGTCGATTGTCGCGGTCCACCTTGGCTCGTCGCTCGTCGAAGTCGCCATTCTGCCGATAGACTGAACTCATCATGATCAGTTTGTGGACGCTTTTCAGCTTCCATCCTTCGTCCACCAAGTAGCCGGCCAACCAGTCGAGAAGTTCTGGATGAGTTGGCCGATCTCCCTGGAAGCCGAAGTCGTTTGGCGTCGAGACGACACCGCGGCCAAAGTGGTGTTGCCAGAGGCGATTGACGATCACGCGGGCGGCGAGATGTCCGGCTCCGTCGTCGACGTCCGTCATCCAGTTCGCCAACGCGGCTCGACGCATGGCCGTCTTGGTCCAATCTTTCGGCTTGGCCACTCGCCAATGCGCTTCCTCGTGATCGCTCGACGTCAGAACGCGGAGGAATCCCGATTGAGCCTCGCCTTTCTTCTGGTGCACATCGCCGCGAATGAGAAAGAAGGTCTGGGGGTAGAAGTGGGGAAACCCGCGTCCATCGGCGTTGTGTTTCATCTTGGGGACGCCCTCGCTGGTCACCTGAGCCTTGACGGCTCGCAGCGCGGGACCGGCCGACTTGTGTTGAGCTATCTTCGCGATGAGTTGTGACGCCTGGGCGTCTTTGCTCGTGTACCACTGTCGCGCCACCCGCCAGGCGTCGGACTTCCGATCGCGCGTGGCCTTGGCGTCGGCCAACGCCTTGAGCACGGCGGCCGAGGGCCCCGAGTCGCCGACCTCGGTTGGCGCATTGGCGTCTGGTGAGAGACTGAGCCGAATTCGACCCATCGCGTGTCTCGTGTTCGGATGTTGAAAAACCAAGGTGATTCGCAGCCGGTCCCCCAATCCGCCGAATGGCTCGGCCGCCTCGAACACGGCTGCTTGATCCTTGCCGATGCCGCCCGCATCGACCGCCCAGCCGCTGATGCGATCTCCGTCAATCGACGCGGCCACAGCGAGTGACCCCGTGTTCTGTTGATGGGTGGCTCGCGATTTGGAAAACTTCACGGCCGTCCAGTCGTCGCCGCCAGGTCGCTTCGCTTCGACCCGAATATCGCCCAGCGCGAAGTTGCCGTTGGCGGCCAGGCCGGGCCCGCCCTTCGGCAGGCTGGGGTGCGTGAGCGCCTCGACCCGGATTGCTCGCCAACCGTCGCCAGCCGATTCGGTCTCCATCGTGTAGACGTCCTGCGCGGGTACGTCTCCGGTCGCCAGGTACGAACCGTCCGGCTGGGGAGTGAACTTCGTGCCCCTCGCCGTGGCGATCCGCTCGAATGACAACCGTCGCCAAACGCTGGTGCTTTTGGCTGGCGAATAGGTCGCCAACCACTTCGCCAATGCGTTGTCTAGATGTTGTTCTTTGTATTCGGTCAGTTGGGCTTCGAGTTGAGTTAGTCGCCTCTTGTGTTCGACCGTTCGCCGAGCCGTTTCGGCCGGATCCAAGTCGACATCGATTTCCGATCGAATCGTTGTCGTAAACGTCGCCGCCAATCGATAGTAGTCGCGCATTGAAATGGGATCGTACTTGTGATCGTGGCAACGTGCGCATCCGAGCGACAGCCCGAGAAATGCAACGCCGGTCGTGCCGACCATATCGTCCAGTTCGTCGTACCGCGCCGATTCGAATTCGTTTTCGGTCAGTTGAGTAGGAAAGACGCCGGCTCCGAGAAACCCAGTCGCCGTCATCGCCAGGCCATCGCCAGGAGCCAACTCATCGCCCGCCAGCTGCCAGCGGAGAAACCGATCGAAAGGCAGGTCCTGGTTCAACGCCTTGATCACGAAATCGCGATAGTGGTAAGCGTTCTTGCGGTCGTAGTCCTGTTCGTATCCGTGCGATTCGGCGAACCGGGCGACGTCCAGCCAATGCCGCGCCCACCGCTCGCCGTACTGTGGTCTCGCCAGCAGGTCGTCGAGCAGTTTGGCGTAGGCCTGTTCGTCGACGCCAACGTCGTCTCGCGCAAGGCGAGCCAGCCAGTTCTCCATCTCGCGAGGATTCGGCGGCAGTCCGATCAGATCGAAGAACGCGCGGCGAATCAGCCGCCGCGCATCCACTTGAGGATTGGGTCCGATTCCCGCAGCTTGCAACTTGTGCAGAATGAACTGGTCGACCGGAGTGCGGACCCACTCGTCTTGTTTGAGCGGGGGAGGCGTCACAGCGGTGAGGCGGCGGAACGACCAAAAGTCGCGATCTTCCGCTGTAATGGGAGCCGATTGTCCATCGATCGACGACCCGACGAGCGGTCTGTCGTAAGGGGCTCCCAGGTCGATCCAGCGGGCGATCGCCGCGATCTGCTGGGCTGATAGAGGCGTCGACTTGAACGGCATCTTTGGCTCTTCCTCACCGCGCAGCAAGGTCAGCAAGTGGCTATCCTTCGCCGTCTCCTCGACAAACCCGCTCCCCATTAACGCCTCCCGCGTCGCCAGGTTGAATTCGCCTTTGACCGACTTGCCGCCATGGCACTTGAGGCAATGAGCCGACAGCGTGCGGCGCACTTCGCCGCGGAATAAACGCATCCCCTCTTTCGTTCGACGCACGTGGTCGGGGGGAGTCTTCGCGGGTTCTTTCTCTTGGCCAAGGGCGCCGCCGCCCGCCAACGCGCCGATCGCGAGGCAAGTGCCGAAGGCGCCGAGCAGTTGTCGTACAGCGCGCCGGTTGTAGAGATTGATGACGACTTTGTAGAGCATGCGTTCGGCTCGCGCGGAATTCGAAGCGGGATGTAAGCGGAATTCTCTCAAGCGACGATCTCTTTGACGACGTCGCCTTGCACATCCGTCAACCGGTAGTCGCGTCCTTGAAAGCGGAACGTCAGCTTCTCGTGATCGAACCCGAGCAAGTGCATAATCGTCGCTTGCATGTCGTGGACATGGACTGTGTTTTCCGCCACGCTGAAACCCAACTCGTCGGACGATCCATGAGTGAAGCCGCCCTTCACGCCGCCACCGGCCATCATCATCGTGTAGCAGTCCGGGTAGTGATCGCGGCCAAGCACTTTGCTCTTGGCCGTGCGGCCCTCACGGAAAGGCGTGCGACCAAACTCACCGCCCCACACGATCAACGTATCGTCCAGCAGTCCGCGCTGTTTGAGGTCTTCGATCAAGGCGGTGACCGGTTTGTCCATCGTCGCGCACTTGTTGGTCAGTCCGCTTGTCAAACCCGTGCCGGCTCCCGTCCCGTGAAAGTCCCAACCCCAGTCGAAAAGCTGGACGTAGCGAACTCCCGCTTCGACCAGTCGCCGGGCGAGCAAACAGTTGTTCGCCAAGTTGGCCTCCCCCGGTTTTGCTCCGTAGGTCTCGAGCACTTCTTTGGGCTCTTGGGAAATATCCATGACTTCGGGAACGGCCGTCTGCATGCGAAACGCCAATTCGTACTGGGCGATCCGAGTCAGTGTTTCGGGGTGGGCGAGTTCTTTGGCTTGAATCTCATTCAATCGCCGCAACGCATCCAGACTCAGCCTCCGCAACTCGCGGTCCATTCCCTTGGGGTCGCTGGCGAAGAGCACGGGGTCGCCTTTGCTGCGGCACTGCACGCCCTGAAACACGGAAGGCAGGAATCCACTGCCAAAGGAGTTCTTGCCCCCGTTGGGCTGAACTCCACTGGAGATCAACACGACGAAGCCGGGCAGGTTTTCGTTTTCGGAGCCGAGCCCGTAGGTGACCCACGAGCCGAGCGAGGGCCGGCCCGAACGGGGCGATCCGGTGTAGAGCAGCAGCTCCGCGGGCGCGTGGTTGAACTGGTCCGTCGTCATCGAGTTGACAACGCACAACTCGTCGGCCACGCGAGCCAGATTTGGCAACGCGTCGGAAAGCCAAACTCCCCCTTCGCCCTGCTGTTTGAACTTCCGCGGCGTACCGAGCAGTTTGGGAACTCCCGACGTGAAGGCGAACCGCTTCCCCTTGAGGAATTCGTCGGGGCAGTCCTGCCCGTCTCGCTTCACGAGTTCGGGCTTGTAGTCGAGCATATCGAGGTGCGGCGGCGAGCCGGTCATATGCAAATAGATGACGCGTTTCGCCTTCGCGGCAAAGTGCGGAGACCGCGCCGCGAGCGGGTTCGTCGAAGGCGGAGCCGCTTGGCTCTCGTTTTGCATGAGCGTCGACAAAGCGATCGAGCCCAGTCCCATTCCGGCTTGCGAAAGGAAGTGGCGTCGCGTCGTCGATTCCAGATGGCCGATTCGCGGTTCGTCGTGCGGGTGCATTCAGCTCTCCTCGCCAGTTCTTATTTGCCCGCGTGGGGCGATCAACGATTGCGTTCGTATTGCTTCTATGGGTCTGTTCGTCGGTGTCGGATTCTCAACGCTTCATCAGAAACTCGTCGAGGTTCATCAGCACGTTGCCGACGACCGTCCAGGTCGCCAACTCCACCACGTCGGCTCCCTCAGGTGCGGCTCCCAACGGCACGGTGGCCAGTTGTTTCGCCGCCTCCGGTTGGGTGGCTAGTTTCTTTGAAGCCAGTTCGACGAGTTCGGCTAGTTGCTCCGTCTCGGCGGCGGTCGGCGGCCGGCTGAGGCAGATCATCATGGCACTCTCGATGCGTTGAGGGACGTCGCCCTTGTCCTTGGTCAATCGTCTCGCCAGGGCCTGCGCGGCTTCGACGTAGACGGGGTCGTTGAGTGTGACGAGCGCCTGCAGCGGCGTGTTCGTGCGGTCGCGGCGGATCGTGCAAACCTCGCGGTTCGGCGCGTCGAACGCGGCCAACGACGGATACGGGTTGGATCGTCGCCACGTCGTGTAGAGACCGCGACGGTAGCGATCTTCGCCATCGCTGGTCTTCCAATCGATGCCGCCGCCAAACGCAGCGCTCAGACCGATCAGCGGCTGTGGCGGCCGCACCGGAGCTCCGTACATCTTCTCGCTCAACAGTCCACCCGTGAACAGCGCCTGATCGCGAATCATCTCGGCCGACAAACGAAATCGAGGTCCGCGAGCCAGGAAGCGGTTGGCCGGATCGATTTCCGACTTCTGGGGATCCACTCGGGACGACTGCTGATAGGTGGCCGACGTCACGAGTAATCTGACGAGCCCTTTCGTGTCCCACTTCAGCCGCACCAATTCCGTCGCCAACCAGTCGATCAGTTCGGGGTGGGACGGCAGATCGCCTTGCGAGCCAAATTCCTCACTGGAAACCACCAGGCCGCGGCCGAAGATGGACTCCCAATACCGGTTGGCGATCACTCGCGCGGTCAGCGGGTTCTGTTCTGAGACAAGCCATCGCGCCAGTCCCAGCCGGTTGGCCGCAGCGTCGGCGTCGAGCGGGTGAAAGGCGGACGGCACTCCCGGCTGCACTTCATCGCCCAACTCCAAAAAATTGCCCCGCCGTTGAATGCGGGTCGAGCGACGCTTGTCTGCCGGCAGCTCGCGCATGATCGGAGCCGAGGAGCCCGGTTTGAGGGCGGCCAGCTGTTTGGTCAAGACCGCCTTCCGGCTCCGCTCTGTCTTCAGCGCCGGAGCGACCTGGCTGAGGTAATGGGTGGTAAGCGACTTGGTTTCCGCCTCGGAGCGCTCCGCGACCGGCTTGCGAACGACGGCCAGAACCGACGCCGGCGTAGTCGCGAAAGCGCCGGCTCGCGCGTCGTCGCTCACCGACAATCGAAACCGGCCGACCGTCGCCTTGAGGTGTTTTGAGTTGTGTTCGATCGTCACAGTCAGGATCCAGTCGGCCGGAGCTGACACGGGTTTTCCCGCCAGCAACGTCAACTCGTGCGGAGTGTTCGTCGAGCCGCCGACGGCCCACCCGGTGTCCGCCTTGTCGTTGAGCACATCGGACGCCGGGAAACTCGGTTGAGCAAAGTCGGCGACGGCGGATTGGAAGGCGATCGGTTTGACGGTGGCGATCTGAAACGCCGCGCTCGGATTCGGCGACTCGACAACCGTCTGCTCCCACAGCGGCTCCCGCTTCTCGTTCAGCACGGCGATGCGAAAGCTGTTCAGCCGAGTGTGGAGCTTATTGTCAGTGCGATTCCAGATCTTGATCAACTCGACTGGCCGATCGGCCTGCAGGTCGACTTCCCACCAAGGGTTGTCGGTGATCGCCGTGTGCGTCGTCGACTTGGCGTTGTTGTAGTCGCCGTTCGTATTGCCATCGATGGCCAACTTGGCGGGGCCGGCGAAATCGGTCGAGCTCTGCGTCGCCTTTCCCTGAGTCGCGACGTTCTCGCCGTTGCTGAGGACTTGAACTTCGGCGAGCGACAGCATCTTCTTCGCTCCCGGCAGTTCAATGCGCACGAAGCGTGCGACCGGAGCGGCCGCTTGGGGAGGCCGCAGCGCCGCGCGAACTCGCGTCACGACGAAGTTCCCACCCCCGTTGCCGGATCCCTTGTTCGGCAGCGCTTCGTCCGGCAGAGTCTCGACTCGCAGCGCGGCGATGCTCAGTTCGGGTTTCTCCGCGGCCAACGCCGCCAGGGGGACTTTGATCGTATAGGTGTCTTTATCGGCGGTCTGAATGACCAACAGCGAGCCATCGTCGAGTTGTTTGGCCGCGGCGCCTTGCTTCGATGCGAAACTGGGCTTCTCCGCGGCTCGCCATCTGAGGTCGGCGGCGAATTGCCGCTGCCAAGTTGAAAGCGACTTCGCCAAGTCAGGAGTCAATGTCGCCAACTCGACGTCCAACGCGGCCAGTTCCTTCGTCCAGGCGTCCCGGTCGGCCAGTTGTTTCTCGGTGTACAACGAGACCAGGGGTGATTCGTCGCGGCGGTCGGCGTCAGACGTGTTGTTGAAGATCGCGAAGAGTCGGAAGAACTCCCTTTGCGAGATCGGGTCGTATTTGTGGTTGTGACATTGAGCGCAGTTGATGGTCGTTCCCATCCAGACCGCCATCGTCGTGTTGACTCGGTCGACGATCGCCACATTGCGGAATTCCTCGTCGTTCGTGCCGCCTTCGTTATTCGTGAGTGTGTTGCGATGGAAGGCGGTGGCCACCAGTTGATCGTCGGTCGCGTTGTCGAGCAGATCGCCGGCGAGCTGTTCGATCGTGAACTGATTGAACGGCATGTCGTTGTTGATCGCGCGGATCACCCAATCGCGGTAGGGCCAGATGGTGCGTGGCGGGTCGTCAGCGTAGCCGGCCGAGTCCGCGTAGCGAGCCAAGTCGAGCCACATGCGGGCCCAGTGCTCGCCGTACGTCGGCTTGGCCAGCATGCGATCCACCATCCGCGCGACGGCGCCGTCCTCCTTGTCGGCGAGGAACTGAGCGACTTCAGCGGGCGTCGGCGGCAATCCCGTCACGTCCAAGGCGACTCGGCGGATCAACACGTAGCGATCAGCTGACGGGGCGGGCTGTAAGCCGGACTTCAGCATGGCTCGCAACGTGAAGTGATCGATCTCGTTGCGCGGCCACTGGGCGAAGTTCTCGGGCGGCTGGGGGGGCGGATGGCGAATGGGCTTCACGTACGACCAATGACGAGCGTACTTGCCGCCCTCGGCGACCCACCGCTTGAGTACTTCGATCTCGGCCTTTGTCAGTTGTTTGCCGCTGTCCTCGGGAGGCATGCGGTCGTCATCGGTCGACACGATGCGCTCGACTAGAGCGCTTTGAGCTAGATCGCCGGGGACGATGGCGCGGCCGCCGGATTCCAATTCCAACGTGGCCCCGTCCGGCGTGTCCAGACGTAGCCCGCCCTGCCGTTCGTCAGCGTCAGGGCCATGACACTTAAAACAACTGTTGGACAGAATCGCTCTCACGTCGCGGTTGAAGTCAACCGCGTCTGCGCCGTTGGCGATGGTGGTGACGGCGGCGACGAAAGGAACGATTGCGAAAAGGCTGAGTGTGTTTCGAGTTCGCGGCGTCATAATGGCTGGGTCCGGAAGTCGGAACAGATCCGACGAGGTGGGGGAAAGTGCGGGTGATTCGTTGAGGGCGGGACCGAACAAACTCGGTTGCGAATTAACCTATTATCCGTAATCAGCTTGCGCCTATCAACTCTACTCTCGATCGCCGCCCTGAAATGGGCTCTCAACGGCGCCCGAGCGCGACTGCTCAGTCAGGAATCGGGTGGG
>JASMLW010000280.1 GCA_030748485.1 Pirellulaceae bacterium
GCACGCCGTCGAATTCGATGAGCCGTATGTTTGGGATTTGATCGGTAATGTTGTGCCCTTTCAGGGCGACGGGGTCGGGGATTTCACTACCCAGGGCGGGGGGGGGGGGGGCGCCCCGCCGGCGGGGCCCGGCGCGACAAACGGTATGACACCCCGGGGGCCGGGGGCACGTGCTTGGGGCCCCCCGGCCGGCGGCCCGGGGCCCCCCCCGCCCCGCCGGGCCGCCCGCCCCGCGCCCCCCCCGCCCCCCCCCGCCCTGGGTTACCGATCGATGAAGACCCATCAAGCCCTGAAAGGGCGCCACAACTGGGAGTTGATTCGGTGGAGCGATTCGAAAGACGAGCCGGGTGAGGAAGAGACAGCGGATGTTGAGACGGCCGACCCGCCTGAGGCAAAACCAAAGGACGCGACTGACGCGGCCAAGTTGCCTGAGCCGAGCGAAGCGGCTCCCAAGATGTTACGGGCCGCACTCTGATCGCAATTTTGATGCAATTCTGGCCGAGTTGTCATCGTAGATCGACGTTTTTCTTACACCGACAATTCGGCAAACCCCGCCTGCTTGTACCCCGCCCCTTTTTCAAAACATCGTACCCCGCCCCTTCTTTTTCGTTTGACGTTGCTGCGGCTGTTGGTCTAAAAGTGTGGCTCGATCAGCCAGGTTGTTGACGTGCAAGGATCAAGTTGTGTGCCAGCGGGTTTGCGAGTCTCCGAACGAGTTTGAGGCGGTTCACGCGCAGCTCAAAACGACGGCATGCCCGCATTGCAAGAGTTTCGGCAATCTGATTCGTCACGGGTATCTGCGCGGTTACGACAAAGAGAACCGGCAGGCGAGAACGGTCCGAGGGTGGCGGATCTACTGTAGCAAACGCGGGCGCGCTACGGGCTGTGGGCGAACTTTCAGCGTCTGGTGGGCGAGCAAAGTCAAACGTCTATTCCTAACAGTGGAGCAATTGTGGGACTTCTTGAAGCACGCTGCCCGTAGCGGAAACAAGATGCAGGCCTTCCGAAGACTCAATAGCGGATTGAGCAGTTCCGCGCCGTATCGAATCTGGAATCGGTTTCTCGCAGCGCAGAGTGCGATTCGCACCGCACTCCACCGAAAGTGCGAGCCGCCGAAGAGCACGGCGAGGCAACCAGCGGAACACACACTCGCTCATCTTGAAGCAGCTTTTCGCGATCACAGTTGTCCCATCGCGGCTTTCCAGATCTGGCTGCAAGCCTCTTTCATGTAGTCACTCTTTCTCTTCTCTGGTCTTAGCTGTTCTCGTTGGTGCCGAGCGCGCCTCGAGTCGCAAAACGGTCTGGCAAGCCAAGATCCCGCGCATTCGCTCGCTTCTCGCCGGATGACGTGACCGCAATCCCATCGCACTTCGCGTGCGTCGTCAACTGTGAATCCTCAACAACACAAAACGACGATGGACATCGCGAACGAAGCTCGTGTAGACTCGCGCTTTTGCCCTTTCCGACATGCGAACGTTCAAGGACTTCCCACGAGCATCCCAGAGGCCCGAGCCCGCGATTCACTGAGTCGGGATGCCTGATCTCGACATGCGAGTTTCCGGCGCCGACGGCCTGCCGAAGCAGACCATCCGGGGTGAAATTCTGCGCCGACCGCCATCGTTCGTCGGATCGGATCTGCTCGCGCGTTCCTCTCCAAAATTCTCAACAACTCGGCCAACTCGCCAGAAACCGCCTCAAATCTCTACAGCGATAATTCGGCCAGAAATGCGATCACAATTCGGCCCGTAACACGTAACCCAATCGCGATTGTTCAGTTCATAAGTTGTCGCTCTCCCCAGCGGATCCGTTACCGATGTCATGCGGCCCGCGTCGTCGAAGGCGAAATGTGTCGTCGGTCGGAACGTCGGCCCCTGGGCCGGATTCACTTCGATCACGGGCTGAACAACGGTCGTCATCAACCCACGATCGTCGTAGTAGTAATTCGTCACATAGCCGCGAGGATCCGTTGTGCTCGCCAACTGCCCGGCCGCGTCAAAAGTGAAACTCGTTTCCGGCGAAACGGCCGGACCACCGTCATCGGGATCGGGGTCGGTTCGTTTGACAACGTTGCCGCGCGCGTCGTATTGGTACTCGACGTAGCCGCCCATGCCGACCCCGCCAGTCTCGCCATCGGGGATGCTGATGAGGCGATCGAGAATGTCGTAGGCGTAGTCGACCGACCAGCCCGCGACCGGACCGATCTCTTTGATGCGGTTGTTGTTGTCGTCGTACTCAAACTCGCGCTTGGTCGCCGTTGCGAATTGCGGCTCCACTTCTTCGATGACGTTACCGGCCTCGTCATGGACGAACGTGAACTCGGGTCGGCTCAACGGTCCGGCGCCGTCGGGGTCGGGCAGTTCCTGTTTCTCGAGCCACCCGCGATTGTTGTACTCCCAATCCGTCGCGTTCCCGAGAGCGTCCGTTTGCGTGATCAGCTGGTTGACGCCGTTGTAACTGAACAAAGTGGTCGCGCTCTCGCGGTCGGTCGCGCTGGTGAGGCGATCGAGGCTGTCGTAGGCAAACGTCGTTGCGTTTCCGAGTTCATCGGTGATCGATGTGGCGTTGTCCGCTGAATCGTAAGCGTAGACAACTGTCGTCGAGTCCGGATTGGTCAGTGTCGTCATGCGACCGTTAGCGTCGTAGGCCATCGAAGTGGTGGCGGCCGTTTGCGGTCCCGTGTCATCGGGGTCTGGCGTGGTCACGCTCGTGACGAGTCCGTTACTGTTGACAACGAAGGTCGTGACGAAGCCTTCACCGTCGGTGACGGATGTCAAGTTGCCGTTGGCGTCGTACACACTGGTGATCACGCGGCCGAGTTCATCGGTCGACGTCAAGACTTGATGGTGGGTCGAATCGTAGGTCCAGGTCAGCGACGTTCCATCCGCGTTCTGCGCGTAAACCAAGTCGTTGGACACATCGAATCCCGTGATCGAGACGAGATCCTCGAGCGGACCAGCGTCGTCCGGGTCGGGAGCCGTTGTCCTGGCGACAAGTCCGACATCGTTGAAAACTGTCAGGAATTGCGTGCCGTTGGGGTCCGTGTACTCCTTTAGCCCGCCGAAGCGATTGGTGCGATACGTACTGATCTTCCCGCGCTCGTCCGTGATTTGGCCGGCTGGATCAACCGCGCCCACGGAGTTGCCTGAGGCTCCGGTCGGTAGGCCAACCGTTTGCGGGGCGACCAGTTGCCACGTGTTGTCGTCGGCATGCCTGATCTCCGTCAGACGTCCATGAGTTCCGTACGTGAAGTGCGTATCGTTTGAGACGGCGTCATCCCGCATAGTCAGCAGATTCGTCGTGCTGTCGTAGGAGAAAATAGTCGCAGGACTGGTAAGCGGCCCAGCGCCGTCTGGATCCGGTTGCGAGATGGAGCTCAGCAGTCCCTCGCTGGTGACGACCACCGTCGCGACTCGACCGGCGTAATCGGTCACCGAAGAGAGTTTGGACGACGAATACGTCAGCGTCGTGTCTCGTCCCCACACATCGGTGATCTTGGTCAGCAGTCCGCTGGTGTAGGTGTAGGTCACCGTGTTGCCGTTGGTGTCGACTCGCGAGGTCAGGTCGCCCGCCGATGAGAAATTGGCTTTGACGCCATGTTTGTCGGTAATCGTGTAGGTGTCGTCGCCGTTCTTCACCAGCGCGTGACCCAACGGATCGCCTTCCGCCGATTCGAATCCGCCCTGGCCATCGTCCGCGAACCACATCGACTCACCGTGAGAATAGACGAGCAACACACCATCGGTCTGGATCGCCAGTTCATCGAGCCCCGCCAGATGCCAACCCTTGCCGAACGCCGAATCGTTGCGATTGACCAGGTCCGTCCTGCCGGTGTAGACATGATCGGTCGAACCGCTGGCGGTCACCGCTGTGACTCGCATTGAGTGTTCGTAGTTGCCGCTCAAGAGCGTTGGTTCGGCTTGCAGCGCGATGCGGAACGTCGATCCCGGCCAGACGCCCATCGTGTTGTACTCGTACTCGCTGCCAAGATTCCCAGCAAAGGTCAGCTTCGCTTTCAGTTCCGTCAGGGAAGGCGTCATCTGCTGCATGAACGTGTCGACAGCGATGATCGGCTTCGACAACGTCGTGCTGTTGTAGACGAGCGCCAGGCCCGGCGTGAGCGGTTCGGCGAGCGTCACCGCCCCCGTCATCAGATCGCCGCCGCGCGAGAGCTCTTCCTGGTTGGTCCGCGACCCAAAGAGATTCCCGACCGCGATGGACACGGTCGCTTCCACGCTATCAACCGATCCGTCGTTGACCTTATAAGTGAACGTGTCGAAACCCTCGAATCCAAAGTCCGGCGTGTATTCAAACGTGCCGTCCGCGTTGAACTGATCGAGCGTACCGTTCGACGGGTTTTGCACGACCGAGGGCGTCAGCGACGCGCCTTCTGGGTCCCAGTCGTTGTCCAGCACGCTCTGGTAGGCCGACAACGGGGTATCGACCGGCGTAGCGTACGCCAGATCGCTTTCGATGATCGGCGCCGCGTTGAGAACGATCCGCGGTTCCAGCGATTCCAACACGCTTCTGCGCTGATTTCGGCGGCGTTTCTTGGCGTCTTTCTTCAGCGAGCGCGCAAGGCGAGCGCGAAACGTCTTCAATGCGTTCATTTTCCGACCCCAGATGTGTTGTGCGCGTACAGCGTACAGCGAAAAAAGGGAATTTTTCGATCGGCTTCCGATCACGAACGGATCGGGCAACCACCCAACTCAAACAAGATCCTGACCAGGCGACTCAAACTTGTTCCAGAAACCTCGTCGCAAAAAACTCTCGTCGCCTGTCGCGCAGGATATGAAATCGCGCGGGCGATTGACCATACCTCTGGAGAGGGTAATTGGAAAATTATGGAATTCTTTTCGGTCTCATTATATGTCAT
>JASMLW010000281.1 GCA_030748485.1 Pirellulaceae bacterium
TCAGACAACCGTCTTGTCGGGTGGAGTTTCGTCCGCGCGGTCGCCCCGATGCCTCCGTCGGCCGCCGATCAGGACCATTTCAAAGGCTGCGGTCTCGCCCCAGGACGCTACATCCAACTCTCCGCCGCGGAGAGACGCTCAAGTCGCTGGGTTGTCCGAACCGATGCAGAAGAAGCGCGCGAGCAGGTCTAGTTGTTGGCAGGGAATGTCGTATAATTCGACGATTCCGCCGTCTTCAGGAGCTTTGGGTGTCTGCGAAGCCCAAGATTCTCTGTGTCACTCCGTCCACCGGTTGGACCGGCCCGCTCCCGGAGTTTCCTCAGCTATCCGAATGCGTCCTCGTGCCGACCGTGTTCGATGCGATTCGGCAGTCCGCCGCGGACGAAGAATGCCTGGGAATCTATATTCCCGAAATGGTGATCGAGCAGGCCGGCGACGCGGGCAATCTCCTTCGCCAAGCGCAGATCCTCGACGGGATGCCGGACGGATTGGTGTTGCTTGACGCCGACAATTGCATCATTTGGGCCAATCAACGACTGCACGAATGGACCGGCGGCGAGTCACTGGTGGGACAGGGATTCTATCCGGCTCTGCAAAACCCTGAGATTCTCGGTCCTGATTTCTGCCCGTTTCACACGGCGCTAGCGACTCGTCAACCGAGCACGTCGCGGCTGCGGGTCAACGATGCGACCTACTATCAAACGCATGCGGCGCCGCTGCTGAATGG
Source organism: Pirellulaceae bacterium (assembly GCA_030748485.1). Lineage (GTDB taxonomy): Bacteria > Planctomycetota > Planctomycetia > Pirellulales > Pirellulaceae > JASMLW01. The sequence continues at coordinate 728 of JASMLW010000281.1, forward strand.
CCAAGGTGCCCCCTCGTTTCTCGTCGTTACGATCCGTGACATCACGGACGAAATGCTGGAGCAACAGAAGCTCGCCGCGATCCACAAAGCGGGTATGGCGCTGGCCGACCTGACACCGGAAGAGATCTTCGAGATGGAGATCGACGACCGGATCGAACTGCTGAAGTCAAACATCCTGCACTACACCCAGGACCTGCTCAACTTCGACGTGATCGAGATCCGGATGCTGGATGAAAAGACGGGAAAACTGACCCCGCTCTTATCAGTCGGCATCGAGGACGACGCGGCGAATCGGCAATTGTTCGCTCGGCCGCAGGATAATGGTGTAACCGGATTCGTCGCCGCGACTGGTAAGAGCTACCTGTGCGAGGACACAACCGAAGACCCGTTGTACATTTGCGGGTTTCAAGGCGCCCGCAGCTCTCTCACTGTCCCGTTGGTGCTGCACGACCAAGTGATTGGTTCGTTTAACGTGGAGAGTCCGGAGCCGCGCGCGTTCACGGAGAGCGATCTTCAGTTCCTGGAGATTTTTGCGCGTGACCTGGCTGTCTCGCTGAATACGCTCGAGTTGCTGGTCGCTCAGAAAGCGAACGCCGCACAGGAGAGCGTCGAGGCGATTCACCGGGCCGTCGCTTTGCCGGTCGATGAGATTCTTAACGACGCGGTGAATGTGATGGAGCATTACATCGGTCACGATCCGGCGGTCGTCGAACGGTTGCAGCACATCCTCCGCAACGCGCGCGATATCAAGCGGGTGATCCAGAAGGTTGGCCGCAACATGGCTCCCACCGAAGCGGTCCCCGCATCTCAACAGTGCGCCGCTCGGCCTAAGCTGCGAGACTGTCGCGTCTTGGTGGTGGACGACGACGTCGGCGTTCGCGACGACGCCCACGCGTTGCTGGAACGTTACGGGTGCATCGTCGAGACGGCTCACGAGGGAGCCGAGGCCGTGAACATGGTCCGCAACAGTCTGCCGGATCAGCGCTACGATGTCATCATTTCCGCGATTCGCCTGCCCGACACTTCGGGCCACGAATTGCTGCTCAAGCTGAAAGAGGTGATGGATCCGGTTCCCATGGTCCTGATGACGGGTTTTGGCTATGATCCCGGGCACTCAATCGTCAAGGCGCGGCAGGCTGGTCTACATCCTAACGCTGTGCTTTACAAACCATTCCGGCTGGATCAGCTGCTGGAAACGGTGGAAATGATTCACGACGCGCGGGTCACCACCTAGCCCCACTCAGCGTGTCCTGATCACTCTATGGTGTCCTGATCACTCTATGCCGTCGGTCGTCTGGTTCATCGCTGTCGCGTGCGGTCACATTTCATTCTGGATCGTGATCTTCAATGTCGTTCACGCGACGCCTTTTCCGTGCCGCGTGGTGCGCGTGCTGGAACGAGTGTGCATTGCGATTGCGGTTGCTCCTTTGGTGGTTTCTCCGTGGATCTCACGCATGTTCGCGGAAGTTCTGCCGCCGCCGCCACTGGGCGTCTTGGCGGTGCTTGCCTACGCCGAACTCGCGCGACGCATCTGCTTCTGGATCGCACGCCGATTCGTGGACGACCGGCCGGCGGAGTTTGAGGTGGTCGCTCGCGACCGGACGGCCGACTATGTCGGCGAAGGCAAGCTCATCCGTTTGCTGAGTCCGATTCCCGGCAACCAGAGCGATCGGATTGAAGCGAATCGAAAGACGTTGCAGCTCGACCGCTGGTCTGACGGCTGGGGCGACTTGTCGATCGTCCACGCGTCCGACTTGCATCTGTCCGGCAGGATCGCTCGCCCGTTCTACGAAATGGTGGTGGCGCGGACGATGGCGCTGCGGGGCGACGTGATCATCATTTCCGGTGACATCGTCGAGAGTCAAAGTTGTGTGGCGTGGGTGCGAGAAACGCTGGGCCAGCTGTCGGCTCCGCTGGGCGTCTATTACTTGCTGGGCAACCACGATGTGCGAATGCGGCCCACCGAAGAGCTGCGCGAACTGCTCGACTCAATCGGCTGGATCGATGTCGGCGGCAAGACGGTAGAGGTTGATCAGGGCCCGGCGCCGTTCGTGATTTTCGGCAACGAGCGTCCCTGGTTTCCCGATCTGCCGTCGCCGCCCGATCCGGACGACCGGTTGCGGATCGGTGTCGTACACACCCCCGACCAACACCGTTGGGCGATGCGAGAACACGCTGATCTCATCTTGGCCGGGCACACGCACGGTGGACAGATTCGCATTCCCATACTCGGACCGCTCATCTGCCCGAGTTTGTACGATGTGTGGTTCGCCAGCGGTGTTTTTCAGCGCGGCGGCGCGACCATGCACGTCTCTCGCGGAGTCGCCGCGTTCCACCCGATTCGGCTCTGGTGCTCACCTGAGGTGACGAGAATCGAGCTTTGTCGGCGCGGCGCCACCTAGTCGCCGGGGCGGAGTATCGGCTACAGGTAAACGCGTCGGTTATAGACGTACCATTCGAAAACCAACACGACCAAGCCCAGCAGCAAGATCCACTTCCAAAGCTCTTTGCGCGATTGTTCCTGGACGGCGGCCGGCTGCACATCGACTTCATCGATGTGAATCCACGTTTCAGGATAGATGTCGCTCTCGCGCTCGTTGAACAGATTGACGGCGAAGCGTTGACCGACTTCCTTTGCGGTGCCCTCGTGCACGGCGTAAACGCCTAACTCTTCCGTTTCCGTGTAGACGAAAGTGTTTTCACCTTCGCGGCGTATCTCCGGCGACTTGACATTATTCGGCGACGTCACGCGGACCGAATCGACCAGCAGTCGCGATCGCAGCGTGGCTGGTTCGCCAGGCGCGATCGACAGCGACGCCGAGGCGCCGCGGCTGCCGCCGAGGTACTTAACGGCGTTCATGATGAACACCGGGAAGCTGCGGCGAATATGCCAGTCGGTGTTCACTTCGGTCACACCCCCGGATCCAGTGCTGTAGATGTCGAAGCCAAACACGACATCCTCGAAGCCTTGCCGCGGGGCGACGGCCGCGATGTAGCCGATATCGGAGTAGATGAGCTTCGATCCGCCCGGCGGCGGTTTCAGCGACAGGCTTTCGATAATGTTGACGTTGCCCATGTCGATCAGCTGCATGAGCGGGTGCACCCGATCCGTATCGACGATCAAGGGCGGCCCCTCCTTCTTGCCGACCACCCATTCTTTGATTGGCGGTGCGGCTCCAAAGAACAGCGTGTTGGCTTGCGGCATCTCCTTGGGGACGCAGCGATCGTAGATGATCAGATCGTAAGCGCCCGCGGCGGTTTGCTGTTTGTATTTTTCGGTCTCGAGGATGGCGGGTTTGGCCTCGCCGATTTCGCCGTACTTGAGCGCCGCTTCGGTGCCCAGCGCCATCGCCAGCGGGTCATTGCCGGGCGTGACGAGCAGCACTTTGGCGCGTCGCGGCAGATTGGCGGCGACGTAGGCCACGTTGTCGACCGGCAGATTGTCATCGTAGTCGAGCACCAGCTTGAGTTCGCCTTCATCAAAATCATCCATGTTGAATTGCACGCTGGAGCGTCCCTTCTTGGGGATCTCGATTTCTTCGACGTCGCGCATTTCGCCGTCGATGAACAACGTGACGTCGATGGTCAGGTCTTCGACGCCGAAGTTGTCGACGCGCGCGAAGGCTTGCAGCTGGTCCGGCTTCTCCGGGTTGCGGGCGATCGTGAACGAACCGATTCCAACATTCGTCGCCTCGTCGCTGCCGATGCGGAGGTACTGCGGCTGTAGATTCTCCAGGTAGAAGTCGTCGACCTTCGGGAAACCGCCGTCGCTGAAGATGTAAAGCGTCGCAGCCAGCGCGTCGGCGACTTGTACGTCGGTCGCGTCCGTGGACGTGCGACCGGGATTGGCGAGTCCGGCTGCGTAGCGCAGCGCCTCGTCGATGTTGGATGTACGATTCGTCTGTTTGATCGCGGCCAGTTTCTTCCTCAGCAAGCGACGATTATCGGTGAAAGACTGTTCCACTTTGACCGAGTTGGAGACGCTGAGAATCATCGCTACCTGGCCCGACTCCATCTCATCAATCATCGCCTCGATGCGCTCTTTGGCGTTTTCCAGTCGCGTCGGTTTGACGTCGTTGGCGGCCATGCTGGCTGACGTATCGACGATGAAAATGAAACGATCGCCAATCAGTGAGTTCCCTTTCCAGCCGGGTCGCAGCAAGCTGAGAATGATGAGCGCGATGAGCAGCAATTGCAGGAACAGCAACAGACTCTTCCGCAACTTCTGCCAGATCGAATTCACGTGCAGGTCTTCGATCGTGCGGCTCCACAGGTAAGTGCTGGGCACTTCCAGCGGTTGCCGTTTCAACTTGAGGAAATAGAGGGCGATGATCGCTGGCGGAATCGCGGCGAGAAGTCCCCATTGCAGCCAGCCGATCGAATTCAGGAAACCGAAATTCATCGCACCAATCCGCGCTTTCGCAAGTAGTTTGAAACGAGTTGTTCAACCGGCGTTTCCGTGTTCGCCATCAAGTAGCTCATGCCGCGTCGCGTGCAATAGTCACGGGCTCCGTCGATGAACGCCGCCAAGGTGCGCTGGTATCGATCCAGCAGCGGCCGGCTCACCGTGATCTCGGCGATGTCGCTGTCTTCGCAGTCGATCAACCGCAGGTCGCCCTTGACATCCGGTTCGACCTCGTCGGGGCAGAGAACTTGAATGACGTAGACGTCCATTTGTTGCGCCATCAAGTATCGCAAGGCCGGCTCGTATCCCGACTTGTCCATCAGGTCGGAGAGGAGCACGATGATGCCTTTGCCCGAGTTCCGCAGGCAGAAGTCTTTAACGCCCTCCGACAGCGAAACATTTGCTCCCGGTCCGACTTTTTCGAGGTAGTCGAGCATGCGGTACAGGCTCGATCGACCGCGCAAAATCGGGCCGGGTTGAGCGCGGCCGGCGCCGAGCACTTCGACTTTCACACGATCCGCACGACACAGGCCGATGAAGCCCAGCGAGGCTGCGATTTGCTTCGCGTAGTGCAGCTTGCTCGGCTCGCCAAAGTCCATCGACATACTCGCGTCGATCAGTGCGTAGAAGTGCAGGTCTTCCTCCTCCAAAAACAACTTGAGGAAGAGTTTGTCGAGCCGCGCGTACAGATTCCAGTCGATGAACCGGAGATCGTCGCCAGCCACGTAGTTGCGAAAATCGGCGAACTCGACGCTCTGACCTTTGCGGCGGCTGCGGCGCTCGCCCTTCATGCGACCGCGGAAGATCTTTCGGCTGACCAACTCCATGCGCTCGAGTTGAGCGAGCAGGGCGGGGGACAGTAATGGATTAGGGGCCGTAGTGGACATGGATGTGAGTCAAAGGGGGGACGAACAAACGCCTATTCGGCGACAACCGCGGCGACCGGAGCTTCGTCCGATTTCTCCGGCAACTTCTCGAGGATCTCCAGCAGCGGTTCGTCCGACTCCATGCCTTCGGCTTGCGCGTCAAAATTCAACACGACACGATGCCGCATCGCCGGCAGGAATACGCGGCGGATGTCCTCAAAACTGACGTTGTAGCGACCCTCGAGCAACGCTCGCACTTTGGCGGCCAGGGCCACCGTTTGAGCCCCCCGCGGACTGCTGCCCCAACGCAGGTACTGGTTGGTGACGGGTAAGGCGAATGGACCTTGAGGATGCGTGGCCATCACCAGCCGCACGATGTAATCCTGGACGTGGTCCGCCAGGATCACCTCTCGAATCAACTTCTGCCACTTGATGATCTCGATTCCATCCATCACCTTCTCGGGCTCGATAACCACGCCCTTCGTCGTTCGCTCGATGATCGTGTTCAGTTCTTCGCGTCCCGAGTAGCCGACGACCAGTTTGAAGAAGAAACGATCCAGCTGAGCTTCGGGGAGCGGGTAGGTGCCCTCCTGCTCGATCGGGTTCTGCGTGGCCATGACGAAGAACGGCTTGTCCAAAATGAAGCGCTGTCCACCCACGGTGACCGTGCCCTCTTGCATCGTCTCGAGCAACGCGGACTGCGTCTTCGGGGTGGCCCGGTTGATTTCATCCGCCAGGCAGATCTGTGTGAAGATCGGTCCTTTTTGGAATTCGAAAACGCGGCGCCCGTCCGTGCCCTCCATCACCATGTTGGTGCCGAGGATGTCGGCCGGCATCAAGTCCGGTGTGAACTGAATTCGATTGAAATCCAGATCCAGAGTTTCCGACAACGTCCGCACCAAGAGCGTCTTCCCCAGGCCGGGTACGCCTTCGAGCAGGCAGTGACCGCCGACGAAAAGACAGGTCAGCACGCCGTGGACCACTTCGTCGTGACCGACGATCACGCGACCGATCTGGTCGCGCACGGCGTTGTATCGATTGCGGAATTCCTCCGCCTGCTGTTGCATGGACTCGCCAATGCTCATCGTGGTTCCTCGTCTTGTATCGAGTCAAAGAGTTTCCGCCGCTGGCGGCGCCCCGAACGAGCCGCCGCCGGGCTGATCCCGTTATGAATCCTTTTCCTTGAACGCTCGCTTCTTAGCTTCCATTAATCGCGAGGTATACGTATCGTCTTTTTCGAGATCACCTGGAGTCATCTCTTCCCGCGCGGCTTCTTGTCGCGGCGGTGGCGGCGAGCCTCCGGAAACGGTGTCGACAACCTCGTCGAGGTCGGGCGTGTCAGCGTCGACTTGAGGTTCAAACCTGGCCGCCGAGCGACGCTCGTCGATCTGACCGGCAATCGCTTTCTTGCGGCTGCGCAGTCGCTCCAACCGCTCGTCCATTTGTTCGTCGCGATCGCGTCGCAAGACACGTGATTGGAACCAGCGCACCCCCGGTTCAATCCACTCGTAGCTGACCGTGACTCGACGGACAAACACATCGGCGAAGAAGACACACGCGCAGAATGTCAGGAACAATGGCCAGACGTCCTGGCTGCTGATGGCCTTCGCCAGATTGTGGCGGAACGTGTCGACCTGCAGCAGCTGATCGACCGTGCGGCGATCGATGTCGCCCCGGATGATCTCGCCCTGCTCACCTCCGTTGGGGACGAAGCTGGCCAGCCCTTCAACCAGAGCCAGGTTGGCCTCGCGATCCCGAAACTCAGCTGAATAGGGCACGGTGACGCCGGTGATCAGCGGAGCGCGGGCTCGCGTCTTGCCGTTCTCGTCTTCCTGCATGCCCGGATTGACGGTGACGAAATAGCTGCCGGACGCATCGCCCTCGAATTCGCCCACGTAACGCCCGGGCGCCACTTGGCGAATCGACACGGGAGCCGGTTTCAAGTCGGGACCGATGACAGAACCGGTCATGTTAAGGAAGTTGAGAAAATTATCCTTTTCGTCGAGCGCAGTGACAGCGATCCGCACTTTGCCGTCTTTGAAATCTGTCGCGACGCTGAACTTCCCGTCCTCGTCCACCGGCCGCATCGCCCAGCGGATCAGTTGGACGTAGAACTTGTCGTAGTCCTCCCAATCGGTCCAGGAAGCAGTCCAACGTTTGCCGGCGTCGGTTGTCAGCACGGCCGATCGTCCCAAGCCGTAAGTCCAACTCGCCAAGATCGAGGCGTTCGAAGAGTCGATTGGTTTCGGCGACACGATCGACTGTTCGACCAGGGCGTTTTCCTTGAGCGTGGTGAGCACGAATCCAGAGATCGGCGGCAACTGCTCATTGATCGCGAAGTCGTGCATTTCGTGGTCGTAGACGACTTGCGGTCGAACGCCCCCATCGGGCTCGTAGATCAAGGGTCGCGCGACGCGACGCGCTTCGCGCTGGTAGATTTTCGGCAACGCCTTCGGATTCGAGACGACGTAGTACTTGCCGCCCGTTTGCGTGGCGAGTTGCTGCAGTGGAGTGCTTCCGGGAGGGCCGTGCGTTCCCACCGCGACCGTGCTGATTTGAATTTTGGCCTGTTTGTACGCGGCGATCGTGGCTCCCCGCGGGGGCGATGGATCGCCGTCGCTGATAATGATCATGTGCTTAACGGACGCATTGACGCGGCGGAACGCCCCGAGCGCCACCTTCATGGCCGGTTCAAACTGAGGCATGTCGCCCGGCGTCATGCGACTCAGACGACCGATCATCATCTTGCGTTTGCCGCCAACGCGGACGAGACCCTGGTTGCCGCCCCACAACCATTCGTCCGCGCCCGTGGTGTTGCCCCAATGCAACAGGCCGCAGTAGTCCATCGGCCCCAGCGCTTTGATCGATTCCTTGGCGACGACCTTCTGCCAGTGATTGCCCTGGGCCATCTCCGATGCGTGCATCAACAGCGCGAGCGCGCCGACCGCTTGCACTTTGGCGTTCTTGATTTGGAAATCGACAGGCATCGCCTTCTCGATCTCCGTGTTGGCCCAACCGCCGGCTCCAAAACTATTGGGGCCTCCCAGCATCACCAGCCCGGCTCCCATCTGCTGCGTGTTGCGGACCAGCATGTCGATCTGATCGTCGCTAAAGTTGGTGACGGTCTTTGAATCCTCGCCGCTGCTGCGCGGAACGTTCGCCAGGACAACGCAATCGTACGATTGCAACTCGGCCAACGATGTGAACAATTCGTCGCTCGGCATCACCGTGACTTCGAGGTTGTTGGCGCGCAGTCGCCGCGTCATCAGATCGAAGTCGCCCTTGTGCTCCCAGTCCTCGATCAAGAGGACGCGGCCTTTGCCGCGGACGTGTGTGAACGCCGTGGCCGTGTTGTTTTGACGAAGTAAGTCCTCACCCGGCTTGTCGGCCGTGAAGTCGGCGCGGTACGTATAGACCGCTGGATCGTCGATCGTGTGCTCGAAGGAGAAGACGTTCTTTCCGGGTTTCAACTGAACGGTCGGTTCATCGAGCAACTCTTCTTGCGCTCCGATCAACCGGGTGATCTTCAGTTTTCCCTGCACGGGCTTGCCGGCGAAGTTGTTCAGCACGACCCGCGCGTCGATCGGTTGACCGCGGCGGATGTCCGGCGGGAGCACGATCTTCTCGACCGCCACTTCGCCCGACGCGTTGAGTTCGACGGGAACTACATCGATGCCAATCCCCGCATCCCGCAGCATGGGGGCGACCGACCGCGCGTTGCCAAGGTTCTCGTTGCCGTCGGTCACCACGACGACTCTTTTCGCCGAATCCTCAGGAAACGTCGCCTGAGCCAACTTGAGCGCCGCGGCCAGATTGGTCGCATCGGTCTCCAAGTGGATGCCGCTTTCGATCGATGAGATGCTGGGTACGTCGTCGGCGAAGGGAGGGATTTCAATCAACGCCTCCTTGCCGAAGACAATGACGCCGGCCCGGTCTTCACGCTCGGCGTTGCGGTGTTTGGCGACCTCCTTCACCACGTACTGGAGCATCGCTTGCCGCTTGGCGACAGGGATGCTCTGCGACTGGTCCAGCAGGTAGAGGACGGTGACCTTGTCGCTGGTCTTCAATAATTGAATCTCAGCCAAGGCCAGGATGACCGCCGCCACGACGATGGTTCGCAAGGACAGGGCGATCAGCCGCCGCACCTTACCTAACCCCGAGAGGCTCTTGAAACTCAAGAACCACAACGCCGGCAAGAGCGCTAGTAACAGCAAATACCAAGGCTTGTTGAAGCCAACGTCAAGATTGAATAAGTCACCGAACATCGAACTCTCCGTCCTTAGCGCCCGACCAGGACTTTAAAGGCGTATCCGCTGAACGCGGTGGTTGTAGGTATCGAGGATATGCAGCCGCCCCCGCGAATCTCGGGCGACAGCCCAAGGTTGGCAAAGCTCTCCAGGCCGCCGGCCGCTGACACCCCAGGCGGCGATCGACTCTCCGTCAAGTGTGAACTTCTGCACGCGATGATTGCCAAACTCGCACACGTAAACGTGGTCATCATCGTCGAGCACCAAGTCGTACGGATAACGCAGCTGACCGATCTCGGATCCCTCTTCTCCCCAGGTGCGGACCAGCTTGGCCTCGGTCCCCGACGGATCGAAAACTTGAATCCGGTGGTTGCAGGCGTCGACCACCCAAATGTGATCGTGCTTGTCGATGGCCAGATTCTGCGGTCGGACAAACTGCATGTCGCCGCTGCCGTGCGTGCCCCACTGCTTGACAAACTCGCCCCCCGCTGTGAACTCTTGAATGCGGTCGTGCTCGCCGTATTCGGCGATGAAAATGTGCCCGCGCGAGTCTTGGACTGCGTCAGTGACAAAGTTGAATTCGCCCGGTTCGAATCCGCACTCGCCGCCGATGATCTTCTCTTTCAGCAACTTTCCTTCCGGCGTGTAGACGAGCATCCGGAAGTAGTGCGTGTCGGCGACGAGTAAGTTGCCGTCGCGGTCAAATGAAAGCCCCGAGGGCTTGCCATTGGCGATCGTCGGTGTCCGCCAACTGCGCAGATACTCGCCGTCGCGTGAGAAGACCTGTATGCGACCAGTCATGTCGACAATGTAGAGTTGGTCGTCTTTGTCGATTGTCATCGCGCGGGGTTTTTGAAAGCGGGCGGTCGTAGTTCCCTGCCCGCCCCAGATCGCCTCGACTTCCTCACGCGGATCGGCCGGGGTGCAGCCCAGCGCCAGCAGGCTGGCGACTGCCGCCCACAGGGTGGTTTGAAACGAGCGAATTTGGCCAAATCCAATGCTTGGCAAAATCATCGCAGGGTCCGGTGGGGAGGGAAGTTAGCGCGAAAACGAAAAAACCAAAACTCGTTTTGGCCCATTGTAGCGCGTGACGGGCTGAACACAAACCACTTCTTCCGATTTCCCCCAATTTCGGCTCTTCACCGCCCCTTGACCACGTTTCGTAACGGCTCTTATAGTAAGACATTGCGCCGCGCAGGGAGCGTTCGCTGAGTGTCCTATTGGGGCCCCTGGCAGCGTGAAATCCACGGTTCGGTTACCGACTCAAGTCACCGATTCCCTGTTCCCCCTTCTGGAAGATTGACTGCGAGCGTCGATGAGCCCCGTTCATATCGATGTGAAAAGCACGGACGATTTACGCGATGTCGTGCATCGAGCAGTGCAGGCCCTGGCGGAAGGCCAACTGGTCGCTTTTCCGACCGAGACGGTCTACGGAGTCGCGGCCGGTGCGTTGAACGAGGGGGCCGTTCAGCGGCTCTCCGAACTAAAAGGGCGGCCCGCCGATCAACCATTCACACTGGCCATCAAGAGCGGTGACGACGCCCTCGATTTTGTTCCCGACATGTCCGGGCTCGGTAGACGCCTCGCCCGCAGATGCTGGCCGGGGCCGGTCACGTTGGTGTTGGAGGACAATCACCCGGAGAGCCTGATTCATCGACTCCCATCGTCCGTCAAATCGGCCGTCGCGCCGCGCGGAACGATTGGCCTGCGCGTCCCCGCTCACGAGTTGATCTTGTCGGTGTTGCGGCTTTCCTCGGGCCCACTGGTGCTGACCAGCGCGAACAAGTCGGGAGAACCGGACGCCACATCGGGACAGGTGGTGATCGAATCGCTCGGCGGTGGCGTCGACATGGTCCTTGACGATGGGCCGAGCAAGTTTGCTCAACCCTCCTCCGTCGTACACGTGACCGGCAATCGCTGGCGTCTGCTGCGAACGGGCGTTCTCAACCCGGCGCGGATGAAGTGGTTCAGCAACCTCATCGTGCTGATCGTCTGTACGGGCAACACGTGCCGCAGCCCCATGGCCGAAGTGTTGTTGCGAAATCGAATCGCCCAAAGACTCGGCTGCGATCCAGAAGATCTGGAGGACCACGGTGTCATGGTTGCGTCAGCTGGAGTGGCTGCGATGCAAGGCGGCCGCTCGTCGCCAGAGGCTGTCGAAGCGATGTCGCAGAAGGGGCTCGACCTGTCTCAGCACATGAGTCAGCCCTTAACCGACCAGTTGGTGCGGTTCGCCGATGTGATCCTCACGATGACCCGCGGACATCGCCACGCCCTGGTGGCGAATT
>JASMLW010000282.1 GCA_030748485.1 Pirellulaceae bacterium
TCGGCGGTGAGCACGATAGGGCTTACTTCCAGCGATAGCGTGTGCGGAGACCGTCGTAGTACGTCTCCAGCTTGGGCTGCTGGGCGGGTGTCCGATTCGTGTTGGGCCAGCCGTTGACGCTGCCAGGATTGGACGCCGGCGTGTAGTAACGACGCGTCTGGCCCGTCCGGAAGTTAAAAGTGTCGTAAGACGGGATCGACGAGAAGAATGGGTTCGCGCTGATGCGAACGTTGCGCCCGTCAGGAGAATAGGCTTGCACTCCGAGCGACGTTCCTTGAGGCAGCCAGGTGATCACCGGCGCATAACCGACCGCCCGATTCCCGTAGTAGGGCACTCCTCGGTTGGTGGGGAGTCGATTGTTGACGCGTCCGCCTGCGGCGAGCAACTCGGCCATTCGCCTGGTGTAGGCGACAAACAAACGCTCGACTTCCGCGTCGGTGAGGCGGTCGATCCGCGCGTCGATATCTCGGCGAGCGCCGAAGTGTTCACGATAACGATCGCGCAGCCACTCGCGCTTCTCGGCCGTGGTGCGAGCGCGCGCCGCGCCGGCTCGATCCCTGCCGCGACGATCCTGAGCAGATGTGAGCGAAGCCCCCATGAGGACCAACAACGCGCAACCGACGAACATCCGTCCTAGCTTTTTCATCTCGACCCCTCCCGTGCAGGCGGCTTTCTTGACCGTGACGAGAATTGTAGGAGCAAAACCAGCGCCACGCGGGCGATCACCACTCACTCGATCCCTTAGTTTTGCACTTTTCCCTAGGTTTTGTAAAGAAAACTGTACCGATTGAGGGCTTCGACCATGTCGCCTGAACCTGTCGAAAGTCGTCCGATTGACGGCAAGCGCAGTCGATTTGGAGGCGCTCGCCGACTTAACAGCTCCACGATGCGGCGACATCGAGCGTCGATCTATGCCCGTTCGTACTGGATTTCCATTCCTTTGAATTCATTGCCCGCCGGGTCGACGAAGTACATCTCCAGCGAGTGATGGTCGTCGTCGATCAAGCGAATGACCGACTTTTTGGTTAGCTCGCCTTCGCCTTGGGGATTTGGCATCGTCGAGAGCATCGTCCAGACTCCTCTCGGACTCAGAATTAGTGTTGGGTTAGCGCGACATCGGACCGTCGGCATTGCCGGAAGACGTCCGCAGCAGAGCCTCCACATCCCCACATCTCCACATCTCGACGTTCTGCCATGACAGGCCGCCCCAGCATACACTAGGCGTTGTCGATCGGCAGCTCGTTGGCGCGATGAACGGTCTCTCCCGCGGCAATTCGGCCGACACGACGGGTTGAGCAACCATCTGAAATGGGAGAGTACAAATGTGGCGGACCGGCCTCCTCGCACTCTGTTTGTTCACGGTTTCGATACTGCATGCGGACGATCAAAAGCGTCCCGAGCAACTGCCCAAACCGCTCGATCGAATCGCCATTGACTTGGGTTCGCTCGACAGCGATTTCGAGATCGCCAAAGTTGAGTACTTCGCCAGCGGTCAGTTTTCGACCACCGATCCGCGGCCGCGGGTCGTCGCCGAAGAGACGCTTGTCTTTACGCTCCGCGCGAAACGTGAGATCAGCGGCGCCCGCATGAACAAACTGCTGGCGAACCCGTTTCCGCGGGCCAGGTTTGTCAGAGCGGAGAACGGCAAGCCAGTCGCCGCCGACGCCCGCAAGTCAGGTTACGGGCTGTTTCACAATGGTCGTTGGCTGGGTAAGGCCGGTCCGCCGCTGAAACGCGATGCGACCGTGCGACTGTGGACCCACTTGGGCGACGCGGGCAGCGCGGGTCTCCACAAATCAAAGGCAACCTCGGTTGTCCTGGACAAGAAGCAAGCCGGACGGTGAACGATGTCACGCCTTGTTGTGACACGCACCCCTGTCGAGAGCGACATGGATCTGGTGAAGGCGTACTGCGAAGCTCAAACACAAGTTAGCCCGGCGGCAAGTTAGGCCGGCAGCGAACCGGCTCGGCAGCGAGCGCCCTCGGACGAAGATTCGCCACGACGCTCGCTTATTGCGATTCAACGTCCGATTCGGTAGAGGTGTCGCTGGGACCGAATGAACAGCGCGCCGTCGACGACTCCGTAAGACGCCAACGTGCGTTCGTTGAGTTCGTTTTTGGAGATTTCGGAGAACGTCTTTCCCGGTTTCAGGACATGGCCGACGCCTTCTTCACTCTGCAGGTAGATCTTGCCGTCGGCGAAGACGGGGGACGCCGAGAAGCCGCCGCCCAATCGTTTCTGCCAGTGCTGGTCGCCGGTCTTCGCGTCGAGACAACTGGCGATGCCGCGATCCGAGACGATGTAGAGTTCGTCGCCGATAAGCAGCGGGCTCGGCGTATGCGGAATCGCCTTGCGGAGCGTCCATTCTACGTGGGTGTCGGTCACATCGCCTTTGCCGTCCGGCCGAATCGCCAGCAAGCTCGGTGTGTTGTAACCCGTGCAGATGTAGATCAAACCGTCACCCACAACGGGCCGCGGGATGACTGAGTAACCGTCGTAGGTGACTCGCCAGATCTCGTCGCCGTTCTCGGGGTCGAGACTGCAGACGACATTGCTGGCAGGTGTGATGACTTGAGTTTTTCCGTTGACTTCGATCGCCTGCGCCGTGCTGAAAGAGAACTTGCGGGAAGCGGTCGATTCGCGCGACGTCTTCCAGGCGATTTCACCTGAATCCTTGTCGAGCGCGAGGACGAACGGGTCGCTGGCGCCATCACAACCGAAGATCAGTTTGTCGCCGACGATGATCGGCGTGCCGCCGTTGCCGTGGACGGGCGAGTACTCGATCGTGTCATTGGACCAGCGCACTTCGCCGTCCAAGTTCAAACACGCCGTTCCTTGGTGGCCGAAATGAATGTAGACGCGATTCTCGTGGATCAGCGGAGTTGGGCTGGCGTGGCTGTTCTTGCGATGAATCTTTGGCGCTTGGGCGTCTTGTTTGAACACGCCGACGACCTTGATCAGCTTGCCGCTTTCCGCGTCGAGGATGACGAGCGACAGGTCGTATTGTTTCTCGCCGTCCGCGGGCCGCGCGGTTGTCAGATAGACGCGACCATTGAAAATCGCCGGCGACGACCAACCTTCGCCTGGAATCTCCTTTCGCCACGCCACGTTGGTCTCGCTGTCCCATTGAGCCGGGAGTCGCGTCGCTTCCGCGCGGCCTTGGCCGTCGGGTCCGCGAAATCCATTCCAGTTCTCCGCCGCCCAGGCCGACGACGCCGCCAAGCAACTCAACATGCAGACAAGGTACTGTGAGCGGGTGACGGATTGCATGAGGCGGGTGACGAATCGCATTTAGAGACTCCGTTGAGCAGGAAGGATTTCTGGGGGAGAGCCATCGCCTGTGATCGCGAATGGCGGCGGGTGATTACGGATTGGTGGATTCGCTCGCTTCCGCCTGGTCGGCTCGCGTCGAAGGGCCCAGGCGGATGTCTCGGAACCAAACCTCCTCGCTGTGATTCTGCAGGCCGAGATAGCCCTTCTTGAGCCGTTCTCCAAGACCCGGATGCGACTTCAAGTTGGCCGTGACCACAACCGTTCCATTGTGGGTGACCAAGTAGGCGTCTCCGCGACAGTCGATTTCGAGCGTGTTCCAAGCGCCGGCTGGCCGCGACACTCGCGGGTCCGCCGGGGCGATCTTGTAGACGCTCGCCGAGTATTGGTAGTCTTTGAGTTTCTTGTAGCGTTCCGCGTGGTCGTCGAGAATCTGGACTTCGACGCCGGCGTCTTTGCCGTGGTGGTTGCCATTCTCGGGGACGCGAACGTAGACGCCCGAGTTGCCGCCGTCTTTGAGACGGTACTCGAGCCGCAGATTGAAATCGTCGACCTGCTCCGCCGACCGCAGCCAGGGGCCTTTGGCTCCGGTGCACTTGAGCAACCCGTCTTCAACCTCCCAGCACTTGGCGGCGTCTTGTCCGGCTCCCATCCAACCGGCGAGCGACTTCTCGTCAAAAATCGACTCGTGCGCGAGCTCGGTCACAAACAGATTGCGGAATTCAAACTGACCACCGCCCGGAACCTCAACTTGAATTCCGATGTAGCCGTTGCTGACGGCGACGCCGTCGGTTTTCCAAGCCGGCTTCCCGTTGATTTCCATTTGCGCGGTCTCACCGCGGACGGTTAGCTTCATCTGGTTCCAACCTGGCTTGACTAGCCCCTTGCTGCGAGCCTTCGCCAAACCGATCCCGTTACCTTCCTGGTTTTGCAGCAGGTTGATTTGGTATTTCTTGGGCCAGGGTCGGTCCTGGGGAAGCTCGCTGCGAAAATAGATCCCCGAATCCCACTTCGCTTCCCTGCGGGGTTTCCATTCCAACTCCAGGATGAAGTCTCGATAGCGGTGGTCCGTGCGAATGAACCCGTCCCCCGCTGTAATCACCAGCGCGCCATTTTCGACCGCCGCTTCGCAGCCCGTGATTGTCCAGCCGGAGAAATCTTCGCCGTTGAACAGCGATTTGCGATGCTCGGCGTTCGCGGCCGAGGCGGCGATCAGTGTCACGGTTGCCGCGATGAGCAGAGTGAGGCTCGGCGGGCGCCGTCGGAGGAAGGCATTCATCGGGTGGCCTTGTGAGGAGTGGAATGAGCTGGCGCGGCGAAACCGCCGCGCGGGGAGGCTTATATGATGCCTTCCCGATGTCCCGCATTCAAGCTGCCGGTGTACTCGACACCCCTCATCGGCCGCCAGTATTTCCGGCGAGTTCGGCAAGAACTGGCGTCGTGCGCAGAATACGTTAGGAACGATTGGGCTCCCGGACGCGAATCACGAGGAGCCAGTTGACCATCCCGGCGGCCTGTCGTAGATTGCCCGCGATTCAAACCGGCCCATGGTTGATCGATAGAGCTCCTCTTTTCTCCTTGCGATCGACGCCATGTTCCTGCCGCGAATATCAATCAAGACGCTATTCGTCATCTTGGCGGCGGCCGCGATCTATTCATTTTTCATCTCCTTGGCCATCAGGTCCCAACATCAATGGGCCATCGGCGTGGCCGCCACGCTCACCATGGTGTTCGCCGCTTTTCTCTTTTACTCCGTCGCGTTCGCAGTCGCGTTCGCGTTGGCTGGAGTCGTACAATTAGTGGCTCCGCGGAGAGCGGTCGACACGACCGTGCGCCCGGCCGCCGTTTCGATCGTCGAGGACGAGTGATAGGTGATTGTTTTGCGCCGCGCTGCTCCAGTCTTGATCGCTGTCGCAACCTGGTGGATCGCCCATGGCGTCGCGGTGGCCGGCAGTGGCGAAGCGAAGCTGCTTCCTTTCAGTCGAGTGGCGGCGGTCCACGGCGTGCAGATGCATGTGAACAGCCATTGGGTTGAGGGGAATGGGCACCGGCCGATCCGCATCGAGTTGAGAAACTTCCCCGTCGCGCCGACGCTGCAGGACCGAGTATTCCGCATCGAGGTCTCGCCGGACGACGACAACTATTGGTCGCCGCATCGGAAGATCGTCTCCTATTTGACCATTCCAGAAGGAGCGACTCAGGCGGCGACTGTTGTGCCGCTTCCCCAAATCACGGCGGCTTCGAGTATTCGCATCGAAGTCTACGAGGGTGGAGTTCGCTTGCGCGAACTGTCTGATTCCATCTCGTCGTCGCGACTCAATCGCCGAAATCACACCGAGCATCGGCCATCCGCCCTGTTCGTCTCTCAGCACGCGCCGCCAACCGCGGATCGCGCGACCGCGCTCCGCCAGATTCGCCAAGGCAAGCAGTTGCCGGACGGCATTGAAGTGATCGACTGGCGGCAGATGACGCGGTTGTTCAAATACAGCACGCGAATGGGGGGAGGTCGCACGTTGGCTCCCGGCCGCCTGATCGAGCTGGTGAACGACACGCACAAGTTTGAGGTTTTGGGATTCACCGACCTACCGAATCAGTGGTCGTTGTACTCATGTTTCGACGTCATCTTCATCTCGATCGACGACCTCAAAGATCTGGTGGAGCAGCACCCGGACCGTTGGACGGCGATGCGGCGTTGGATCGCCGGTGGGGCCACGCTCTATGTCACCAATGTGGGGTCATCGTTCGAGCGGCGCGATGAGTTGGACGGATTGCTGGAGCTGGCGACTCGGGAGAATGTGGCCGGGGGCTGGCGAACTCCCCGCGTGCCTCCGGTCAACTACGTCGTGGGAGCCGCCAACACGCCCAATCAGGCGAGGAGTATGGCTCCGAACGTCTACCGCGCGGCGGACGATCTGCGGATGCGACAGTTGGGATTGGGCGTAGTGATCGCCGTCGGTCGGCGCGAACCGTTTCGCGCTCCACCCAATCAGCAGGCCGCCTTGTTCAATTCGATCGGCCCGAACCGTTGGAGCTGGGCGCGGCGGTACGGCGCGTCATTGTCGCGCCGCAACACCGGATTCTGGCGGCGGATGATCCCTGGCGTCGGCACGCCGCCGGTGAATGCGTTCCTCATCACAATGACGGCGTTCGCCATCATCGTCGGCCCGCTCAACTACCTCATCCTCTACCGCAAGAAGCGTTTGTATCTGCTGTTCGTGACGTTTCCCTTGACGGCGGCCGCGCTGACGATCGGGCTGTTGGTCTACGCCATGATCACGGACGGATTCGGCTCGCGGGTGCGGGTGCGCGGAGTGACGTATTTGGACGCCGACCGCCGCGAATTCACGTCGCTCTCGTGGCAGACCTACTACGCGTCGTTGGCTCCGTCGGACGGTTTGGCTTTTCCGCGGCAGGCGCTTGTCTTTCCCATCTCGTATTGGCGGTCGACGAACCGACAAGATCGGAACAATCTTGAGTTGACCGAATGGGGCCGCGAGCAACGGCTGCGTTCCGGCTTCATCAAGTCACGCGTGATGACGCAGTTCCTGGTGCAGCACGCCGGCCCGACCGAGATGCGGTTGAAAGCTCGACCCGTCGACGGCGGAGTCGAGATCACCAATCAACTCAACTCGCAAATCAACGCCGTCCTGCTGCGTCGCGAGGGCAAGTTCTTTTTCGCCGAGAATGTCGCTGCGGGAGCCGTCGCGGTTGCGCGGCCCATTGACTTGAAGCAAGCCAAAGAAAACCTCAGGCAATACAACGAGCGGTACTCTCCCAAGTACCCCGAGGGATTCGACCCCACCACCTACCAGGTGTTCAGCTCGAATCGCATCTACTATGGCGACTACATCGACCAGGAGTTCACTGAGGCCGACGACATGGCCAGCGTGCTCGAGAAGGCGGTTTCGGCGGTCCTCGTTTGGCCCGAACGGGCGGTGGCCGACGGGAACTTCGCCGCGGTCGTCGAGACCTCGCCTGCTCCCATTGGAATTAAGACCGCTGACCGCCAGACCGGCGGCGAGGTGATCGTGGGGAGTTGGAGCGAATGACCACCGTATCCAGCACGATGATTGAGCTGTTGCGGCTGCACCGATTTTTTGGTGACACGCGGGCCGTCGATGACATTTCCTTTGACGTCGCCGCCGGCGAGGTGTTCGGTTACATCGGTCCCAACGGCGCCGGGAAGACGACGACAATCAAGATCCTCGCGACACTTCTCAAACCCACATGGGGAGAGGCCCGGATCGACGGCAAGGTCGTGG
>JASMLW010000283.1 GCA_030748485.1 Pirellulaceae bacterium
ATTTCCGGAGTTGAAGACAGCCGTCCGCGCGATGAAGGAAGGGGCGCGCGACTTCATCGTCAAGCCATTCGAACTTGCGGAATTGCATTTGTCGGTTGGACGGGCCATCGAGGAGCGCGAGCTGCGTCGCGACGTGAGGCGGTTGGAGCAAGAGAAGAGCAGACGAGGCGAGATCGACGAAATCCTCGGCGAAAGCAAAGCGATCGAGCAGGTTCGCGACCAGGTCCGTAAGGTCGCCGGGGCGGATACGCCCGTGCTGGTGACGGGCGAAACTGGAACCGGCAAAGAGCTTGTCGCCGACTCATTACACCGGCTCTCTCCGCGGGCGAAAGGACCGTTGGTCAAAGTGAACTGCAGTGCTTTCGCGGACCAGATTTTGGAAAGCGAACTGTTCGGACACGAGAAGGGGGCTTTCACAGGCGCCCGCCAAGCTCGTGACGGGTTGTTTGAGATGGCTGACGGCGGAAGTCTGTTCTTGGACGAGATTTCAGAGATGAGGCCCGGCTTGCAGGCAAAACTGCTCCGCGTCGTCGAAGGGCATCCGTTCTACCGCATTGGCGGGCGACGGGAGGTGCGCGCCAACGTCCGCGTGATCGCCGCGACCAATCGCGATCTGCGGCCCCACGTCGAAGCGGGAGACTTTCGCGAAGATCTCTACTTCAGATTGAATGCGTTTCAGATTTCCGTGCCGCCGCTGACGGAGCGTGATCGCGATGTCGTTCTGTTGGCCCGGTTCTTTCTCCAGCGCTCAGCGGCGTCGCTGCGCAAGGGGGCGATTGAATTGGCTTCGGCGGCCGAGAAAACCTTGCTTGCCTATCACTGGCCTGGCAACGTTCGGGAACTGCACAACGTCATGGAACGGGCCGCCATCCTCTGCGAGACCGGTGAGATCACTGGCGAACACTTGCCGGGCGAATTGCACTCCTCGGCTTTCATCGCCCGGCATGCTTCGAGTTTGCCGGGCCGCATGCCCTCGCTCGCGGAAATCAATCGGCGGTACATGGCCCACGTGCTGGAAAGTGTCGAGGGCAATCTGTCAGAAGCCGCACGGATCCTCGGTATTGCGAGGAACACGCTGAAAGCGAAACTTCGCGCTGCTGATTGAATCGCTGATCGTCGCGTCAGCCTTCCCCCATGCGCGGCAAGGGCGACCCCACGGGAGTTTGTCACGGTCGTCGGTCGTCTCGAAGTTCCCGCATCCCAAACTCGCGTCACCGAGTTGATGAGCCGCGCGCAAACGAGCACGATGGGACGCCAACTCGCGATCGACACACAAGCCTTGCGCGATGAGCACGACCGTCGCGATGGGAACAGTCTAATGCGCGTATTCGCATAGACATCCACAATGCGTGCGGTTACGTCGCACCAGCGATACACACCCTTGGAGCGAGTCGGCCTCGATTGTCAATCATTCACCTTTATGTCCAATCAAGTGAAAGCCCCCTCACACACGCGCCGATATTCGGTCATAGGTCCGTCGCTAGCCGACTATCAACAACGGATGTCTACTCTGTGGATGGAATCTCACAAAGCCGCCAGACTCCATTGCGGGCCTTTCGATGGTTGCGTTGTTCAACACTTGTCTTCCAAATCGGCTGGTTGACATTCGCCGCGGTAAGTATGAGTGCGCTTGCCTCGCCGCCTGCAGTCGCTCCGCGGCCGCATCCGTTTGACAACGACTGGCCGGCGGTGCAACTGATCCTCAACGACAAGTGCACGAGTTGTCATCGCCGCGGCGTGGACCGCACGGACTTCACGAGCTACCAGGCGTTGCTGGGCGCGCGCATGGAGGGCGATCCGAACGAGCCGGTGGTGATTCCCGGCAATGCGAACGAGTCGCCGTTGTGGGAGTACGTGGCGTGGAATGTCAATGCGCTCCTTCACGCGCCGCTGCCGTCAGAGCCGATGATGCCGGAGGACAAACACGAATGGCTCACCACGGGACAACTCGACACACTGCACCGCTGGATCAATAGCGGAGCCTTTCAGTACAAACGGCATGGCGCCGACGCGGTGCGACCCCTGATGGAAACCGACTTCCCCTCGGCGAAGCAATGCGGTCAGTGCCATCCGCGGGAGTACCGGGAATGGTCGCGCTCGATGCACGCCTACGCGCAGCAGAGCCCGGCTTTCGTGGCGCTGAATTCTCATCTGCAGGAACGTACGGGAGGGACGATCGGCACCTTATGCTCACGCTGCCACACACCCGTCGGCACAGCGCTCGGCGAGAACGCGCTGATGCAGAACAACCACCGCTCGCGGATCTCAATGGAAGGCGTGACGTGCGTGGCTTGTCATCGGCGAGCAAGCCCGCATTACAAGGCCAGCGGCCGAGTGGCTGTGCTACCGGGCAGCTTGCTCGAGACGTGCGTATTCGGGCCCTTCGAGAATCCCGTCTACTCCGATTCCGAGACGCACAAATCGCAGCCCCTGCCTTACATCAAGTCGTCGCAGTTCTGCGCCGAATGCCATGACGTTTTCAACCCGCGGGGCCTTCGGCTGGAAGAAGCATTTAGCGAGTGGCAAAACAGCCCAGCGGCGAAACAAGGTATCACTTGCCAAATGTGCCACATGGGCCCCGTGCAAGGCCAACCGATTCCCGACGATGGCCGACCGTGGGGCCGCATCGCAGAAGTGCCGGGCATTCCGCCGGAGCGCATCCCCTTGAGGCGAATCGTCGATCACACTTTTGCCGGGCCCGACTATTCACTGCTGCCGAACACCGAATTCCCGCACAAGTTGGACTGGATGTACGAGGTTGACTACCGCGACGTCAGCAAGCTGACGCCGCATCAGCGGCGGACCTTGTACGAGATTCGACTGAAGAACCGCGACAGCCTGCGCATCGCCAATGCGAAACGACACGAGCTGTTTCGAGGTTCCGCGAAGCTGTCGGTGTCCCATCCTCAAATCGCCGCGGCTGGGCGGAAGACCCGCGTACGAGTCGACGTCACCAACAACGTCGCCGGTCACAACTTCCCAACTGGCTTCGCCGCCGAACGGCAGTTGTGGGTGTCGATCGCGGTGGTCGACCCATTCGGTCGGACCGTGTTCGCCTCGGGCGACTTCGACCACAACGCCGACCTGCGAGACAACCACAGTCACGAAGTCCTGGCGGGCAAGATCGGCTACGACAAACACTTGCTCAACTTTCAAAACAAATTCGTAGCACTGGCAAACAAGGGAGCGGAAAGATCGGTGGTGATTCCGGTCAACCGCGACATCGCGCCGCTCAACGTACTGCGGCCCGCCACGGGGATCGCGGCGTCGTTCGGACACGCGGAGAGGTTTCGGATCGCCAAAGGGGGACTCCCGCCGCTGGCGACGATTGGCCGCAACTATCCCGTCGAACTGCCCTCGCCCGGAACGTACCGCTTGCGCGTGCAGTTGAATTTTCGCCACCTGCCCCCCGTTCTGCTCGACAAACTGGGCGCGTCCGCCGCCAAACCGCTGGTTGAGATCATCGTGATCGATTGGTACGAAGCCATGATCGAAGCGAGGTGACGGGCGATGATGGTAAAGGAGGATCGGCGACAGCCAACGTTGCTGCTGCTACTGGTATGTCTGTTGAGCTCGGCCTCATCTCCGTCGCTTGCTCAAGACAATCCGCAGCCGACACCATTCAACCAACCGACGAATCACCACCCGCGCGCGATACTCGCCAACGCGCCCGGTCCATCTCCGCGCGGTGGGTTTCCGGATTTGCCGCCCGACCCATATGTAACGATGACCGCCCCTCTAGCGCCACTCGAAAAGGAGTTGTCCGGCCACGCCGGCTCGCAGCTCTACGATCCTGCCCCGAGCGTTCTCCCCGAAGACTGGGTGGCGCCGCAGCCTCTGACCGGCTCGACACGCTTCCTCGACGCCGGCCCGATCCATGTCACACGGAATCCGATCGGTGATGGTTACGCCTGGGAGCCGCGTTTCGTGTGCTACGGCAACTACCAACTGTTTGGCCTGGCATTGGAAGAAGGCAATGCGCGGCGAAATGCGGTCGGCCATCAATTAGTGCTCGACATGGACTTGAGGTTGACGGGAACGGAACGCTTTCACGTGCAGTTCCGACCGCTCGGAGAGGACAACTCCGGCGGCTCGTTCTACCAGTTCAACCAGCCCGAAGGCTACGTCGACCGATCGCACGCAGAACCGGATCGCTATTGGGTCGAAGCTGAGTTGCACAGTCTGCTGGCTCCGTGGGTCAGCCCGCTGGCAGCGCTCGACTATCAACTTGTAGCTGGCAAATTCCCGTTCGCGCTCCACAACAGGTTGCTGATGAACGACGAAATGCTGGGGGCCGTCGTCAGCAAGAACAACATCCAACTCGCCCACCTGAGCAACCTCAACGTCCAACTGTTTGTTGGCTGGAATGACGTCGACACGTTTGTCGATTCCGACGCCCACGTCTACGGAATTCACGTGGCCGCGGACGATCGCCGCGCGTTCTACGAAGCCACGTATGCGTTTGCCGAGCACAGCGTGGACTCGCGTCGCGATTCACACTTCATCGGTCTCAGTCGCACGAAGTTTTATGGGCCGCTGTCGTTGGCCGGGCGGGCGATGTTCAAATGGGGCGATTCCACGGGACGGGGCGACGGCCAGTTGTTCGTGCTCGAGAGCAACTACACCCGATTGCTTGACCACCATCCGATGGGTGTCGAATACGCCGTTTGGTACTGCAACGTCTTCGGCGCGTCGCGCGGCTGGAACTCGATCGGCGGCGGCGGCTACAACCGGCTGCGAACGGCCTTTGAAGTAAATCCGTTGGTCGGAATTTCCGCTACCGCCGCGCCGGATGACACCTGGGGAATCGCTCTCGGCGCGCAGTTGTTTCGCCACAATGAAGACGAATCGATCGTGCCCGAAGCCGCGTTTCAGGAAGTCGCCGGCGAACCCGTGCTGGGGATTGGCATGCGCTATCTGCGAAAGGTCGGCCCGCGCACATTCGTCGAACTTGTCGCGTCGTTCAATCTTGCTGACGACCCGGACTGGGAACGCGAGAGTGTGTTCGCTTCGTTCACCGTGCTGTTCTGACCACGTCGGCGGATAAAAAGTGGGCGCAATCCCTTCACCAATAGCGGTCGTCGCCGGATGGAGATCACACCATGGAGATCACACCATAGTATCTAAATGGACCGACTCATCCTCTTTACGACTCACACGGGGAACGAAGAGCCTGATGATGAGTTTGAGTTTGCCGAGAAATCCGCCATCGGCGTGTGATTTCCGTCGCGCTGACTGGAATCTCGCC
The DNA here is from genome assembly GCA_030748485.1 of Pirellulaceae bacterium. Taxonomy (GTDB): domain Bacteria; phylum Planctomycetota; class Planctomycetia; order Pirellulales; family Pirellulaceae; genus JASMLW01. The sequence goes on from JASMLW010000283.1 coordinate 5,249, forward strand.
GTTTGGCTTGAGTCGCGAAACTCACCTTTCCGATACCACACGGCAGTGCTCCAACGTCAACATTCCATGCCCCCGACGGCGTGCCGCGGCGCGGGTGAATCCCAGCCATATCGGTAGTGCCATATCGGTAGTGCCGTCGCCCGTCTTATCCAGGAGGAAACGAAGCATGAGTGGTCGTCAAATCTGTTTGGGTCTGGCGATGACGGTGTGCTCGGCGCTGCTCATCGCTATCGTCTCCATTGCATTTCAACTCAATCGCAGCGTCGAGATTGACGCGTCCAGCGGTCCGGCGACCGAAGCTGGCGATCGGGCGTCCAACGCAACACACCAAAGCGATCAGCCCGTTCTATTTCGCCACTCCGGCGGAATCGCTCCATTGGATTCGTACACGACGTCGCGAAAAGTGGCTGATCCGAAACCGCCCGTCAACACGAAGATCATGTCACTTGACTCCCATTCCGCCTCAAATCGAACTTCGCGCCGCAACACGACAATCTCCAATATCCCCACCGCCAGCGAAGCTCGACGGTAATAACGCGGCCG
>JASMLW010000284.1 GCA_030748485.1 Pirellulaceae bacterium
ATCGCAAAACCTTTGCCGGTGGCGGCCGTCGTGTTGCCGAGGCTGTCGAGCGCGTCGGTGCGCTCCCGTACAATCGGTTCGAGGCCGGCCATTTCCGCGTTGCCGCCCGCGTTGTCGGCAATCGGACCGTAAGCGTCCGTCGCCAACGTAATGCCGAGCGTGCTGAGCATGCCGACCGCCGCTATGCCGACGCCGTACAATCCCAGCGCGAAGTAGGTCACGTCGGTGTAGTTGAATCCAGCAGCGAATCCAAAGGCCAAGAGCGTCGCCGCACAGACGGTGATCACCGGCACCCAAACACTCATCATGCCGTCGGCCACGCCGCCGATGATGATCGTCGCCGGGCCGGTTACCGCTTGCTCGGCCAGCTTCTTTGTCGGCGTGAATTCGTCACTCGTCGAGTACTCAGTCCACTTACCGATAATCCAACCGGCCGCCAGACCGGTGACAATGCTGAAGGAGACGCCTGGCAAACCGAAAAAGAGCGTGCCTTCGGAGCGAGGCATCAGCCAGTACGACAGGGCAACGGCCGCCACGACGACGAGCAGCGTCGACAGGTTGATGCCGCGAGCCAAGGCGTTGAGCAAGTTCTTTTGAGTCGCTTCTTCGCTCGTCCGCACCATATAGATGCCGGCGATTGAGAGAAAGATGCCGACGCCGGCGATCGCCATCGGCAACAATAGGGTCTGCATTTGAGCTTCTGGTCCCGTCATGCCGTCGGGCACCAGCGCGCCGGTTGAGTAAGCGGCCACGCCGAGCGCGGCGGTGGCCAGGATCGAACCGCAATAGGATTCGTACAGGTCCGCGCCCATGCCGGCCACGTCACCGACGTTGTCGCCGACATTGTCCGCGATCGTCGCCGGGTTGCGGGGATCGTCTTCCGGAATGCCCTGTTCGACTTTGCCCACCAGGTCGGCTCCAACATCGGCCGCCTTGGTGAAGATGCCGCCGCCGACGCGAGCGAACAGAGCCTGAGCGCTGGCTCCCATCCCGAAGCAGAGCATGGTGACCGTGATCTCGGCCAAGCTCAACTCGTCATACCCCATTTTCGGCCAGACCCAGTAGAGGAAGGCGAACCAGAGCGTGATATCGAGCAGGCCGAGCCCGACGACGGTCAGACCCATGACGGCCCCGCTGCGGAAGGCCACTTGGAGTCCTTGGTTGAGCGACTTTTGGGCTCCCGCCGACGTTCGGCTGCTAGCCCAAGTGGCCGTCTTCATACCGAACCATCCCGCCAGGCCGGAGAAAAACCCACCGGTCAGAAAGGCGAACGGAACGAACTGGCTCTGCACGCCCAATCCGAACGCGGCGATCGCCAACAAGATGACGATGACCGCAAAAAACCCGGCCACTACTTTGTACTGCTGCGTCAAATACGCATTGGCGCCTTCGCGTACGTAACCCGCGATCTCGACCATTCGTTCATTGCCTTCGTCCGCCGACATCATAATGCGGAAGAAGAAGAACGCCTGGACCAGCGCCACAATCGAACCGATGAGTGCGACGAGCCAAATGACGACCGTGATGTCCATTTCGCCAGATTCCTTATTGCTTCAAAGCTGCAGTGAGATGGGGACGTAAATCCAGATTCGGATTGGTCAATCAGAATGGTGTTGCGGGGTTGAATTCCCGGTGGGAATTCGTCCCCCGCGGAGAGAATCAAGGTCGACAATTGGCGTCCGCGCAAAGCGGCGGTAATCGCCCGAGTCGGCGACCGAAAGTAGTGCTACGGGTGGGATACGGAGCCGCCTCATGCTCTCCGAAGTGAACGCTCAGGAAAGGGAATTGGTCACCGACAACCGTGGTTTGGTGGTGTCGAACCCGCTAGGATCGACGGGTGACAAACCCTACAAGATGTAACGGTTTGTTAAGCGACAGAGTGTACTGAAAATGGGCGAGAAATGTCAACAGAGCCGTTTGCGCGTTTAATAACGCCATGTGAACTGTTTCGCGAGGTCGTTCCGATGAAAACGAAAAGTCATCTGCCGTTCGGATCGAGACCCGTCATTGAGCCGCCGGGTCGCCATTTTTGGCGTTGTGGATTTGGTACTTCCCTGGTTGGATTCCAGCGACCAACGGGAGCGGACGAAGTCGAACCGAGCGGCAGCTCTTGTGTGTGGCGCCGCCACTTTTGGTTGGTGCTCGCCATCGTCTCACTGCAGCTGATGGCGTCTCGAGCGGCGGCGGATTGGCCCCGCTGGCGAGGTCCGACGGGAGATGGCGTCTGGGCTGACGCGCCGGCTTTACCGAGCCGATTTCCGGCGACCGGCCTGCGAACGGTCTGGTCGAAACCGGTCGGCCCCGGCTACTCGGGTATCGCGGTGGCGGGTGGGCGAGTCTACACGATGGACCGCCAAGGCGATCAGGAGCGAGTCGTCTGCTGGGACGCCGCCAGCGGCGAAGAGGTCTGGCGGTTCAGTTACGCGGCCGATTACGGAAAACTCGAGTACGGAAAAGGTCCCCGCGCCATGCCGACTGTCCACGCTGGACACGTCTACACGCTCGGCGCTGTCGGCCACCTGCACTGCCTGGCGGCCGACACGGGGCGACGGATCTGGTCGAAAGACTTGGTCGGCGACTATCGAGCGGCTCAGCCGACTTGGGGGTTCGCGGCTCCCGTACTCCCGGTCGGCAAGACGATCGTCGTGCACGCCGGCCTCCGCCCCGACGGCTGCTTCGCAGCTCTCGATCGACTCACCGGCAAGGAGATCTGGCGATCCGGCTCCGGTCCGGCCGGGTACGCCGCCCCCGTACTGGCTCGGCGGTCAAAGCAGACTCAGCAGCTGATCGGCTGGACTCCGGAGCACATCCTGGGGTTGGAGCCGACGACCGGCAAAGTGCAGTGGACCGTGCCGTACAAGGTGACCATGGGCGTCTCGATCGCGACTCCGATCGTCCGCGACGACATCGTGGTGGTCAGCGGTTACTGGGAGGGCTCCAAAGCGATCCGCCTGGGTGATCGGCCGACCGCCGGCGAACTGCTTTGGGAGGAGAATCGATTCCTGCGCGGGTTGATGAGCCAACCGCTCTGTCGTGACGGCCGCGTCTACCTGCTCGACAAACGCCACGGTTTGATCTGCTGCGATCTGAAGACTGGTGAAAAGCTGTGGACCGACGCCAACAAGCTGACGCCCCGCGACCGCAATCCACAAGTCACCATGGTGTGGCTGGGCGAGTCGAGACGCATCCTGGCGCTCAACTCTACTGGCCAATTGGTGCTCGCCAGCCTTCACGCCGATCGCTACGAGGAGCATTCGCGAGCGCAGCTCGTCGGCCCCACGTGGGCTCATCCGGCCTACTCGGGCCGCTTCATCTTCGCCCGCGACGATGAGCGAATTGTGTGCGTCGATTTGACCAGCAAGTGATCTAGATCGCGACAATCGGCGTTCCACTTGCTGCAGCGCGGCGATCTGTTGGGAAGGCGCCTCGGAAGGCCATCGTACAAAGCGTCGGTGTTCCACTTGCTCCATCGCGGCGATCTGTTGGGCCGCTGAGCACGAATCGGGAGGGCTTCTTTTGGGACTAACCCGTATTCGACGGCCTCGGACGGCCATCGTACAAGGCGTCGCGACGAAGTCGCGACAATCGGTGTTCCACTTGCTGCAGCGCGGCGATC
>JASMLW010000285.1 GCA_030748485.1 Pirellulaceae bacterium
GTGGTCGCTGGGCGGGCTGAAAGGGGCGTTTTGCCCGGCGGCGGGGGCTCTTGAGAGGCGGGCGGATTCCGCCAAATCGAGTTGACAATCGCCGTCTGACTTCAAAAAACCGCTCAGTAAGACTAGACCTGTGAGGCGAGGTGATTAGAATTGACCCCGGTCGCTGACAGCCCCCCGTGAGCCTTGCCGAATTTGGCCCGCTCACGAGAAGAAAGAGGCCCGTCCGCACCATCGATCGCAGGGGGGGTCATCACACGGGGGGCAACGCCTCTTCTCACCCCACCTTCGTAACGGCGTAGGGCGTACGCCGTTGTTTTCCCGCCGCATGACGCTCAACGCTTCAATCAAGGAGAACGTGCGTTGCTTGTCTCGCTTCGAGAGGCGTGTTATTCTCTCGTTGGAAAATAGGTAATTTAGGTGAGAAAGCCGACTGCCTGAGTTCTTAGCTAATTGCAATCTTCTACCAAATGTCTGGTGATCGCGGTGGCGCGTCACGCAAGTGGTAGAATTGCGAGTCAGACAGTCGTCCAACACGATGACATTGAGATTCAATCACACAATCCACACCTGCGTTCAGCCGTCCGCTAAGTCTTGGCGGATTCGGCTCGCCCACAGCGGACCCGTTGTCCCGATCGTACTCGGGACGTCCGTAACTGTCTGGCATTTGGTTCAGCGCCGTTTCGACTTGGTGTAGGAGTACGGATTTGTACGACACACTGCTTGATCAATTTGAAGACGACACACGAACATCGGAATCCGATGAGAACTTCGTGAAGTTGTCGACTGAGACGCCGGAAGATGAAACTCTTACGACTGGCGCTCGGGAAGAGACCGAACTTACGACTGCGAAGGATGAAGAAGACGCGCTAGCGACCGTCGACGACAACGAATCCTGGTCCGATGATCCTGTCCGCATGTATTTGACCCAGATGGGTGAGATCCCGTTGCTCACTCGCCAAGAGGAAATACGGCTGGCGAAGAAGATCGAAGAGACTCGACGTTCCTTCCGCGCAAAACTGCTCGAGTGCGATTATGTGATCCAGGTCGCCTTTAAGGTTCTCAAGCGAGTCCATCACGGGGAGCTCCCCTTTGACCGCACTGTGCAGGTCTCGGTTACAGACCGGCTTGAGAAAGACCAGATTCTGGGTCGCCTGCCGCACAATCTGTCGACGTTGGATGTGCTGTTGAAGCGCAATCGACGCGACTACCAGACCGCCCTTTCCAAGAGTCAGACGAAGGCCAAGCGCCGCGAGGCGTGGGGCAAGTTGTCACGACGGCGGAGACGCGCGGTGCGACTGGTCGAAGAACTCGGCCTGAGAACTCAACGGATTGAACCGATGATTGACGTGTTGGAGCAATTCAGCCAACGTGTCGATGAATTGAAGATACGGCTTGACACTCTACGTCGGGACCGAGCTCCGATGGCGGAACGTCAGCCTTTGATCAGAGAGTATCGTGAGATCCTGATGGCGACGCAGGAGTCGCCGTCGAGTTTGCGAAACCGGGTTGAGTACCTGAAGACGGTCTACGCCGACTATCAGCAGGCCAAGCGCGAATTGTCGGAAGGCAACTTGCGGTTGGTCGTTTCAATCGCCAAGAAGTATCGCAATCGAGGTCTCAGTTTTCTCGACCTGATCCAAGAGGGAAATGCTGGCTTGATGCGAGCGGTTGACAAGTTCGAATACCGCCGCGGTTTCAAGTTTTGCACGTACGCCACTTGGTGGATTCGACAAGCGATTACTCGCGCCGTCGCCGACCAAAGTCGGACGATTCGAATCCCCGTGCACATGGTCGAAACGATGTCTCGCGTCCGCAACGTCTCGCGGCAATTGCTGCAAGAGTTGGGGCGCGAACCGACGATCGAAGAGACCGCGCGGAGAGCCAAGACGACCGTTGATGAAGCTCGTCGCGTGTTGGCGATGAGTCGTTACCCGATCAGTCTCGATCGCCCCGTCGGCAATAGCGAAGACAGCCATTTCGGCGACTTGCTTCCTGACGGCGCAGCGGAGAGCCCGGCGACGGGAGCCTCCCAAGAGATGTTGAGGGGACGGATCAACAAAGTGTTGAAGACGCTCAGTTACCGTGAACGCGAGATTATCAAATTGCGTTACGGGCTCGGCGACGGATATAGCTACACACTGGAGGAGGTGGGCCACATTTTCAAAGTGACCCGCGAACGGATTCGACAGATCGAGGCGAAGGCGGTTCGCAAACTGCAGCAACCCAGCCGCAGTCAAGAACTGGTCGGATTCCTCGACTAAGTGTAGAGACCATCAAAGAAAGCCGGCCTTCGGGTCGGCTTTTTTTGTTGCCTCCCGTCCCGCACCAATGGATTGCCAGACGTGGGGACGACAGAATGGAGGCCGACCGCGACCCAACTTGACATCGCTCAACTCATCCGACCCTCGCCGCCATCGCCCCTTTCCGCTCGCCGCTCGTCCATGGAAATCGAAACGCTCGTTCAGTTTCTCGACTCGCCCGCCGCGGCGGCGGAGTGGTTGCGGTCACTGCAAGTGGCGGATGTGCGTCGCGCGCATGCGAACCTCAACGCGCTGAGCGACTCGGGACTCACGCTCGGCTCGGTGGCTCACATTTGCGAACAGTTGTCTGAGCACATGCCGCGGCTCAGCGATCCCGATCGCGCGCTGAACAGTCTCGAACGATTCATCACCGCCGCCCGGAACCCGCTCGCGCTGGCGTCGCTGTTTGAGAGAGATGTCGAGGCATTGCCGACGCTGTTGCAGATCATCTCGGCCAGCCAGTACCTCAGCGACTTGTTGATCCGCGACCCGGAGAGTTTCGGTTTGTTGCGAAGAACCGACGGCCAGCCTGTCGCCAGGCAAGTGCTGATCGACGAAATACGAAATGAGTTCGCCGATGTCGATGACGAACGGCAGGCGATGGACGTGCTCCGCCGCTACAAACATCGCGAGACGCTTCGCATCGCGTATGGCGATATCATCCGGCGGCAGACAGTCGACACGGTAACTCGCCAGATTTCCTATTTGGCCGACGCTATCTGCGACTCCGCAGTCTGGTGGTCGCGGCGTTCGCTCGAGCAGCAGATGGGTCGGCCGCGACGTGAGGACGGACAACCGGCTCGCTTCGTCATCCTCGCGCTCGGAAAACTGGGCGGACAGGAACTCAATTACTCCAGCGACATCGACTTGATGTTCTTGAGTGACGAGAGCGGTTCGACCGACGGTGAGCGGTCGGTCAGCTGTTTCGAGTTTTTTCAGCGACTGCAGAAACAAGTCAACCGTCTGCTGACCGAGTCGACGAATCTGGGCGCGGCGTATCGCGTTGATCTCCGTTTGCGGCCGGAAGGAGCCCAAGGACCGGCTGTGGCGGGATTCAGCAGCGCGCTTCGTTACTACGATGTGTCGGGACGAACTTGGGAGCGTCAGGCTTTCGTCAAAGCTCGTCCGATCGCGGGAGACATCGAGATGGGGGAGCAGTTCCTCGACAAGCTCGAGTCGTGGATCTATCGCCGCTATCTATCTCGCGCCGACATCTCGGGCATCAAAGCGCTGAAACGCCGCATCGAACGTCGAGCTGAGCGCGAGCAGGGCAACGAAAAGAATGTCAAAACGGGTCACGGCGGAATTCGCGACGTTGAGTTTGTGATCCAGTTCCTGCAGTTGCTCAACGGCGGCGATCTGGTCGACATCCGCACTCCGAACACGGGGGAGGCGATCAATCGGCTGGCCGAGGCCGGCTGTTTGACAATGCAGGAACAGACGATCTTGTACGAGAATTACTCGTTCCTCCGCACCGTCGAACACCGTTTGCAAATCATGTTCGACCTGCAAACGCATACGCTGCCCGACTCGGACGACGAATTGCGGCGGCTCGCCATCCGCATCGGCTACGAAGGCGATCACACGGGAACGGTGTTGGAGCAATTTCAGCGCGAACTGCAGCAGAAGCAGGCGCTCAATCGGAAGATCCTCGATCACCTTCTCCACGACGCCTTTGGCGACGAAGCTGATTCAAAGCCCGAGTCCGACCTGG
>JASMLW010000286.1 GCA_030748485.1 Pirellulaceae bacterium
ATCAGAACATTTCACCTACTGCAGAATCTGTCGGCCTCGCTCGACCTCCACCGGGTGATTTCGTAGCAGCACTGCGCCAGGCATGCATCAGTGTCGTGGTATCCCTTGCTGGTCACGCGCTCGCCGTCGCGCGAAGGCGGCCGTCCTATTCCGTGTCGTCTAGTTCGGTGTCGTCTAGTCATTACCAGCCGCGTGTTAATTCCCGATGGCGTCCAGTGTCCATTACGCCTCTTTGAGTGCTTGTACGCCTCTTTGAGTGCTTGCCATTGTATTGACCGCACCCGCATTCAGGCGAGCTTCAAATACAAAACGGATCGCGGGCCGCGTCGGGATTGCTCGGAATCGGCAGCTGGTTATAGGCGACGATTGCCCTTCTCGGCGGAATCCGCATTCCGGCGACGCCATCCGTGCAGCGTCGCTTCGTGGCTTGCCGAGAGCGTGAAGATGTTGTCGCTCACGATGAAGTCGATGTTCGAGAAACGTTTATTTGGTTCGAGTTCTCGGTACCAATTCAAACGCTGCGTGTTCACGGCTCCGATACCGCTCCAAGCCGCCTCTTTGGGCGACTCGAAATAGGTCGCCAGGCCTTCGGCAGCCCATACCGGAATGGGCGATGTGGGTGGCATGAGCCCCGTGTTTCCAGCCATGTGATGTGTCGCCTCGTGGCTGACCACTTCGATGTCGGAGTTCTTGTGTGAAAGCTGAGTCAGCAAATGCAACGTATCGGCGAACCGAACGAGGTCGCGCGTCCCCGCCGCGCGGGCCTTGATTGCTTTCGCCTTCGCGGCCTGCAGTTCGCGGTTCATTTCGTACAGCACTTTGAAAGTGTCATCCGTTCCCTGGTCAAAGAAGACGGAGATGTTCTCGATGCGATGGTAGAACCCGGACGTCGACTTGAGTTGCGGACCGATCAAGTTGACAAAGCGAAGGTAATCGGCCTGCTCGGAGAACAGCACGACCATGAGGTGCTCTTTCGGCACGTCGAGTTCGACTCCTTCCAGACAGAATTTCATCAGGAAACTTTGATAGACCGTTTCCAGCAACTCGAGCCGCTGTTCAGCCCGCGACTTGCGACCGCGTCCCTGCTTCTCGTCCGGCGTATCGTGGATCAGTACGAAATGCCGGCTACGGGTAAACTTCATGTCACGTAGGTCACGGGTGAATTCGCGCAGCTTCCGCTCCTGAGGCTCCGGAGAAGCCAACGGCGCGTCGATCTTCTGCTTCATGGCCACAAGTCGCTTGACCGTCGGATTCTCCCGATCGATCTTCCAAGCCTCAGACGCCGCCGAATAAAACTCCTTGAGCATGCCGGCGTGTAACGCCCAACGCGCCGCGTCGATACACGCTTTGACATCCTTGACTCGAACGGCTTTTTGAAGCTTGCGATTGAACACGCCGCGAGTTGACTTCTGCTCAAAGATCTTCACATCATCCAGCGCCAGATGAAGCGTGCCGAGTGGATGCCGAAAGGTGACCGTCCGGCCCGGATTCGTGGTCGCCTTGCCTTGCAGCTTGAACACTGATTTCGTGCCCGGCAGTCGGTAAAGCACAATGTCGCCCACCGCCGCCGCGGGTGTCGCCAATGCGATGACGCCGAAAGCCAAGGACAATAGAAGTCGCATGATTCAAGTTCCCAGAATGAAGGATTGCCGAGCGGCCGTTTGGATCAGTTTGCCACGAAGTGCGGATTGCAGTCGGATGGGGCGAGCAAAGCGTTGGAGACCAATCAACGCAGCATAGTATACGATTCGAGATTATATACTTGCTAGATACCGAGATTCGAACAATCGGTCAGATGCCAGTCGAGCTACCGTTTGTCACATGTGACATGAACCGCGCCGAACCTACAGATTCTCAACCTGGAAGTCCTTGCGATAAGTGCGGCGGATCAACTTGTTGGCTTCCGGCAGATTTGTGATTTGCAGTTTCTTCGGGTCCCAGGCCAACTTCCGGCCGGGAAAGCGATTCGCCACGACGCCCAGCAACAGGGCTTCGGTCAGGGGCCCCCCGTAGCTGAAATCGGCTGACGTTTCACCCATTCCCAAGCAAGCGTTGACCCATTGGTGATAGTGGTCGTCTCCCGCGACGGTCGGTGGTTGATAGTTGCGGAATCTATCCGCGGGGAAAAGCTGTTCCCGGGCAACGTGAGGCAACAACAGCGAGCCCGCTTCGCCGATACACAACGATCCTTGTTTGGGAATCACGGCGCCGGTGGGAAGTTGCAGGTCTTCAGCCCGTGGTGGAGCGTGTGCGCCGTCGAGCCATGTCCAGTGCAGTGTGGCGGTCGTGTGTTTCGTCCCCGAGAATTCGTACTCAACGACATTCTGTTCGGGGTGTCCGATTCCCGTTGGAGTCCGGCACGTCGTCTTCGCCCACTTGGGGGCTGTCAGTTCCAGCGCTCCATAGGGCGTGTCGAAGATATGCACCCCCATGTCCCCCAGGGTCCCCGTACCGAAGTCGATCAGTTTCCGCCAGTTTCGCGGGTGGTAGACGTCGGGATGATAGGGTCGCAGTTTTGCGCTTCCCAGCCAGAGGTTCCAGTCAAGCGTCTCAGGTGCTTCGTGCCGTCCTTGCAACTTGGCTCCGTCGTATCCCCAATTCTTGAACGACCATGTGAAGACTCGAGTGATTTTGCCGATCACACCGCTGCGGAGCATGGCGACCACTCGCCGTGACGTGGCCGCTGAGTGGCGTTGTATTCCCATCTGTGTCACGATGGATTTCTTTTCCGAAACCAAACGTAGCCGCCGAGCCTCGTAGATGTCGTGGGTCAGGGGTTTCTCACAGTAAACGGGTTTGCCCAGGTTCATCGCCATCATCGTGGCCGGAGCGTGGGTGTGATCGGGCGTGGACACAACCACGGCGTCGATACGATCCGCCATTCTATCGAGCAGTTCGCGATAGTCGCGGAAGGTTTCCGCATCCGTGTATCCCCGGCTCGCTGTTGCGAGCCTCTGCGTGTCGACATCGCACAGCGCGGCGACTTCGACATGGTCGTGCGAAGCGACGGACTTCAAGTTCGCGGCTCCTTTGCCGCCGACTCCAATGTGAGCCGTGCGAAGTTTGCCATTGGGAGAAATGGCCTTGGCGCTGGCGGACAGCAGGCTGCAGGCGGTGAACGCAGTTCCCGCTTTGAGAAAGTCACGGCGTCGGGAAGTAAGCGGCATTTCCATTCTCACATGTGAGGGAAGTATCGGCGTCGCGAGGAGTCTCCGTGGACAATTTGGAAAGCGGCGCGGCTGTGCTTAGGGGACACGCACGGATCATAACGCCTCACGGTCGATATGTCCGGCGTTTCTTGACGCGGAATAGTACATCCACTCTTTCACTCCACGACTTCCAGGTCCGCCAGATAGATCGCTGTCATCGACTTCCCGGAGTCGTCCTTTTCGTGCGTGGAGTACCATGAGACCAGCGCGCGATTCGGGCCGAGTTCGACGAACCCCGGATACGAGTTGTCGCCGTCGCTGGGCAGCGCGGCGAATTCGTGCAGTTTTCCTTTGACGAGCCAGTAAAGCGCCGTTTTCGGCCGCTTGTCAGTATTCTTCCTCCCGCCGACCAGGTAACGCTCGCCCCACTTGGCTAACAGCGGACCGCCGATGTAACGATGGAGGTCGGTGCGTTCCCACTTGGAATATGGAGGTTTCGAGCGACAGAGTTGTGAGTTGTCGAGAGTGAACCGGGCGACCGCCAGCACGCTGCCGTCGGGCTCGAACAGAAACGCCGTTTCATTGCCCTGTGTCGTTTGAAACAGAGATCGCTTACGCCAGACCAGCCCGTCGTCGCTCTCCAGCATGGCTGATTCGACGTCGGAGCGGACGTTGCGCGGCGTCTCGACGAAGTTTCGCTTTCGACGACCGCACAAGTAGGCCCTGCCGTCGTGCGCGGCGGCGCGCCAGATGTAGTGCCCGTAGGTCCCCTCCAGCATTGTCGGTTTTCCCCAGGTGCGGCCGTCGTCGCTCCAGCAGGCGTAGCCGAGGTGCTTGTTGTACTCGTAGACCTCAGGTGACGAATCTCCGCAGTACCATGTGCCGGTGTAGACGAACAGCTTGTTCTTGAAGGCCAGGAAGTGGGGATCCCGCGTGTCTCGCCGCGGTACGCGAAAGCGATGCACCTGCTTCCACGTTCGGGCGTCAGCGCTTTCCAGAACGATGATCGATGCTGTCGGGTGTACGGAGTGCCCGTCGGGACAACTTCGAAACGTCAGGTAGAACCGATCGCGAAAACGAATCAGGTCGGTGAACGCGTTGTGCTCGCCGTTATGGAAAACACGTCGGATGTTGGTCACCCGAACCTCTGGAACGGCGGGCTCGCTGGCGCTGGCGGCGTTGACGGCGCACATGCAGGACAGGAATTGAGCTAACAACATGGTCACTCGACGGCGTGATGGCGGGTTCACTTCAAGGCTCTCCAACTCATTTATCAAGCGGTCTGGGGAAGCAGACGTTCCGCCGTTCTTCGAGTTTCTATGGGGCGGCGGCCAGTCTGTTGATGACAATGATCACGAGAACGTCTCGCGCAAGCGGTCGGCGGTCGCCACGGCTTCATCGACACACGATTTTGTGAAGTCGTCGAGAAGTGTTGAGTTCTTTTGCCCGATCGCTTGTTGCTCGACGTTCTTGGATTCGGCCGTCCACCTCTTTTCCAATCGGTCAAACGCAGCGCGCGCGAGCGGTTGCCGCTGGCTGAACGCCGTCCCCGTTTCATCGCCTTTGATCTTGTCCAGCAGATCTCGGAACAACCACCAGTACGAATTCGCCGAGAACTTATCGGGCTTCGTCTGTGGCGGCGGCGTGACGGCGTCGCCCACGACACCCGCGGTAGTCAGCACTTCCGGCAGTCGGCTGGCGGAAGCAAATACGGGAAGATAGAGGCCGGTGCACGGTGTGACCGGCGTCCACCACATCTGTGCAAGACGCTTCGAATCGGCAGGCAAAATGAAGACGGCGGAGCTAGCCGTGTTGCCCCAAGTGAATTCAGCCGGCGAACTGTGCATGCAGAGCGTTAAGAAGTCCGGCAGCGCGGCGTTGAAGTTCGGACCGCCCAGAAACGTGCCCTCGTAGTGGTCGCGCAGCACGCGCATCACCCACTGCGGCGAAACCTGTCCGTTCTGTTTCTGGCACATGAGCTGGCGGGAGCGCTGCACTCGGAGTTGAGACAACTGCAGCGGAGTCTTCAAGTCGATGTACGCGCGGGCGAAATCGAAATCGCTCCGCGCAGCCTTCGGCCACCAGCCCTTGTCGATGGCGTAATCCACCAGGTCGTGGCTCGCCAAATCCCACTCGCCGCGAATCGATGGCTGGTTGGAGATTGCCGCCACGCCGCTCGTCACTCGTTTGGCGACCCAGCGCTTGCCGACGGTCTCGAGAATCCAGGCTTCCTTGCCGTCAGCGATGATGTACGAGTTGTCGTAACCTCCCGTTTCGTGGTCCATGCCCGGAACACCGGAACCCCATTGACCGTAACGTTCCACCAAGCCGGTGATCACATCCAGTGCTTGGCGAGCCGTCTTGCCACGTTCCAGCCCCAGCCGCAGAAGGTCCATTCCCAACAGTCCCAACTCCGGTGGCTTGCCCGACTTGCTCGCGGCGACCGCGTCGGCGAACGTCTTGGTGAAGATGGCTTCGTTGCCAATGGCGACTCCGAACTCGTTGACGCCTTCCTCGTAGCCCCAACACCAGTAGGGACTCGAACCGATCGTGGCGTAGGTCTCGCCTGCCTGGGCGATCGTTCGATACTCGAGTTTGATCGACGCGCCGGCCGCGTGCCGTTGTCTCGGATGACGGACCAGCGGCTGACAGTCGAAGACGGGCCGATCGCTGTTCTTTCCCAGGGCGGTCGTTCCGGTTGTCGTCGCATCCGGCAACGCGACCATCGTGTCGCACGAGAGCGGACGCACTCGCCGGTTTACGTCCCGGATGGATTGCCGCGATGGCGTGTCAGCCAAGGCGGACCAATCGTTGGCGAGCAGTCCGAGGAACCCGGTCCCCATGGTTGTCCCGCGTTTGAGCAGCGCTCTTCGGTTCAGTCTCTCTGTCGGCATGGTGTTCCTCCGGCGAGTGGACGCCCACGATTCTCGCACGAGTCTGGTCCGATTGACAGGCGCGCCGCGTCGTCGGCCTCGCTGTTATTCATACGATTGCAGATAGTGATTGTGCCGGGTCGTCGGTTCGAATGAAAACATTTTCGCGTTCTGCAAATAGAAACGCAGTTTGATGGGCCGGCCCTGCAGCAGGCGGCAATCGCGCTGGCCCCTCCACGCAACAATGTGTCGAACGCTGTCGCTCGAAACTGGCTCGCATTCAGAGCGGGTGAACCCTTTGATGGGCTTGTCGTCGGGATCGAGGGCCTCGACAACCAGCGAGCCACCTCTGGCGTCGGCGTTGATCAGCAGCGTATCGCCGAGAAACACCAGCGGTTTGGTAGTCAGTGTTCCCTCTGTCTTTGTTTCGACGGAAACAAATCCGTCGAGACGCAGAGTCGCCAGCCCAACGCCCTTGCGCGGTTCTTTGGCGCGGGGATCTTTCTGGGGCGGATCGCCTGTATAGTTCCACCAGTTCCGCCCGTTCTGAGCCACGTAGTAGAACCAGATTTCGTCACCGACGATGATCGGCTCCGGTGTGAAATACGGCGAAACCGTTCCCCAGTCCCACTCCTTGTCTTTCTCGCCAAAGGGCAGAAAGACAGCATCCTCGGCGACTCGTCGCCAGTCGCGATCCCGCTGCAGTTCGCTCGCTGGAATCACACCCCGTTTGCCCACGCGCTGCCAGGTGACGCCGTTTCGGCTGAATGTGAGTTGGAGGTTCTTCCGATCCGTCCACAACTTGTCGGGTGGAATTGGCTTCAACGTTTCGCTGTGATAGGCGGCGATCAGGCCGAAATAGACGTCGCCATAAGGAAACGGAGCCATTTGATAGAACTGCGTCGCGAGCGGCGCATCCATCGGCGTGCGCCGCAGCACGGTCACTTTCGGCGACCAGTGCAGAAAGTCATCGCTTTCCGTGCGGCTGATGATACGCGTGTTGGGTGGACCGAATCTGAGGATCGCCACGTACCGCTGACGGCGACGATCCCAGAACGGGCAAACTTGTGTGTCGCTGAACGGGATCAGGGATGTCGGCTCGATCGGCTCCCAGTGCAATCCATCCGCCGAATACGCGGCGCTGGTCATCCACGTCTTGGCCGTGCCGTCAGGATTGCAACTGAACAACATCTTGTAGCGGCGAGCCGGGTCGCGCTCCACCGGGTCCTTGAAAACGCCGGGACACTGGAATCCTTGAATCGGTGGATGCCGCAGCACGTTGGCGCCGCTCCGCTTGTCGATGATGGGTTTTGTCCAGGCGATCCCGTCCGGTGAAGTTGCGTAGCACATCAGCGACGTCGACGTTCCCTCGACCTTGCGCCAGAACGTGTACCACATCTTGAACAGCTTCGCGTCGGAGTCGTAGTGCACGGTGCCGTAGCCGGGACCGCTTTCTTCCCATGGCCGGTCGCGCACGAGCAGCGGATTCTTAGGATGCTTTTTCGGCTGGTTGAGAACTCTTTTCACGTCCTTCAAGTCGGCAATGACGTAGTCGTCGATAAAAAGCTGTTTGCCGTGCAGGATCAGCGCGTCGCCGACGATCGCGTCGTTCAGATCTTTGAACACCCCTGGCGGAGCCTGGCGAGATTGAGCGACAGCCGAATGCGGCCAGAGACAGGGAAAAAATATCAACAGGAAGCAGCATCGGGCAAACATGATGTTCTCTCGACTTTCGTGGTCAAACTTTTAAGCGATCGACTGGTGGCTCCAAAATGCGATCCTCACGACTTCAGTTGCTGTGATCGACGCGGCGACGACGTCCAAGACAGCGATGGCGGCGAGTTGAAACGACTTGATGGTTTTCCCGTCGAGCCTTGATTGATGAGGTGGGATGCGTCACGCTGGCCGTCATCCGCGTGGATATAATCATAACGCGTAGCGATCGGGTGCGAATGATGAACCGAACCAGCGTCGCGATCGTTTCGAGAGTCCGCACACGCGCACTCATTCGCAATCTCGTCTTGGGCGGAATGATGAAGATTACCGTAACCACGATCTTGACGGTTGGAATCTTGTGGTTATTCGGCGCGGCGCTCGCGTCGGCGGCCGGGGTGCGCGCCGAGGGCGACCGCATTGTCTGCGAGACGGATCACGTGGCGTACGCGGTGGGGACCGACGGTCTCAACAAGGCGTTCACCGACAGACGCACAGGCCGGGACTATCTGGAAGGCGATCCCGTTCCTTTTATGTTCGTCGAAAAGGACGGGCAATGGACGCCGTCCACAGCCGTTCAGTGGGATCGTGGGTTTCTACACGTGACCTTCGCCGAGACGGGGATTCGGGCCAAGCTCCACACGCGCGCGTTTGCGAACTACCTAACGTTGGAGCTGATCGCCGTCAACGATCACACGATTAGCGAAATCCACCTCGCGCGCGTGCCGCTGAAGATCACGCAGACGATCGGCGGCAGCCTGGTTCACTGTCGCGACGACGACTTCGCCGCCGCTATCATCCCGCTGAATATGGAGACGCACTGCTATGTGGCTCCTTTGCGGCGAGCGGCGGATGGGCGAACTCCGCCGCCGCTGGTCTACGGCGGTGCGCGTGGGCATGTCGGACCCAAAGGCGGTGAACATCCGGTGCTCATCGCCCACGCGGACCAAAGACTCAGGCTCGACGGGGCGAAAGTTGCAGTGATCGGATGTCCGACAAAGAACCTGCTGGACATCATTGAGCAGATCGAAATCGACAATGGCCTGCCCCACCCAACGATCGACGGCGTCTGGGCGCGGAAGTCTCCCGAACAGATGAAGTCGATACTTTACACCGACATCTCCGAGGCGACCGTCGACCAGGTGATCGCCTATGCGAAGGCGGGTGGATTCAGCACCATTCACATCAATCGCCCGGTCTGGTGCGCGTCGAACGGGAGTTATCTGATCAACCGCAAGAACTTCCCCGGCGGCGAGGCGGGGCTGTTGTCCGTGAGCCGCAAGATCCATGCGGCGGGGCTGAAGTTCGGGATGCACAACTGGGAGATGGTCATTTACAAACACGACCCGCTGGTCCACCCCGTGCCAGCGAAGGGTTTCCTGATGTATCCCGACCGACGCCGCATACTGGCGTCCGATATCGGGCCGGACGACACCTTCATCCCCACCACGACATCGCCAAATGGTCTGTTGTCAAAGGGCGACAAAGCGGTGCATTACGGACGCGATCTGCGGATCGGCGACGAGATTATCATCTACGGCGACCTCAAGCGAACCAAACCGTACGGTTTCACCGGCTGCCTACGCGGCGCGCTGGGGACCAAGCGAACCGCGCACAAAGCGACCGCGGCGATCGACAACTTCGCCGAGTTCTACTGGTCCTATTACAAACCGGATTTGCAAGGCGAACTGTTCGACCGGATCATGCGCGCCGAAGCCGCGCTCCTGGACAAGTTCGAGGTCGACTACTACTACCCGGACGGCGCGGGCGAGAACACGAATCAGTACCCGCACGTGTTGCCCGATTGGTACGTGCGGGGCCTGGCAGCCGTCAAACGCTACCACTACACCCGCCGCGAAGTGCGGTTTGCTCACGGCGCCGTCTCCAATTTTGCCTGGCACGTGATGACACAGGGTAATCACAGCGACTCGGTGCAGAACGGCGTCATCGAGCACTTCAACCGCAGCCTCGCGGAGTCGGCCCATTTTCGGGCGAACCTGCAACCGTACGACTTGGGCTGGTTCGGCTACTTCACCCACAACGTAACGGGGCCCGCCACACGGCCCCGCGAGATGGCGTACGCCTGGTGCAAGGCGTTGTCCCACGGGGCGCCGATCAGCCTGTCGACCGACAAGCGCCGCCTGGACGGCAACGGCCGGACACAGGAGATCTTCTCCATGATCCGCAACTGGGAGCAGCTCAAGATCGCGGGGTATTTTTCGGAGGATATTCGCGAGCAATTGAAACAGCCCGATCGCGAATTCGCTCTTGAGCAAACGCGCGACGGCCAATGGCGAGTGCGCCCGGTGAGTTACGCGCCGGCGAAGTACGTCCCCGATGTCGACGGCGAGCAAAACGCCTGGAGTTTTCACAGCGACCATCCCGCCCAACCGCTGCGCGTCTTGATTGAGCCGATGCCGGAGTTGGCCGCGCACGGCAATCCGGAGAACGTCGTGCTGATCAAACCGGGGCCGTTGAAACTCGCGACCACCGGCGCCGGACCGATGTGGGGACCGCGGATGGCTACCGGCGTGGAACTGGAATTGAAGGACTCGAATCAAGCATCCCCTGAGCCGGGGAAGTCCTTCGAGATCACCGCGGCAAACAAGGGAAAACAACCGCTGGGTTGGGCGTGCGCCGAGATCATTCTCGACGGGAAAAAGAACTTGTTAGGTCATCGCGCTCTGGGCGCTTGGGTCAAGGGCGACGGTTCGGGGGCCTACCTGCACTTCACGATCGAGTCGGCGCGGCGGTCGGCCCGCGACTACTATACGCGTCTCGACTTCAAAGGCTGGAAGTACGTCCGCATGCACCAGTCCGCGGGCGGCGAAATCTATGATTTCAAGTTCCCCTTCAGCAACTACTGGGCGCTTGG
>JASMLW010000287.1 GCA_030748485.1 Pirellulaceae bacterium
CTGCAGGCGTCTTTCCAGGAAAGCCCGCGGTTGCGGTCGCCAGCGACATGAATGCGGCCGCTGGATGCGACCAGGGTGGATCCCTGGACGCCCAACTTCGCGGCGACCAACTTGTTCAACTGCTCCAGCGCGTCTTGCGAAGCGCGGCGATGCGATTCGCAGACGGCGCCGACCGTCGTGCTGCCGCCGGAAGCGCCGCTCATCGGATACTTCGAACTGCCGATGTTGACGGTGACGTCGTCCAGTCCCAGCCCGAACGTTTCGGCCAGCACCTGGGCGCAGATGGTCCGCGTGCCGCTGCCGATGTCCTGCGTTCCACAGAAGCTCTCGACGCTGCCGTCGGGCCGAACTTTGAGTTGGCAGTTGGACGTATTGGCGACTCCGCCCCACATGTGCAGGCCCATCCCGAGCCCTTCGACGATGTCGCCCTTGGCGGCTCCCTTGCCGTGGAGGTGGTACTTGTCCTTCCAGCCCATCAGCTTCGCCCCGATCTCCATCTCGGCCGCGTAAACGTCGGACATCTTGTTCGATGCGTTCGGCAGATTCGCGGCGAACACATCGTAGCTATCCTTGCCCATCACGCGGGCCAGGTCGTCTAAGGCCGTCTGCGTAATCGCGCAGGCCTGCGGATGATTGGGAGCCCGCCAGGCCCGAGCTCGCACCGTATTGGTGGCGATTTGGGTCTGCTTGCGGCGGTAGTTTCTCGGCACGAGCACGTACGGGATCACGCCTTGGCTGACCCCGCCGCCCGTGTTGCCCGAAGTTCCCCAATGGTGCGAGTCCCACACCTGGACGACGCCGTCCTTGTCCGCTCCGAGCTTCACCTTGAGGTACCCGGAAGGGCGGTTGCCGGCGATCTTCAGCTCCTGGTCGCGCGTCAGCATCAGCTGCACGGGGCGACCGGTCGCTTTGGAGATCCGCGCGGCGGCGACGCCCCAATAATCGGGGGCGAACTTGCTGCCGAATCCACCACCGATGTAGTCGCAGATCACGGTGACGTCGTCGGCCGTGACCTTCAAGTCGCGGGCGAATCCGTCGTCCGTGCCCGAGACATTCTGCGTCGAGAGGTGCGCCACCAACTTGCCGTCCTTCCACTCGACGGTCGAGCCGTGTGGTTCGAGGCAGCAGTGCGTGATGGCGTCGACGCCGTAATAACCCTCAACGATGAACTCGGAGGACTTGAACAATCGTTCAATCTCCGCCTCGACGAATTCATCTTCGTCGTCGTCGTCGCCCGGTTCGCGTTCGGTGACGACTTTCGAGCCGCCCTTCTTCGCGCGGCCCGCTTTCTCGGCGGCTGTCAGGTCTTCGTCACTGGTGAAAACATCCAGCTTCTCGTACTCGATCTTGATCGCGTCGACGCCTTCAGCCGCGGCGCCTTCCGACTCCGCGGCGACGATCACCAGCAGTTCACCCTGCCATTGAATCTCTTTGCCGACATCGGTGAGCGTTTCAACATGGACGACGCCGTCGACAGCTTTGGCGTCCCGCACGCTGATCGATTTGATTTTGCAATGAGCGTGGGGGCAGCCGAGGGCCCGCGCGATCAATACATTTTTGGGATACTGGTCGTAGGAGAATTTGGCGGTCCCCGTCGTCTTGGCGACGCCATCGAGACGTTCGTGAGACTTGCCTACGACTTTGGCGTCTGCTTTCGCCGGCCAACTGTACTCAACCATTGCCGCCTCCTTTCACCACGGACACGGCCGCGTCAATGACGTTGGCGTATGTTCCGCATCGGCAGATGTTCCCGTTCAGGCCGGAGCGAATCTGGGCTTCGCTGGCGTTGGGATTCTTGTCGAGAAACGCCTTTACGGCGACAACGAACCCGGGCGTGCAGAAGCCGCATTGCTGAGCGTCCGCCGCGACAAACGCTTTGGGCACCGTATTATCGACACCCTCCACCGTCGTAACCGACTTGCCCCGGCAAGTGATCGCCAACGTGGTCGACGCCATGACCGGTTTGCCGTTGAGCAACACCGTGCTGGCCCCGCTGCTGCCGTCCGTGCTGACCGGTTTCGCTCCGGTCAAATCCAACTGTTGTCGGAGGACTTCCAGTAACGTCGTGCGCGGCTCGACTTTCACCGCGCGCGGTTTGCCGTTGACGGTCAGCCGGATCGACTGCTCGCCCTTGGCGATTTTCGCCTGAGCGGCCTGGGCTTCCGCCTGCTCGGTGGTCAAGGCGGTCGCCGCAGCAACGGCGCTTGACCCCTTCAGAAAGGCCCGTCGAGTAAAACCCGAGCGAGGGCCAGAACGTTGAGATGACTCCGTCATGCGATTCACCTTCATGGAAAAGACTTCGTCGGTATCGCAAATAATCCGTCGCGCGCAGGAGTCACAAACTCCTCCGGGCGGCCCGATTATACGACTTACCCCGCGCGAAACAACTAAGTGGCAGTGCCACACACAAAGCGAGCTGCCGCTCGTTTCGACGTCGTCCGCTCCCGATGGTCGCTGGAATCGACCGAGCGCCTCAACGCCACAAATGGCGGTGCCACAAGCAAAGCGAGCTGCCGCTCGGTTCGACGTCGTCCGCTCCCGATGCTATTTACGGACCGCCTTTCGCAATTCGATGTCGCCCTGGCAACAGTCGCACGCCTTCAGCTCGAACATGGCGATCGCGCAAATCTCGCACCAGTAGTCGATTTCGAGCCGGACTTTCTTGCCGCTCGACTTCTCGTGCGAGTAGATGCGGATCACTTGGACGGCGGGCGATCCGCGGAATCGCCGCACTAGCAGCTCGACGTCCGCCAGTTCGCGAAGCCGGGCGTCCTTGCGAAAGGATCGGCCCCGGATGTCCTCGACCAGGGGGTGCAATCCCCCCTCCTTCGTCTCAATCGCCAGCACGCGCTCTTTTGCTTCGGGGACCGTCTTGATCTCGAAGCGGCGGTTGAGCGCCTCGTTGAGCCAGACGATCCGCCCGCGAAGCGACTCGGTCTTGTGATCGCCGGCGGCCGTCGGCTGTTTCGCCGGCTGTTTTGCTGCGGGCTTGGCGGGTTGCCGCGAATCGTCAGCTTCCGAAGCGATCGCCCAGACGGGAGCCGCCATGGCGACCCACAAACCGATCGTGCGCAGCGGCGATCGCATGGTTCACTCCGCCGCCTGTCCGACGATGACCAGGTCCAGTTCGACCGGGCCCGTCTCCTTGCCCGCCTTGGCGGTGGAGCCGAGCCGCAGGATCCACCAGTCGTGCTCGTCGTTGTTGCGGATCACCGGGGGCTTGGGTGCGAGTTTGACGTTCTGCAAAGAGAGCAACGCGGGGTGCGTAGATTCGGTCACCTCGGCGCTGCGCTCGGTTAACGCCTCGTAGTCGAGCGTCGCGCTCCTCTTGTCCATTTCCGTGCTGAGCAGCAACAGAAAGTCGCGAGTCGGCGAGGTTCCCACGTGGTTCCCATCGACCGGTTGCTGTCCGTACCGCAATGTGTAGAGCCCCGAGGAAATATCCAGATCGCGGAAGTCGGACCCGCGTCGTCCATACCGGACCACGCCGATCAGTTGACCGGGCTCAAACGGGTACATCACGTCACCCTGGGGCTTGAGCGACTTCACTTGCCATTCTTTGCAAAGCCAAATGTCGCAGAGCGTTCGCGATGAACCGCGAATGACCTTGATCCCGGTGGGCTGGAGCAGTTTGCCGATTTCAGCCGGGACCTCTTTAGGAGGCGCTTCTGACAGTTTTTCGGCTTTGTAATCGATCGCAAAGGCAGCCGTGCAGACCGCAAATGTGCAGATGAGAGTTAAGCAAGTTGTGATGGCGAGTTTTGTCATGTTGAATCAGCGGAGGTTGTTGAGGTGGGAGGTCATTGTGGCGGGACAGGACGTGACAGGTATCAACCGTTCAGTATATCTCAAAGCACAGCGACATATCTCAAAGCACAGCGACCGGCGCGCGAACATCCGCGCCGGTTGTTGTTGTGAATGGAAGACCGAGCGGCAGCTCGCTCTGTGGGTGGCGCAGCCACTTGGGCAGCTGACCCTCAGCAACTAGCCTGCAGGGAACGACGCCAATCAATGCACCGAGATCAGTACTTGAAGATCGCCATGTACGCGCTGCGGTCTCCCGGCGTCGACCAGCGTGCGCCCAATCCGCGACCCTGGTAGGAACCCTCAAGGGTCACGCCCGGCACGAAGTTCTTTAGCTTCGTCAACGGCGGGTAGTAGGCTGATTCGTTCGAGCAAATGCAATCGTCGAGACGCGCCTTGCGGGTCGAGATCTTGACGCCCTTGTCGGCCTCGACATCCCCCTTCAACGTCGAGACGTCGAGCTTCATCGCGATCTTTGAATCGTCAATGCGGACGACGTGATCGCCGGCGCGGCCGGAGTGCTTCCGAGCGAACGCGATTAGAGCGTCCCGCTGATCCGTGTCTGCTTCTTCATCAACGAGAATCACCGACTTCAACTTCTTGTGGTCTTTCAGTCCGCCAAACCCGATCGTTTCGGACGAGTCGATCACGACGATAACTCGTAGGCCGGACAAGTCGACGCCGTCCTGCGCGCCGTCTTGAATGTCCCAGGCCATGATCGCATTGCGTCCCGCTGCGCCGACTTCGCCATTGGCGAAACAGGGGCCCGTGTAGACCTGACAAGTTCGCGACTCGATATACGTCCCACGAATCTCGCCTTGGGCGGCGGGGACGATAACAACGACGGCCAAAGCGGCCAAGCAAATCCCTCGAACCATCGCGATCTCCTCGAATGCGAGCGGTCTTTGTTGTATGGGCGACAGACGGTTATTCTATCGAGCGGGCCGAGCCCAGTCCACCCAAACCGTGTGGCCGGCCGTTCTTACGGTTCGCCGCCAGGAGGCGATGGATGAGCAACCACGTCGATTTTCAATCCCCCCGCTGCCGGTTCCGCATCGAGTGCCGCGCCTGCCAGGATTCGGTGGCCGTCACACTTGCAGAGTTGGTCTCACGCCTGCGCGATGCGGGCATGCTGCTCCGCGACAAGGAACCGGCGCCCGAGATGATCGCGGCTCTTCTCCCCACCGCCAGCGACAAGGTATCCTGCGGATCGTGCGGAGCCGCCGGCGTGTCGATCACCCCCTACGAGCAGATGGACGAGTGGGAGGACGGTCGCTCATGCCAACGATGCGGTGCGACCATCCCACCGGAACGGCTCGAGATTTTCCCCGATAGCCAAACGTGCGCTCAATGTGAGTCGGCCGGCGGCGGAGATGAACGCGAGTTTTGTCCGCGATGCGGCGACTTGATGGTGATGAAGACGTCCAGTCGCGGCGTCACTCGCTACGCGCTTGTCTGCCGCGCCTGCGGTTAGCCGCCGAATACTAGAAAAACGAATCGCAGCGGAAAGTACGAGACCTTCGAGATGCAGAACACAACATCCACTAGCCACCCCCGTTGGGTTGTTTGGCTGCTGACCGTAACCGCCGCCACGCTGTTTGGCTGCGGCGGCAAGCCGACGGCTTCGCCGACATCTCCGCCCGACGTCGTAGTTCAGCCGCTCGACGTTGTCGATTCTCAGCCCGCGGATCCTGAGGCGCCATTCGCTGAACAGGTGGCGGCGGTCAAGAGAGGAGAGGGCGACGCGATCGAAGTCACAGCGCCGGTGGATGGCGAGCAGTTGGCGGAATTGTCGGGCCTGATCAACCTGCTCGATCTCAAACTGGAGAACCTCGACTGCACTGCTGAGCAACTCGCCGTGTTGGCGACTTTGCCGAGTCTGGAGCATTTGCGGCTGCGCGGGGTGGCGGTCGATGACAGCGTGGTGGATCACTTGCTGGCGGCCAGGGGTCTGGCGTTTCTCAACCTGCCACAGGCTCGCCTTTCCGATGCGGCCGTGGCCCGTTTAGCGGCCTTGTCCGAACTCGAGTTGCTGCGATTGGGAGGACTGGAGATGACGGACGATGGGCTGGCGGAGATCCGCAAGTTTCCATCCTTGCGTTTTCTGCATTTGATCGGTGCGCCGGTGACCGATCAGGGGCTCAAGCATCTCCACGGCTGGGCTCAATTGGAATCGCTCTACCTGGACGGAGCCAAGGTCACCGACGCGGGTATGGGAGCTCTGCTGCAGACCTGCCCGAATCTGCATGTGCACATCGATCAGCGGCACCACGACTTGGATCCCCGGGGGCGCACGCACGAGCACGCGAACGCGCCGACGCCCGCGCCGTGAAGCCCGTCGCGAATAGTGGCTGCGCGCCGATCGTTGGTGTATATTCGGCGGTTCGCCTCCCTTGCTACTCATCCCGCGTCTCGAGGACTCATCATGAAACGCCGCGTGATCGTCGTCACCTTTGTCTTTTCCGCGCTCCTGGTGAGCGCCGGTCATTCGTTTTTTCGCGCGCTGACCAGCGGTGAATCGCTGACCGCCTCAGCCTCCAAGTACCTCTCGACTTTGGACAAGAAGCAGCTGGCGAAATCGACGATGGCCTACGACTCGGAGAAGCGCGTCGATTGGCATTTCATCCCGAAGGACCACCGCAAGGGATTGCAGATCAAGGAGATGAATGAGACGCAGCGGAAGGCCGCCCTGGCTCTGTTGAAGAATTGCTTGAGCGAAGTCGGCAACGACAAGGCGATCAAGATCATGGAGTTGGAAAAAGTACTCGCCGAATACGAGAAAGATCGCAAGGGCGGCAACATCCGCGATCCCGAGCGCTACTACTACACCGTGTTTGGGGAGCCGAAGGCGGACGGCAAATGGGGCTTGAGCATTGAGGGCCATCATTTGTCGCTGAACTTCGTCATCGAAAAGAACGAAGTCATCTCGTCGACCCCGCAGTTTCTCGCCGCCAATCCGGGCGTGATGATGTCCGCCGCTGCGGGCGTGAAGAAGGGACAACGCGTGCTGGCCGACGAAGAACTGGTGGCGTTTGAGCTTGTCAACTCGCTGAGCGACGAGCAGAAGAAGCAAGCGATCATCGCCAAGAAGGCCCCTCGCGAAATCCGCGCCGCCGGCGCAGCGCAGCCGCCCGCCGACGAGAAAGTCGGCATCCGCGTCGGCGACTTGACCGATGAACAGAAGCAGACGATTCGCAAGCTGGTCAGCACTTACATCCGCACGGCGCCCGAGGACGTGGCTCGACAACGCGTTGAAGAGATCTTGAACTCGAACATCGATGACATTCGATTCGCTTGGGCCGGGCCCACGAAACCCGGCGTGGGGCACTACTATCGAGTCCAGGGCGAGGCGTTCCTCGTCGAGTTCGTCAACACGCAGCCCGACGCGGCCGGCAACCCGGCGAACCATATTCACGCCGTCTTCCGCAGCATGTCGAGCGATTTCGCTCTGCCGGCGAAGTAACTCAGCGCATCCGAAGCAGCGCTATTGGAAGATCACCTGAGTGTGCGCGCGGCTGCCGCGAGGCTCTGTGCGTACAGGCGGCCGGCGATGAGTTGTGGGACAAAGCAGCCAGGTGTCCGCGAGATGATGACGGCGAACTGCCGCCCTGTTTCACGCGATCGAGA